>DAOUHG010000209.1:0-26636 GCA_034428835.1 Dehalococcoidia bacterium
TCTAGGTAGTGTTGACATTTGATTATCAGGCAGCTCAACAACCCAGTTTCGTCACTCTGGCGCAGGCTGGAACCCAGAATGGAGGCGATGTCTGCTTCCAAAGGCACCTAGATTCCCGCTTTCGCGGGAATGACGGGAAATGTCAACACTGCCTAGAGACGGAGACCGCAGGCTCTGACTATCTTGGACACACCCGTATCTTTGCGGCGACATCGTAGCTGAACACTATATCGCCGCCGCCGGAGTCAAGTGTTATGACTCCTCGAGTCTTTGCGGCCTCCCTCACGTCCACCTCTCGGCCAGGTACGAGGTTCTGCTCCACAAAATACATCAGAAGCGCGTGGTCATCCTCGGGCACCGAGTCTATGATGAGCTCCTCTCCCTGCTCCGCTTTGTCCAGCGCCTTGGTCTGTCTGGTGGGAGTGTAGGCGCTTCCTGGGATGGGGTGTCCGAACGGGCACGTAGTGGGGTCGTTGAGCGCCTTCACGATCTTCTCTTCAAGGTATTCGGAGATCGCGTGCTCAAGGCGATGAGCTTCGATGTGGGCCAGGTGCAGGTCTACTCCCAGCAGGTCCACCACCAGGCACTCGGCGAGTCGGTGTCTTCTGACGATACTCTCGGCCGGGCTTCGGCCTTTGGATGTCAGCACCACTTCTTTGTTGGCAGTCGTCTCGACCAGGCCCTCCCGGGAGAGTCGGCGGATCATGCCTCCCACGGATGGCAGCGACGTCCCCAGGCCCTCGTCCATTGGAAGCGTCTTGAGGTGATCGGCGAGCACCGTGAGGGTAACGCGCACGTTCTGCTCTTCCAATCGGAATATGGACAGCAGGTAGTTCTCCGCGCCCATCGACAGGCGCGTGGCGGTGGTTTTTGACTTACGGTTGCGAGAAGTAGAGCGAGAAGTCATCGCAGTCCCACGACAATCGGTGGAGTGAAGTACCTCTCCGATTGTAACAGAACGGTATGCGAGGGCTTACGCT
The DNA here is from genome assembly GCA_034428835.1 of Dehalococcoidia bacterium. Taxonomy (GTDB): domain Bacteria; phylum Chloroflexota; class Dehalococcoidia; order Lucifugimonadales; family UBA1123; genus VXRN01. The sequence continues at coordinate 981 of DAOUHG010000209.1, forward strand.
CGCCGTAGCGCTGATATGTCCATGTCATGGCGTGACTTATGTTGACACGGCTTCCCGCAGAGACGGCTCACGAAGATAGGCAGCCAACTTACCGTTGTGCTTGCGAACCCGCAGAAATTGGCTGACGGGCTTTGAGGCAAGGGCAGTTGCGAGATCGTCGTCCACATCGTCGAGTTCAATTCCCTGTCCCGAATTGATGTGATGCAGGAAGTTGAATATCGTAAGACCGACCGGGGCGCATCCGGCCGGCTCCAATCTCAACAGAATCTGGTCCGAAATCTGGTACCCTGTCGCGCCTCTCGGCTGGCCGAAGGCTATGTAGAGAGTGTCCCCCTCCGAGTCATAGGTTATTCGAACAGAGTTCATCGAGTAAGAGCGCTCCGCCGTCTAATCTGGTAAGCGGTGAGAACGAAGTTGTTCTCATCTCCGTTTGGGAAATAGCCGAACCGTACAACTACGACTACCGTCGTGTTCCCGTACGGGAGCCCGGAGCAGTCCAAGTAGTACAGGTAAACGTGAGGGCGGACCGAATCCTGGGATCGCCGCCCCAGCCGGATAACTTCGAACAGTTCGCGCTCGTGATCCAACATCTCTGGAGGTTCATCGCAGAGATGTTGCCAGCGCTCTTCGGTTAAGTATATCTCATGACCGCGCCTATCCTGTATGCCCATTCGCACTTCGGATGCTGACGCAGGTTCGCTCGATTGTAACCTACCGCTTTGTCCACTGCTTGGCCTTGCGCGCTCGTGCGAGACCGTACTTCTTGCGTTCCTTTTCGCGGGCGTCTCGTGTGAGAAGGCCGGCCCTCTTGAGCGGTCTCCGCAGAGCGGGGTCGGCTACCTGGAGCGCTCGGGCGATGCCGTGACGCAGCGCTCCGGCCTGGCTCACAACTCCTCCTCCACGTATCTTGGCGACGATCCGGAACTGGCCGTGCGCGTTCGTCACGTCGAATGGCTGCTGGATGAGCTGCTGCCACGAGTCCCACGGGAAGACCTCTTCCAGCGGTTTGCCGTTCACCTGGTTAATGCCCGTGTCGGTGTACAGCCGGACCTGGGCTACCGAAGTCTTCCGCTTACCCATGGCATAGTAGTAGTGTTGCTGGTCCTGGACCATTAATGCCTCCGTTTAGCCTGACACCTGCGCAGCGTGCGGATGATTCGGGCCGACGTACACTTTCATTCGTTTCAGCATCTTTCTTCCGAGCGAGTTCTTCGGCAGCATACCCTTCACGGCCTGACGGATCACGCGGTCGGGATGCTTCTCCAGCATATCGGCGAGTGTCCGTTCGGTCAGCCCGCCAGGGTACCCACTGTGCCGGTAGTATATTTTCTGTGCCACTTTGTTGCCGGTCACGTGGATCTTCTCCGCGTTGGTGACGATCACGTAGTCTCCGGTGAGCAGGTGTGGGACGTACAACGGGTTGTGTTTGCCGTTGAGAATGGTCGCGATTCTGGTTGCCAGACGCCCCAGCGTCTGACCCTCGGCATCGACGACGTGCCACTTGGGCTTCAGATCAGAAGCCTTGGTTTCGTATGGTTTTGAAGTTGCTACCATTTCATTCCGTTCCTGTCTTGTTCTGTTCCGGGCCGGTTATGCCAGTTTCGGCCAGTTTCGGATTGGCCGTCAGACCGGGCCGTCTATGTAATTCACTTTGATTAGACACAACCCGTTCGGAGGAAGTGCCCGCGCCGGCGGAACATCGTCTGCCAATGAAATCTGCTTCGATACGTCGTTGACTGTCAGTCTGCCCGTTCCGACATCCACCAGCGCGCCTGCCATTCTGCGCACCTGGTGGGGGAGAAACGCGTTTCCCTCCACGTCGATTTTAACCAGGCGGTCGTCGGTCTCCAAGTCGATCCTGTCGATCCGCCTGATCGTGCTGGCCTCCGGGTTCTCCAGGGCTCCGCCGAAGTTGGCGAAGTCGTTGATTCCCTCCATGTGTGCTGCCGCGGCTCGCATGGATTCCAGGTCCGGCAGATGCTGAATTCTGTGGGCCGTGCGCCTCATCAGCGGTGACCTCACCCCGGACACCAGGACCGTATACCTGTACAGCCTACTGGCAGCGTCGCGACGGGGATCGAACTCCGGACTCACTCTGCGGGCCGATCTCACGGCTATGTCCTGCGGGAGCCTTGCGTTCAGCGCCCTCAGAACGGTTGCGGGATCGTAGGGAGTCTCCGTATCGAATGCTACGACCTGACCCAGCGCGTGGACACCGGCGTCGGTGCGACCCGCCGCCTTGATCCTGACCGCTTCCGCAGTGAGCGACTCTATCGCTTTTTCAATCTCCTCCTGGATGGTGTGGGCGTTCTTCTGGTACTGAAATCCACTGTATTCGGTCCCGTCGTACTCGACAATCATCGCCATGCGCATTGTCTGAGTTTCCCGTTCCAACTCCCATTCGTCATTCCCGCGTTCGCGGGAATGACGAATGGGGTGAATCGTCACTTCAATGATGTTGTGCGTCTAGCTCACCAGCTCCACCATCGCCATGTCGGCGGCATCTCCTTTACGCTTGCCCAGCTTGTACGAGCGCGTGTATCCGCCTTCGCGGTCGCTGTATCTATCCGCAAGCTCGTCGAACACTTTGCGCACCGCCTCTTTGTCGGTTAGCAGCGCCGCGGCCTGTCTGCGGTGGTGCAGAGTTCCCTTCTTGCCGAGGGTAATCACCTTCTCGGTCATTCGCCGAGCCTCGAAAGCCTTCGCTTCGGTGGTCTTCAGCGTCTCATTGAGTAGCAGGTTGGTCACCATGCCCCTTAGCATCAACAATCGGTGCTGTGTGGGGCGGTTAAGCTTCTTCCCTGATAGTCGGTGTCTCATTTTAGGCTGGCTCCTGTGCCACCTGCTCCTCGACGGTGTCCTCTTCGACCTGCTCCTCGGCATTCGTCAGGTTCGGGTCGAGCTCCGGTGGGAGGAGGTCGTTCTCTCTGAGTTTGTCATACAGTTCCGTGTAGGACTTTTCGCCGAAGTTCCTGATCTTGAGCAGCTCTTCCCTGCTCATCTGGAGTACCTCGCCGACCCTGTCGATACCTGCGCGCTTCAGGCAGTTCAGCGTGCGCGAGCTGAGGTACAGCCTTTCCACAGGGATGCTGTAGTGCTCCGGCGGAATGCTCAGCGAGATAGACTGACGGCCGTTCACGCCTTCCTCAGCGGTCTGTTCGGTGTTGGCGAACAGGAAGAACTGGTTGACCAGAATGTTGGATGCCTTCCTGACTGCCTCGACCGGTGTTAAGGAACCGTCTGTCCAGACCTCCAGGATAAGCCGTTCGAAGTTCGTACGTTGGCCGACGCGCGTGCGTTCGACCGTGTAGTTGACCTTTCTTGTGGGGCTGAATATCGCATCGACGGGAAGGACCCCGATCGTCTGACTTTCGCCCTCTGGTTTTTCGAGGTAGCCCTTGCCGCGTTCGACGTTAAGCTCAACCGATATCCTGGCGTCCTGGGAGTCGAGTGTCGCCAGGTGAAGCTCCGGGTTGACCACTTCGAAGTCTGCTGACGCCATGATGTCCGCAGCGCTAACCTGTCCCTCGCCGGCGACCTCCAGCCGCAGCGTGCCGGGTCGGTCCACCTCGGACCGCAGCCTGATAGCTTTGACGTTCAGCAGGATTTCGGTGACCTGCTCCCTGACATTGGGAATGGTCTGGTACTCGTGCTGGACCCCCTCGATCTTGACGGAAGTTATCGCCGACCCGTCAAGGCCGTTGTACAGCACCCGTCGCATCGGGTTGCCGAGGGTCACTCCGTATCCGGGCTCCAGGGGCTCTATGATGAACTTGCCGTACTCCGGTTCGTCCACCTCTACCGAGATGGAGGGATCGGGGATCTCTATCTCCTCCTCTTCGGGTATGTCGTACATCGTGAATGTCGTCGGGTCGATTGTCATGCGCCACTCTCCTTGCTGAGTTCCACTACTTCGAGTAGAACTCGACCACCAGTCTCGCGTCGATGCCTGTTTCGATCTCCGTCACTTCAGGCAGTGAGGCGACTTCACCCGTAAGGTTGGCTACGTCTAGCCGCAGCCAGGGGGGGACCGGACGCTTGGGAATCCCGACCGTGAGGTCCTGTATGAACTGGGGAGTCGAGCCGTTTCTGCCTCCGCGCTTCCACGCGATCGCGTCGCCCGGCTCGACCAGGTAGGAGGGAATGTCCATGCGACGCCCGTTTACAGTGAAGTGGCCGTGATTGACAAGCTGCCTTCCCTGCTGCCTGGAGTCCGCCATCGACAATCTGTAGATAACGTTGTCCAGGCGCGTCTCGAGTATCGAGAGCAGGTTGTCGCCCGTGACGCCCTGCTGCACTCGCGCCATATCGAAGTATTTCCTGAACTGGCGTTCGAGTACACCGTAAGTCAGGCGCGCCTTCTGCTTCTCTCTGAGCTGCAACGCCCATTCCGACGGTCTCCTTCGTCTTGGGACCGAGTTTCCCGGAGGGCGACGCCTGCGCTCGACTGCGCATCTGGGCGTGTAGCACCGTTCGCCCTTGAGAAAGAGCTTTTCACCTATGCGCCTGCACTTGCGGCAGACGGCATCCTTATATCTGGCCATTGGCTTTCCCTGTCCTCTTTCCTTCCGGATTTTGCTTGCTTCAGGCTGTTGCGGCTCCCATCTCCTCGGAGAGACGCGACACGTTGTATCCCTCTTTGCGTACTCTGAGATCGTAGTACAGCAGCGTCGCCGGTATGTATGTCACCGGCAGGACTAATATGCTCGCGAGAGTCGCACCTAACATGACGGCCATGCGGCCGAGGAGCGTAAACTCCTCTTCGGCGGCGGTGACCGACGCAATTATCAGAAACGGCAGCAGGACCACTATCGCCAGTCCCAGCGCTACCAGCGAGTAAGCTATCAGGTTGAACAGAATCCTGAACTCCGCCTTGCGGGCCAGCGCGAAGCCGCGTCTCAGCGCAGACAGTGAACGATAGCCCTCTATGATTACCGCCGGCGCGGCTGTTGTCATGTAGATTGTGAACAGCAGCAACGCTACCAGCAGTACCGTGATCACCGGGATCAGGAGTGGCTGCTCGAACTCGATCAGCAGTGTTGAGAATCCCAGAAACGATGCTCCGAGCACTGCCTGAGCAACGCCGAGCATCAGGATCGATTTTCCCCGCCACAACACCCTGGCATAGCAGCCACCTATGGAGACCTGTCCGTCCACGTAGTGTTGCCCTACCGCGAATATCGCTGCTCCATACGCGAACGTCAGAGCGATGAAATTGATAATGTTCAAAATGATGCCGAAAGTCCAGTTGTCTAATGGGATGGCCGTCAGCAGGGCGACAGGCAACTCAATGATCGCGACCAGCACGATGTATCTCTTGAAGTGACTGCCGTAGATTACGAAAGTCTCGTTGAGTATGTCTCCCAGGCCACGTTGTCCGAATTCCCGTTGCGACGACTGCTCTTCCACACCTGATATCCCGTTGCGCTCTAGACTCTGCGCCGTTTCGGCGGCCTGCATCCATTGTGCGGGATGGGGGTAACGTCCCTGATGGACGTCACCAGAATTCCTGCACCCTGCAACGCACGGATCGCGGCTTCGCGACCGGAACCGGGACCGCGCACGTACGCTTCGACCTGTCTGACCCCGTGCTCCATACCCTTGCGTGCAGCGTCCTCTCCGGCGCGCTGGGCGGCAAATGCCGTGGACTTGCGGGATCCCCTGAACCCGACGGTGCCCGAGCTGCCCCAGGCGATCGGGTTGCCCTGCGGGTCCGTGATCGTGATTATTGTGTTGTTGAAAGTGGACTGGATGTACGCCCTGCCCACCGGAATCGACTTACGCTCTCTGCGCCGTGATCGTGGTCTTCTTGCCATACCTTGTTCTCAGCCTTACTTCTTGGTGGTGGTCCGTCCCCGTCCGGCGACGGCGACTCGCTTGCCTCGTTTGGTCCTTGCGTTTGTCTTGGTTCGCTGGCCCCGGACAGGCAGACCGCGCCTGTGTCGCAGGCCCCGATAGGAGCCGATGTCCATAAGCCGACGTATGTTCATGTTGACTTCGCGCCTGAGATCGCCTTCGACAACCTTCTCACGGTCGACAATCTCGCGAAGACGAGCGAGCTGCGCATCTGACAGGTCTCTTACCTTTGGGTTGTCGAGGACCCCCGCCCTCTCGCAGACGTCCTTGGCCTGGTATGGCCCGATACCGTAAATACTGCGCAGCGAGACTTCGACCCGCTTGTTGTCCGGGATGTTCACACCTGAGATTATGGCCATTGCTATCTACCCCTGCCGCTGCTTATGCCTTGGATTTTCGCAAATGATAAGCACCCTGCCGTGCCGTCGTATCACTTTGCACTTGGCGCATCTAACTTTCACCGACGCGGACACCTTCATAATCAACCTCAGATCTCTCGATTATCGAACAGCCCCGGCGTACCTGGGCGACACTGCACAGCCGTGCCACCTCGGAGACTTATCGTCGAGGGACGCGGGACCGCGGGACCGGCGGGCGGCTCCTACCTGAAGCGGTAGGTAATCCGGCCGCGTGTCAGATCGTAGGGAGAGAGCTCGACCAGCACACGATCGCCCGGCAGCACGCGAATGAAATTCAGCTTCAGCTTGCCGGACACGTATGCGAGCACCTTGTGCCCATTCGCCAACTCCACCCTGAAGCTGGCATTAGGCAGGGACTCCGTTACGGTTCCCTCTACCTCGATCGCCTCCTTCTGTTTCCTTGCCATCAGACTCCTTTCGAGTCGCCCCGGTCTCGTTCGTGATTAATTGGGTAGTCACAACCGGGCCATCCTGAGTAATTGCAATCGTATCTTCGAAATGTGCCGACAGGCTTCCGTCTGCGGTCGAAACCGTCCAGCCATCCGCCTCAACCCGTGTTTCAGAGGTCCCTACATTGAGCATCGGCTCGACCGCGAGTGCCATTCCCGGCCGTATCCGCGCTCCGCGCCCGGACCGTCCGTAGTTGGGGACCTGTGGCTCCTCGTGCATGTTGAAACCGATGCCGTGCCCCACGTACTTCTTCACTACCTCGTATCCCAGACCCTCGGCGTAGTTCTGGACCGCGCTCGAAATGTCACCTATTCTGCCCCCGACCCTGATCCTTGCGATTCCCTGCTCCAGCGACACTCGTGTCGCCTCGACCAGGCGCTGGACTTCCTCGCTCGTCTCGCCAACTCCTATGCTGAAGGCGCTGTCTCCGTGCAGTCCTCCGTAGATGGCTCCCACGTCGATCTTGAGAATGTCTCCCTCTTTCAGTCGCCGCTTGCCCGGAATCCCGTGAACGATCTGCTCGTTCAGCGACGCACAGATCGTCGCCGGAAACGCGTAGGGCATCGACCTACCCGGGTTATATCCCTTGAACGAAGGTGTCGCTCCCAAACTTCTGATTGTCTGCTCGGCAATATGGTCAAGTTCCTGGGTTTCAATCCCAGGCTCGACCGCCTCTTTCATCCTGGCTTTTGCATGGGCGACTATCTGGCCGGCCTCAAACATGAGACCCAGCTCGCGGGCGGACTTTATAGTTATTCCACTTGGCCTTCGGGCCATCTGCGCAACGTCCTCCCGTTCGTGTCGTACGCCCTGAGGTTCTCTGATTCCGACTTACTATTGCAGATAATGAAGCTGTCGGCCATGTCGACTGCCTCGTGTGCAGGTTTCACCCCAAATGGACTATTATGATGAAACAGTCCTTAAACGAGTAACAGTCAGTTTACAAAAACCCCAGCTACCCAACAAGGCGTGCTCCGATTGCTTCGGACAGGGCCGTGGCGACCTCGTCAACCGGCTGTTCTCCATCGACCTCCGAGAGGCTGCCCGCCTGGCGATAGTAGTGCACGACAGGCTCTGTCTCCTGGTTGTAAACCTCGATTCGCCTGGCTACCACCTCGGCCTTGTCGTCATCTCGCTGGTACAGTTCTCCGACGCAAGCGTCGCACTTCCCCGCCGTTGCGGGAGGCGACGAGTTCAGATTGTATGGTCGCTGGCACTCTGTGCAGATGACTCTTCCGCCGAGCCGTCGAACGAGCTCGTCGTCCGAGACTCTGATGAATACCACGTGGTCGATTCCGCCCCGATCTGAGAGCGCCTCGTCGAGAGCCTGCGCCTGCGCCTGGGTCCTCGGAAAGCCGTCCAGAACGAATCCGGCGGCGTGATCGGGATCGTTGATCCATTCGGTTATCATGCCGATCGTCACGTCGTCCGGGACGTACACCCCGCGCTCCATGAAAGAGCGGGCGAGCTGCCCCAGATCCGTGTTCCGCCGCTGGTGGTCTCTGAACAGGTCGCCCGAGGACACGGCGTGTATCTCCAGGCTGGTCGCGAGGTTGGCGGCCTGTGTGCCCTTGCCCGATCCGGGCGGTCCCATGAGTATGATGTTCATAGTTGTCGGCCAGCTACCTGATGAACCCTTCGTAGTTGCGCATCAATAGCTGCGCTTCCAGTTGTCTCATAGTGTCCAAAGCCACGCCCACCATTATCAGCAGGCTGGTGCTGGAGAGAGTCAGTGCGCGAACGTCCGTGACCCAGGTTACGAAGAATGGAATAATCGCAATTACCCCCAGGAACAACGCGCCGCCCCAGGTGATGCGGATGATTACCCTGTTCAGGTACTCCTGTGTTGGCCTCCCCGGCCTGATTCCCGGAATGAAACCGCCGTTTCTCTGTAAATTCTCGGCAAGGCTTTGCTGTTGGAAAACTACAAGCGTGTAGAAGAACGTGAAAATGACAACCAGGATGAAGACCGCTATCCAGTACGGAAGATTGGAAGGATCGAGAGTGTCCGTGAAGAATTTTGCCAGGTTAGCGAAGAACGAGTCGGACAGTGGGTTCTGGAAGTAGCTGAAGATTGTTGCGGGCAGGATGATGATGCTGAACGCGAAGATCAGCGGTATCATTCCCGCGCTGTTGACACGCAGCGGCAGGAATGTCGATCCCGACTGTCGCTGCATCTGTCCGCCGCGGTAGATGCTTCTGCCGTACTGTACCGGCACGCGTCGCTGGGCTTCGTTGAACAGCACAATCACGTATATGATCCCGAAACCCAGGGCGATCACCGCCAGAAGTCCTGCCGCCTGCCCCTGACCGCTCTCAAGTAGTCCCTGGCCTATAACGGATGGGAAGTTCGCCACGATGCCGGCGAAGATTATCAGCGAGATGCCGTTGCCAAGGCCGCGCTCAGATATGAGCTCACCCAGCCATACCAGGAACATTGTGCCGGCGACCATCGAAACCAGCATGGCCAGTGTGCCGATGTTGAATCCGAAGTCCACCCCGGGCAGAACTCCCGACTGCCGAAGCAGCGTGAGCTGGCCCCACGATTGCAGAAATGCGATCGGGACCGTGGCGTAGTGCGTAATCTGGTTGATCTTCTGGCGTCCCAGGTCGCCTTCCTGCGAAATCGCCTTCAGGCTCGGGACCGCCGGTACCAGTATCTGCATCACGATCGATGCCGTGATGTACGGGTATACGCCCAGGGCAGCCACGCTGAGATTCGATAGCGCTCCACCGCTGAAGAGGTCCAGGAATCCAAGAAGCGCCTGCTGTTGGAACGCCTGGGCCAGCGCCTGAGTATCGACACCTGGTACGGGTACCTGGGCGACGAACCGGAACACGACGAGCATCGCTAACGTGAACAGGATCTTCGACCGCAGGTCTGGGACCCGCATCGCGTCGATCATCGACTGTATGAGCTGGGGTCGCGACGGCCGCTGCTGCGCCCTTGCTGCCTGTGCCTGACGCATACTGGCTACTCGGTCACTGCGACTGTTCCGCCCGCGGCCTCGATCTTCGATCTTGCCGCTGCGGAAAACTTGTGCGCTGAAACGCTGATCGCCACGTCGATGTCGCCTCTTCCCAGCACCTTGACGGGGCTGTTCAGGTTCTTGACGAATCCGACCTGGACCATCGACTCGGGAGTCACATCGCTTCCGTCAGGGAACAGCGCGAGCTGGTCGAGGTTGACGACGCTGTACTCCTGCCTGAACACGTTGGTGAATCCGCGAATGCTCGGGAGCCGCTTGAGCAGCGATAGCTGACCGCCCTGGAACTTGACCATCGACCCGCTGCCGCTTCGGGACTTCTGTCCCTTGATGCCGCGGCCCGAGTAGGTACCCATTCCGCTGCCGTCTCCACGGCCCACGCGCTTTCTGTTCTTCTTCGCCCCCTGTGGGGGACGCATCATGTGTTGCTGCATATCGAAACTATCGCTCTCTCGCGGATCAATGCGCGCCGTCTTCTTCGACCGGGGCCACTGTCACGAGGTGTCGTACCTTGTGCACAACGCCCATGATCGACGGTGAATCTTCATGAATCACCGTCTGGTGCAGACGCCTCAGCCCGAGGCCCTCGATCGCTCTCTTTTGGGAGCTTTCGTAGCCGATCGCGCTCTTCTTCCAGGTAATTGCTATCTTCGCCATTGGTACCGTTCTCTACTGGTTTGTGTCGTGCAGGTCCAGTGTTTAGGCTTGTTCAGAAGCGGCTGCTGCCGCGGCCGCCGCCTGTCGGGCCTCGACGCGAGCGGCGGCTACACGCTGCCGCTCCTTGACTTCCTCGACGAACTGTCTGCGCTTGGCGATCTCAACCTCGGGAAGTCTCATCTTCTTCAAGCCTTCGAAAGTCGCCTTGACCACGTTTACGGGGTTGTTGCTGCGTCGAGACTTTGTGAGAATGTCGCGCACGCCGGCGAGCTCGACGACCGCTCGGACCGCGCCACCGGCTATAACGCCAGTGCCGGGAGCTGCCGGTTTGAGCATGACCACCGACCCGCCGAACTTCGAAACGATGTCGTGCGGAATTGTCGAGCCTTTGAGGGGCACCTCAATCATATTGCTTCGAGCTTTGACCGCACCCTTCCTGACGGCGTCGGGCACGGCGTCCGCCTTGCCCATGCCTACGCCAACGCTGCCCTGTTCGTCTCCAACCACCACTACGGCGTTGAAGCTCAGGTGGCGTCCGCCCTTGACAACCTTGGCGACGCGAGATATGCGGACGACCCTCTCTACGAGATGTTGCTCGTCCGGGTCTTCGTACTGGTTGCGTTGCTGGTTACGCTGCTGCTGAGGTCGTTGCTGGTTGCGTTGCTGAGGTCGTTGCTGGTTGCGCTGCTGAGATCGGAAATTAGTGGTCATCTAGAAAACCAGACCCCCTTCGCGGGCGGCGTCTGCCAGTGCCTTTGTCCTGCCATGATACTTGAACCCGCCCCGATCGAAGACGACGCCCTTCACGCCCTGCTCGGTCGCGCGCTCGGCTATCAGCGTCCCGACCATCGCCGAGACATCCGACTTTGGAGCGCCGTTGTTGAGGTTCTCGCGTATCACCGGCTCCAGGCTGGATGCCGCCGCGACCGTATGTCCACGTGAATCGTCTATCACCTGGACGTATATGTGATTGAGACTGCGGAACACCGCCATTCTGGGACGGCCCGAAGTGCCCGTGATCTTCCGGCGTACGCGCTTGTGGCGCATCTGTCGGCGCGCCTTGCGCATCTTTGACTGTGGCACCTTATGCCCTCCTGGCGCTCTTGCCAGCCTTGAGATGTACGACTTCGTTCGAGTACCGGATACCCTTGCCGGTGTACACGTTGGGCGGCCGCACCTTCCTGATTTCGGCTGCCAGCTGGCCCACTGCCTGCTTGTCTATTCCGCGTACGCGGATTCGGTTGTTTCCTTCAACCTCAAGCGTGATGCCGTCCGGCGGATTTATCTCTACCTGATGACTAAGCATTACGCTGAGGGTTATTCCACTGCCGCTCTGAGCGACGCGATAGCCGACTCCGACCAGGTCGAGCGTCTTTACGTAGCCCTCGCTCACCCCGACAACCATGTTGTTGATGAGACTCCGGGTGAGGCCGTGGAGCGCCTTGTGCTCGCCTGAGTCACTGGGCCGGTCGACGACCACGGAGCCGTTATCCCTGACTATGGACATTTCCGCGTGGAAGCTCTGGCTCAGTTCGCCGCGTGGCCCCTTCACCGTCACGGCCTGTCCACTTACCTGAACGTCCACGCCCTGGGGCACCGGAATCGCCTGTTTACCTATTCTGGACATTTTCTACCTTTTCTATCAATGGTATGAGAATGACCCGGTATGAGAATGACCCACCAACACAGCCCTCAACTTGTCATTCCGGCCTTGAACCGGAAGCCAGGGGCAGGGGGGCTCTCACTCCTCTGATCACCACACGTAGCAAAGAAGCTCGCCGCCGACGCCGTTGCGCCACGCCTGGCGCCCCGTCATGACGCCCTGAGAGGTGGACATCATAGCCACTCCGAGTCCTCCATAGTATCTGGGGATCTCCCCCTTCCCTACATAGACTCTGAGCCCAGGCTTGCTCACCCGCTTCAAGCCCGCGATCGCAGGTTCACTGCGGCTCCTGTAGTGGAGCTTGACTCTGATATTGGCCTGTGGTGTGCCCGACCTGACGAGGTCGTAGCTCTCGATGAAGCCCTCCTCGGCCAGGATTCTGGCCAATTCGACCTTCAGCTTCGAGGCCGGGATATTTACCGACTCATGACGCGCATTCACCGCGTTGCGTATGCGCGTGAGCATATCCGCTATCGGATCTGTCACTGCCATTCTTCTGTTCCTCTACCAGCTGGCCTTGCGTACACCGGGGAGAAACCCCGCGAGGGCCATATTCCTGAAGCAGATGCGGCAGAGTCCGAAGTGCCTGATGTACGCCTTCGGCCTTCCGCAGTTGTTGCACCTGTTGTGCTCACGGACCTTGAACCGCTGTGGTTTCTTCCAGCGTGCGATTTTAGACTTCTTTGCCATCCTGTCAGACCTGTCGTTTCCTACTTAACCTTGAGCGGGCATTCTCGCCCTCGTCCAATCCAATTCAGACCCCAAACTTGCTTTATCCAACTCCCCCCGCCTGGATTCCGGCCTTCGCCGGAATGACGTAAACGGGTGGCACTCCGCTATACGAGCATCGGGTCGCGCGTCCTCGCGAACGGCATACCGAGCAGCTCAAGCAGCCTCAACCCTTCCTGGTCGTTGGGCGCGGTGGTCACTATGACCACCTGAAGACCTCTGAGCCTGTCTATTGCGTTGTAGTCGATCTCGGGAAATATCACCTGGTCTCGGAGGCCCAGAGAGTAATTCCCCCTGCCGTCGAACGAGTTTCTGGACACGCCCTGAAAGTCCCGGATTCTGGGCAGCGCGGAGTTGACCAGCCGGTCGTAGAACTCCCACATTCGTGACCCTCTCAGGGTTACGGTCAGCCCGATGGGCATCCCGTCGCGGATCTTGAACTGGGCGATCGACCGCTTGGCCCTGGTCACCAGTGGCTTCTGGCCGCTGATGGCGGTCAGGTCCGCGGTGGCTGCCTCCATTGCGCGGGCGTTTTGAAGCGCCTCTCCCATGCCGATGTTCATCACGATCTTTTCCAGGCTCGGGACCTGCATGGGGCTGGTGTAGCCGAACTCCTGGATCATCTGTGGCCCTACCTCGTTGCGGAGCGTTGCCAGCAGCCTGGGGAGCGGACGTTGAGAGCCGTTCTGTTCAGCCTTCTGACCCCGTATCGGGGTACGGGGTGACGTTTCTGACTGTTGCTCCGTCATTCGATCACTTCACCACACTTCTTACAGATTCTCACCTTGGTGCCGTCCGGCAGAGAGCTCAGTCCGATCCGGCTTGGCGAGTCGCACTGTTCATGAAAGAACTTCAGATTGGCGACGGAGACGGACAACTCCTTCTGGATGATCCCGCCCTGGCGGAACGCGCCGGATGGCTTCTGGTGGCGTGATACCACGTTGACACCCTCGACGATGGCTCTGTGCTTGTCCTGCAGCACCCGCGCAATGCGGCCGCGCTTGCCCCTGTCCTTGCCCTTGACGACGAGGACGTTGTCGTTGGTCTGGAGTCTCACTAGAGCACCTCCGGAGCCAGGGACACTATCCGCATGAAGTTTCTGTCTCTTAGCTCACGGGCGACCGGGCCGAAGATACGTGTGCCTCGGGGCATCTGGTCGTCGTTGATTATCACCGCCGCGTTGTCGTCGAACTTTATCCGAGACCCGTCCACGCGCCGGGAGGGATGCTTGGTGCGGACCACAACCGCCCTGACTACCTCACCCTTGCGCACTGCGGCGGCCGGGGCCGACTCCTTGACGGATGCGACGATCACGTCGCCGACATGAGCGTACTGCCTGCCGCTGCCTCCGGGAATGCCGATGCAGCTAATGGTCTTCGCCCCTGAGTTGTCTGCCACCTTCAGTCTGGTGTAAATCTGGATCATGTCTGATGTCTCGCCTTGATCGCTAGTCCTGTTGTCAAAAAGTCGGCTTTACGCCTGGTCGTCTCCGGGCGCCGACGCCGTCGCGCTTTCCATCTGAGCGGCAGAGGTCGCTGCAGCCGACAGAATATCCTCGTCCACTTCGATCTCTTCCGGCTGCACCTCTGCGATCTCTATGCTCGAGAGGATCGCCGTAACCTTCCAGCGCTTTTTCTTGGAGTAAGGGCGCGACTCGATGATCCGCACCGTATCGCCGAGGCTGCACCGGTTCTCGGGGTCGTGCGCGTAGAACTTGGTCTGACGCTTGACCGCTTTCTTGTAGATCGGATGGGGGTGGCTCCACTCGTAAACCACGACGGCGGTCTTGTCCATCTTGTCGCTTACGACCTTGCCGACCCTGACTTTTCTGCTCTCGAAACTCATGCTTGCGTTCTCTCAGATCTCTATCTTAAGTCCGTCATTCCGGCGTAGAGCCTGTCCCGTACTCGATACGGGGCCGGAACCCAGAGCCATGATGACTTATCCCGACGCGGCGCGGCGCTCCTGCCTCAGATTATGTGGTCAGTCTTAGCTCGCGCTCGCGCATCACCGTCAGGATCTGCGCGACCCGCTTTTTCGTTCTGCTTATCTCGTTAACGTTAGAGAGCTGCATGGTCGCGGCTCGAAAGCGGAGATTCATTAGCTCCCGCCGCGTCTCGTACAACTCCGTCGCCAGATCTTCTGCGGGCATTGCCCTTATGTCGTCTATCGGCATTTCTTAGTCCTGTATTTGTGGGCCGGTATCTGTGGGATTGATGACTCCGGTTGGGCCGTTCGTCGCTTACGCCGGCAGCCTTGTGACGATCTTGGTCGCCATTGGCAGCTTCGACGAAGCCAGTCGTAGAGCCTCTTTCGCAGTCTCTTCCGGCACGCCGGCAATCTCGAACAGCACCCGGCCGGGCTTGACCACCGCTACCCAGTGGTCCACGGCTCCCTTGCCGCTGCCCATGCGGGTTTCAGCAGCTCGGGCGGTTACGCTCTTGTCCGGGAAGACGCGAATCCACAGCTTCCCGCCTCGGCGAGCGTATCGGGTCATCGCGCGACGGGCTGCCTCGATCTGGCGGGAGGTTACCCACGCAGACTCGGTTGCCTTCAGGCCGTACTCACCGAAGTTGATCTGGCTTCCGGCGATCGACATGCCCTTGCGCCGGCCCCGGTGCATGTTGCGGAACTTAACCCTGTTCGGTTGGAGCATTGCTCTGGACCTCCGGTGTTGGTGCTGGCGCCACGGGCGGCTGTGTCGGAGCGACTTGCGGCTGTGCTGCAGGCGCAGTTTGAACAGCTTGTGGCTGCGTTGCGGGCCCGGGAATCGGGTCGGGGGTTGCGGACAGCATAACCTCGATCGGAGAGATCTCCTCCTCGATCTCCGGCTCAGGAACAGTCTCAGGGAGTATGTCCCCCTTGTAGATCCACACTTTGACTCCGATGCGTCCGAAGTCCGTCGCCGCCTCGGCAAGTCCGTAATCTATGTCTGCCCTCAGCGTATGGAGCGGAACACGCCCTTCCATCGCCTTCTCCGATCTGGCTATGTCGGCGCCGCCGAGCCTGCCGGAGCAGAGGATCTTTATACCCTTGGCCCCCGCCTGCATCGTGCGTCCGAGCGTCTGCCTGATGGCCCTTCGGAACGCGATCCTGCGTTCCAGCTGGTCTGCGACGTTTCGCGCAACCAGGAAGGCGTCCAGCTCAGGCTGACGTATCTCCTGCACGTTCAGTCTGGCCCGCCGCTTGATGATGCGCTCAAGGTCCTTGCGGAGCTCTTCTACACGCTGGCCACCGCGACCGATCACTATTCCCGGCCTCGCGGTGTGGATTGTCACAGTGACGTCGTTGTTGCTTCGTTCAATCTCAACCCGCGAGATGCCCGCGTCCGGATAGTTCTCCGCTATCCGGTCGCGGACCTGGATGTCTTCGAACACCAGGCCGCGGTAAGCCTTCTGCTTCGCGGCGAACCACCGGGCTTGCCAGTCCTTGACGATTCCCAGTCGGAATCCAATCGGGTGAGTTTTCTGACCCAAGCTAGAGCTCCTCGTTTTCGTCCACTACCACCGTTATGTGGCTGCTGCGCTTGATGATTTGTGTCGCGCGGCCCCGAGCCCTGGCTCGAAACCTCTTGAGCCTCGGGCCCTCGTTCGCGTATATCTTGGTGATTGTCAGGTCGGCTGGCCGAGCGAATATCTCTTCTTCGGCGTTCGATGCGGCGGACTTCACCACCCGCGCAATCGACGTCGCGGCCGGCGAGGGCAGAAACTCGAGTATGTCCATAGCTTCCTGAACGTTCTTTCCTCGAACGAGGTCCAGGATAGGCATCAGCTTTTTCACCGAAATGCCGGTGTTCTTGGCGGTTGCGCTTACAGGCATTACCGGACCCCTATCTCACTGCCGAGGCACGCTCGGACTTCGAGGAGTGGCCCCTGAAGGTCCGCGTGGGAGCGAACTCGCCCAGCTTGTGGCCGACCATGTTCTCGGTGATGAACACCGGCACATGTCTCCTGCCGTCGTGTACCGCGATAGTCAGGCCCAGCATGTCCGGCATGATCGTGGATGCCCTCGACCAGGTGCGTATCACCTGTCTTGACGGGCTGTTCCTCACCGCATCGACCTTTTTGGCCAGCTTCTCGTGTACGTATGGCCCCTTCTTTATCGACCTGGACATATTTTCTCATTCTTTCCTTCTGCTAACAGACAGATGACAACGGGGTGGAGAGCGCCCAGCAGCTACCGCTGGTATCTCCGGCGAACGATGAACTTGTCCGTCCGCTTGTTCCTCCTGGTTCTGTATCCGAGGGCGGGCTTGCCCCAGGGCGTCTTCGGCCCCGGCATTCCAATTGGCGAGCGTCCCTCGCCTCCTCCGTGGGGATGGTCTCTTGGAGACATGACGACGCCGCGCACTTCGGGACGACGGCCGAGGTGCCGCTTGCGCCCGGCCTTTCCGAGCTTGGTGTTCTTGTGGTCCAGTGCGCTGAGCTGCCCGACCGTAGCCATGCAGTCGCTCAGGACGTTGCGCATCTCACCCGAGGGCAGCCTCAGCAGAGTGTATTTGCCCTCTTTGGCCAGCACCTGTGCGCTGGTCCCTGCTCCCCTGACTATCTGACCGCCCTTCCCGACGTGCAGCTCCACGTTGTGGACCTGCGTACCGGAGGGAATCGTCCGCAGCGGCAGAGCGTTACCGACCCTGATTTCGGCCCGCTCCCCGGCCTCGATCGGGTCTCCAACCTGTAAACCGTTGGGGGCAAGTATGTACCGCCAGTCCCCGTCAGCGTACTTGATCAGCGCAATCCTGGAGGAGCGGTTTGGGTCGTACTCGATGGAGGCGACCTCTCCCGGGACCCCTGTCTTATTGCGCTTGAAGTCGATCACTCTGTAGCGGCGCTTGTGTCCGCCACCCCGGTGTCGCACGGTAATGCGACCCTGGTGGTTCCTGCCCGATCGCTTCTTCAGCGGCCTGAGCAGCGACTTCTTAGGCCGCGACGTGGTGATGTCTTCAGTTGTCTGACGCACCTGGCCGCGCTGGCCGGGCGTCATGGGCTTCTGGACTCTTAGAGGCATGACTTAAACACCCTCGAATATCGTTATTGTGTTACCCGGCGCCAGTTGGACGACTGCCTTCTTCCAGCTCCGGGATACCGAAAATCTGGGGCCAAGACGGCGGCGCCTGCCCCTGACCGTCATCGTGTTGACTTTCAGAACTGTAACGTTGAACGCTTCTTCCACCGCCTCTTTGATCTGGTGCTTGGTGGCGGACTTTGCCACCTCGAACGTGTAGCGGTCTTCGTCCTGGAGAAGCGTGCTCTTCTCAGTGATAACCGGGCGCCGGATTATCTCAAATGGGTGCAGGTCCATGGTCTACTCCTCGACCCCCACCAGTTCCGCAGCCGCCTCGGCGTTTTCAGAAGGCTTTCTCTCGAACCTTCCGCCAAAAACAGCCTCTGCGTTGCGGACCGCTTCGACGGTTATAACGACCGTGCGGTTGCTCAGCAGATCGATCGCGTTCAGTGTGCGGCCAGGTCTCATTTTCAGTCGCGGTATGTTCCTTGCGGCACGCAGAGTGGCCTCACTGGCGCCGTCGGCGACGAGTAGCACCGAAGGCACGGCGCCAAGGTTTTTGAGGACCTGCGCGACGGCCTTGGTCTTCGGCTCCGAAATATCGAAGTTTTCGACCACGACCAGGCTGCCATCCTGCGCCTTGCCGGAGAGAGTGCTTAGCAGCGCTCCCCTTCGCATCTGCTTTGGCGTGTTGTGCCTGTAGCTTCTGGGGCGTGGGCCGAAGGTGACGCCGCCGCCTCGCCATATGGGCGAGCGGATCGAGCCGGCTCTGGCCCTACCGGTGCCCTTCTGTGGCCTTGGCTTTCTGCCGCCACCGGCGACCTCGGCTCGGGTCTTGGTCTTGGCCGTGCCCTGCCTGCGATTCGCCAGCTGACCGACCATGACCTGGTGAACCAGCGCGGGGTTGAGTTCCGCTCCGAATACGTCGTCACGGACAGTGATCGTGCCGGTCACATCACCCGCTAGGTTTCTGACTTGTAGCTCCACTTCGGCCTTTCCTCTTGTCTCTTCTCCCACTAGGGAGAAGAGATTTGCCTCTCAGCGTACCCCCTCTCCCTCAAGGGAGAGGGGGTACGCTGAGGGTGATTGTCCCCTCATCTTGATCTTCTCCCGCCAGGGGAGAAGGGGTTTCATTCTATCTGGCCAACTTGCGCTTGCGTGTGCCGGATTTTTTGATGAGGACCAGCGAATTTCTTGCCCCGGGTACCGCGCCCTTAATGAATAGCAGGTTGCGGTCGAGGTCCGCCTCCACTACCTCCAGCTTACGCACGGTCACACGGTTGTCTCCCATGTGTCCGGCCATTTTGAGGCCCTTGATAACCTTGCCCGGCGTGGTTCCGGCCCCGATCGAGCCGGGAGCGCGGTGTCTGTCAGACTGTCCGTGCGTCTTCGGGCCTCCCTTGAAGTTGTACCGCTTCACGCCGCCCTGGAATCCCCGGCCCTTGGCCCGGGCCGTGGCATCCACCAACTCCCCGGCCTCGAACAGGCTGACGTCGATCTGCTGTCCAAGTTCGATCTCTGCCAGGTCGTCAATGCCGAACTCTCGAAGCACGCGGAAGTTCTTCCCGGATGCCTTGAGGTGTCCGGCCTCCGGCCTATTGAGCCTCTTCACCTCGTTGTAACCGAGCTGGACACCGATGTATCCGTCGGTCTCCTGGGTCTTGATCTGGGTGACGGTGCACGGGCCGGCCTGTATGACGGTCACAGCGTCCGACCTTCCGTCGTCGCCGAACACCTGGGTCGTCCCGATTTTCTTGCCAATCATTCCATGTATGGACATTTTGTATGTTCCAATCGTCATTCCGGCGAAAGCCGGAATCCAGAGTTGGGAGTGGTTTCCTATAAGTGCAAAACTATCTGGAGGTTGTCCTACAGCTTGATCTGTATGTCCACGCCCGCCGGGACGTTCAGCCGTGTAAGCTGGTCGATCGTCTTGGAGGTCGGCTCCAGGATGTCGATCAGGCGGTTGTGCGTCCTTATCTCGAAGTGCTCCCGCGAGTCTTTATCTATGTGCGGGGACCTGATGACGCAGAACCGCTTGATAGAGGTCGGGAGCGGCACCGGTCCGGAGACCCGCGCGCCCGTTCTCTCAGCGGTCTCGACTATCTGGCCAGCGGACTGGTCCAAGACCCTGTGGTCGAATGCCTTCAGGATGATTCTGATCTTCTGCCTGCTATCGATTACCATCTTTTTTCCCTTTGAGACAGGGGAGTTGAATGTAACTGGAGCCCCCACTCCCATCTGTACCGTCGCACACTCAGTTAGGTGCTCTCGACCAACTCTCTGAGGACCTCGACGTAGTTGTCGAACTCCATTGTGTAGCTTGCTCTGCCCTGGGTCAGGGACCTGATCGCGTTAGCGTAGCCGAAGCTCTCGGCGAGCGGTATCTCGGCACGCACCGACTGGACGTCACCGACGCCCTCGATATTCTTGATCTTCGCCCTGCGCCGCCCCAGGTCTCCGAGAACGTCGCCCAGGAACTCGCCCGGAGTGACTACTTCGAGCTTCATGACCGGCTCCAGGAGCGTGGGCTTGCCCCTGGTAAGCAACGCCTTGGCTGCCATGGATCCCGCAATCTGGAAGCTCATCTTAGACGAGTCAACCTCGTGGTAGCTCCCGTCTATCAGCGTCAGCTTCGCGTCCACCACGGGGAATCCGGAAATGGGGCCGGACACGAGCGCCGCGCGCGCGCCGGCTTCCACCCCAGGTATGAATTCGGTTGGGATTGCTCCGCCGGATACCCTGCTCTCGAACTGGATACCGCCACCACGTTCCAGCGGTTCTATCTCCATCCATACGTGACCGTACTGGCCGTGACCGCCGGTCTGCCGTACGAATCGGCCCTCCGCGCGAGCCGCGGCTGTCACGGTCTCTCGGTAGGCGACCTTGGGACGCCCAACGTTTGCTTCTACGTTGTACTCGCGCTTGATCCTGTCCACGATGATGTCGAGGTGGAGCTCTCCCATTCCCGAGATGATCGTCTGGCCGGTCTCGTCGTCGTAGACCACTCTGAAGGTCGGGTCTTCGTCCGACATATGTACGAGTGCGTCCGACAGCCGGTCCTGGTCGGCGCGCGACCTCGGTTCGATTGCCACCGAGACCACCGGATCGGGAAACGTGATTGTCTCCAGCACGGTGGCGTCGGCCTGGCTGCCGCAGATAGTGTCGCCGGTAGTGGTGGTCTTCAGACCGACCGCTGCGACAATCTGACCGGCCTTGACCTCTTCGATCTCCTCCCGCCTGTTGGCGTGCATCTGCACCAGGCGACCGAGTCGTTCCCTGCGGCCCTTGGTCGCGTTGAACACCATCGAACCGCTCGCTGCGCTCCCTGAATATGCCCGGAAGTAGACCAGGCGTCCGATGTATGGGTCGGACACCGTCTTGAAAGCAAGCGCGGCGAATGGCGTTTCAGGGTCGCTGGGGTGGCGTTTGACCGGCTTGCCGGTCATGTAATGTTTGCCTTCGGTGGGGGGAACGTCGAGAGGGGAGGGGAGGTAGTCGCCTATTGCGTCGAGCAGTGGTTGGATACCGCGATGCCGGAGGGCGGTCCCGCACATTACGGGCACCATCTTGTAGTCAAGCGTCGCTCGCCTGAGTGCGCGCTTGATCTCCTCCGTGCTGATCTCCTCGTCTTCAAGATACTTGATGATCAGCTCTTCATCGGTCTCGGCGACCTTTTCTACCAGCACATTGCGGTAGTTTCTGAACTCTTCGATCATCTCTTCAGGGACTGGACCCTCGCGCGGAACCGACGGCCCATCCTCTTCGAAGAAGAAAGCCCTCTCGTCCACCAGGTCTATCACGCCGCGGAATTCATCTTCAGAGCCTATCGGTATCTGGATCGCAACCGGATTGGCGTTCAGTCTGCGGGCAATTGAGTCTGTGGCCCTGAAAAAGTTCGCCCCCACCCTGTCCATCTTGTTGATGAAGCAGATCCGGGGGACGTTGTAGCGATCCGCCTGGCGCCATACTGTCTCCGACTGCGGCTGCACGCCCGCGACCGCGTCAAAAACGACGACGCCTCCGTCAAGAATACGGAGGCTTCGTTCCACTTCGGCGGTAAAGTCCACGTGGCCAGGGGTGTCTATGATGTTAATGGTGTACTGTTTCCAGGTGCAGGTGGTCGCCGCGGAGGTAATGGTGATACCTCGCTCTCGCTCCTGCGCCATCCAGTCCATGGCAGTCGTGCCCTCATCGACGCCGCCGATCTTATAGATGCGTCCGGCGAAGTAGAGCACACGCTCGGTGACGGTTGTCTTGCCGGCGTCTATGTGCGCTATGAACCCGATGTTTCGGGTATTTTCAAGAAGATCGTTGTTCATCTATGCCTTGCCGATTCGCCCGTGGGCGCGGGGGATAGTCCCCTTCAACAACCATCGTAGGGGCGGGTCTGCGGACCCGCCCCTACAGAGGCATTTGGTCGCTCAGTTAGTTCACCCCGTTTGGTGAGACGTTACATTTTGCCAAAACAAGCCGTTCTGATGGAAGGCCGAATCCTTCCTCCAGTTGCTGCCAGCGCCTGCCAGCGCCTACCAGCGATAGTGCGCGAAAGCGCGGTTGGCTTCGGCCATTCGATACAGGTCTTCCCTGCGCCTGACGGCTGAGCCCTGCCCGCGAGCGGCCTCTGCCAACTCGATCGAAAGACGCTCGGCCATAGGCCTGCCGCGTCTCGTCCTTGCCGCCTGGATTATCCATCGCATCGACAGCGCAAGTCTGCGCTCAGGCCGGACCTCGGTCGGGACCTGGTAGGTCGCGCCGCCGACCCTGCGAGACCGCACCTCGACCATGGGCATCGTGTTGCGAATCGCCTGCTCGAAGACCTCCTGCGGTGGACGGCGTACCTCGTCGGATGCAATATCCAGCGCGTTGTACACGATCTTCTGAGCAACTGTCTTCTTGCCGTTCAGCATCACCTTGTTGATGAACTGAGCAAGCTCCATGTTATGGTACTTCGGGTCGGGTATGACCTTGCGTCTCTCGGCCCTTCGTCTTCGCGCCATCCGGTTTCCTCTATTACTGTTTGTTCAAGTAGCCCGCCCGCCATTCCGGCGCAGGCCGGAATCCATGGGTGGGGAGCTCTAACGACTAATAACCCCGACTAAAGAATTCTGGAGTCTCTCTTGGCGCCGTACTTGCTGCGACCGCGCTTTCGGTCGGTCACGCCCTCGGTGTCCAGCGCGCCGCGAACAATGTGGTATCGCACGCCGGGCAGGTCCTTGACTCGACCGCCCCTGATGAGGACCACTGAGTGCTCCTGGAGGTTGTGACCCTCCCCGGGTATGTACGCGGTGACCTCCATCTGGTTGGTCAGCCGCACCCTGGCAACCTTTCGCAGCGCGGAATTCGGCTTCTTGGGTGTCTGTGTACGGACCTGTATGCAGACGCCGCGCTTCTGCGGCGAGCCGGAGCCCCTGCGAGTGCGATTCTTCAGCGAATTGAACGAATATCGAAGCGCTGGAGCCTTCTCCTTCTTGTGCCTGGAGCGGCGCGGCTTCCGTATTAATTGATTCACTGTGGGCATAAAAGACCCCTACCATGCGTCGAATCTGGGAACAGACAAAAGGCGAGTCGTCAACAAGTGGCGACAAGCGGGAAGTTTACCTAGAGTCTTAGAAAGTGTCAAATCGGATGTCAATCAGAGAGGAGGTCAAAACTCGAAATTCAGACGAACCCGCGTTCTAAAGACGAAAATCTGCGGGGGAAAGCCACAGAGGGACGGGGAGGGACGGGATGGGTTTTTTCAAAGATTTGTCTTTCCCGGTGACCCAGGCCGGACGTTATGACCCAGTGCCACCGTGGAAGGTGTCGCCGTGATCTAGTGCGCCAGCTTTGAGACACGACGGTCGATAGGCGCGTGATCGCAAGCATAGAAAGTGTAAAATCGTAGATGAGAATGACAATGAGAATCAAACAATTTCTGATCGTCGCCGGGTTCATGGTACTGGTGGCCTTCGTGGTCGGAATAGCCTTCGGGCTGTCCGGTTCGAGTGGCCTGGAAGCCCAGATACCGCCTCCCGAGCCGACCGCGGACGTGAGCGGATGGGTTACACCGACCGCCGACGACCCGATGAACAGTATCACTGCATCACAGCTACTCGGAAAGAGTTGGTCGGAACCCTCTGACCCACCGGGAGCCTCGGGCACGTCGGAAGACCCACTCTACAAGGATCCGAGCGTTCACGAACACTGCGTGGAGAGAACCCGTCAGTGCTACGCCCTGCCGGACGATGTTGTCCTGACTCAGGTGCTCACCCACATATTCTGTCTCACAGCGGCCTGTGCGAGAGTACCCAGACCGATATACGTGTACGAACGGGGAACCTCGCAGATCATGATCGACAGCGCGGGGAACCTGCACACCAAGGGTCTTGATAATCCGGACCCTTCGGCATTCCCGTTCTTCGAGGGAGCCGGTCAGTGAAAGTGAAGAGGACTTATCTCATATCCATTCTGACGGTCTTCATAGTAATCGCCTCCGCCGCCGGCGCGTTTGGATTGGGTCACGCCCTGGCCGACCATTTTGGTCACTTGGGCGAATACTCAGATGCTCAGGTCAGGGCCAGGTTCTCGGACGGGAACACGCTTCCAGAGAACCTGACCAACGATCGCTGGGTACTGCAACCGGCGAGTACGACAATTCGCTGGTATCACGATCCTAACCATACTTCCAGCGCCTATGAGATCCTGTTTGAGACGGCAATCAACAACTGGACTTCTCAAATCTCCCAACTTCGACCGGGTCCACAGGTATTTCCGTGACGGTACACTGGGTTCTTTCACTGTGGAGCGTGTCCTTGGGGACTATCAGGCGATTGTCGCGTGGGAGGATGAGGTCTGGGGAGAGTTGAAGCACGAGCTGTATTTCTACTATCGACTGGACAGCCGGATTATCGAACCCTACATCAGATTCCACACCCTTCCCTTCACGGCAGGGGTCGGGCCTCACGAGGACATAGCCCCTAACCCGGATACGGGTCGCTCCCAGGCCCGGACCCTCCGTCAGCCCATCAATACGACCGTTCACAGGGTCAACCGAAACTATGTGTTGCCGGACCATTCGACCTATGTGGTCTGTGGCCGCGCTTACTTCTCTCAGTTCAATTCCTTGAGCAAGTGGTTGAAGTGTACGCCTGAAATACCGATCAGCAACGCGGACCACAACGCGAGCTTCGCCGATACGGACGCCGATACGGACGAAGATACTCCAACGCCAACACCTACCAATACGCCTGTATCGACGCCCACGTACACCCCAACGCCTATCAATACGCCCGTATCGGCTCCGCGTCCCAGGGGAAACCTGAGCGCGGACGACTACAGTATCCGCGTGGGCGACCGAGTCGTTATCAGTGCATCCGGTATCAGCCCTCCCGACAACTACGCCCGGCTAAGACTGAACTCCCGCCTGGACTTCTTCTCTTCATGCGGGTCGGGAGCTTCTGGCAACTCAAGCCCACACGAGCCTACGGGGGACAGATTCATACAGACCATCTATGGCTGCGGGGTCGGGACAGGTAGGGTCGATCTGGTCCACTCGCATGACAATGTCACTGTGGACACAATCTATATCAGCGTCTCAAGACGGGCTGGTACTGGCGGGCCACGGCCAACGGCGACTGCTACCTCGACCCCCACGCCGACGCCGACAGCGACGCCGACCCCCACGCCACGGCCAACTCCGACGCCGACGCCGACTCCTGTACTGGATGTATGCGACTATTACCCTTGGCTTCCGCTCTGCGCTGGAGGACAGGGCGAGGGCGACGGTGACGACACAAATCAGTAAAAGGTGTCGTCGATGGATGTTCACTCTCAGTCGCCCTCTGCCAGGAGTTGCTATGACAACAAGTGAGGGCAAGCGGGAGTTGTGTGCGCATGTGATTGGCCTCCA
>DAOUHG010000210.1:0-15356 GCA_034428835.1 Dehalococcoidia bacterium
CAGCCTGGATTCGTCCATTACGAGGGCGACCGCTACCTGGCCGAAGTCTCATCCGAGATTCAACCCTACCTGTACAGGGCCGCGTCACTCGCCGCCTGCGACGTTGACGTTGCCTTCTCCTCAGATGCCCCAGTATCGGAACCAGACCCTATGAAGGCCCTCTACGCCGCTGTCACCCGACGCACGTCGACAGGAAACTCGCTCGGCGGACACGAAACGATGGACATTGGGGCTGCACTGAGGGCGTACACCCTCGAACCCGCACGCGTGACTTGCATTGACGTCAGCCTAGGAAGTCTGACTCCCGGCAGCTTGGCCGACATGACGCTCTTCGACGAGGACCTTCAGACCGTAGAGCCGACTTCGCTTCTGGGAATCGCACCTGCCATGACCATACTGGCAGGCCAGGTCGTCTGGGAATCCTGACTTGACCTGAGGCGGAGGGTCGACTGACCGCTTAACTCCTGCGCGTAAGCATGTAGTCCAGTAGCTGCTCCAGCGACTCGCGCGAAGGAGTATGGGGTAGGGTGTGGAGCGCGTCCCTTGCAACACTGCACCGCCGCGCCGCCTCATTGTAGGCGGCGTTGATGATCTTGGGCTGTCGGATCATCTCCACGGCCTCGGCCAGCAGAGCGTCATCTCCAGTCTCGTCATTGAGGTACACATCGATCGGATTGCCCGCTGGGCTGGCCTCTCTGGCAATGAAAGCGGGTAGAGTCATGATTCCGTTGGCCAGATCGCTGCCCACCGGCTTGCCGATCTCATCCTCGTCGCCCTGGAAATCGAGGATGTCATCTACGATCTGGAACGCCATACCAAGCTCGCGTGAGTACTCCCTGAGCGCGTTGACTTGGTCATCAGGGGCTCCGCTGAGGATAGCCCCCGTCTCGCCTGACGTGCTGAAAAGCGACGCTGTCTTGTTGTAAATGCGCTGGTGGTAGCCATCGAGTGTCTGACCAGGGTCGTGTGCGCTGACCCTCTCATGTAGCTCGCCGCTGGATAGCTCCATGATCGTTTCGGAGAACCGCCGGATTACCCCCACGTGCCCCGTGTCGCACACAAAAGTGGCCGACGACGCGAACACGTAGTCGCCCACCAATACCGCGATATCCTTACCGTACAGGCTGGAAATCGTCGCTCGACCACGTCGGGTGTCAGAGTCGTCTACCGTATCGTCATGGATCAGCGTGGCGATGTGCAGTAGTTCAACCGCCGTCGCCATGACCTCGGACTTGTACTCGTCGTGGGAGTGGAAGCTAGCGGCCAGCAACGTGATCGCCGGCCTCGCCCGCTTGCCGGTTGAACCGTAGACGTGCGTCAGCATCTCGGACAGGAAGGAAAACTTGACACCCGCCAATTCCTTCAGGCGTTGCTCCACCTTCTCTAACCGATCCTGGATGGGGGCATAGATAGCGGAAACCTGGTCTCTGTCCGCCGTTGCTCGTGGACTACGCGCCAAGCCTCGACCTCTCCTCTTCGATGATTGAATCGTCGAGTTTGGTGAAGAGTCGCTTAGGCCTCGGCAGCGCACTGCCCGGTGCAAGTGCCTCTCGATTCCATGACCAGCCCTCGGCCTCTGCGCTTCCGTCCAAGCCTAGCATCCCGTGCAGCTTCTCCGATGTTTCCGGCATGAACGGGAAGAGCGCCGTCTTGAGACAGTTGATTACGGTCATCGCCGTCCACAGCGTTCTGGCCGCGTCGTCTTTATCGGTTCTAACGGCCTGCCATGGTGCCTTGGAGTCAAGATAGCGATTGGCCGATCGCGCAATACCCATTGCCGACTGGAGGGCGTTCCTGAACCTGCATCTTTCGAGCTCACTGGACACGGCCTCGAAACCGCGGCCGGCCTCTTCGAGCAGCTCTTTCGATTCTTCGTCCAAGACGCCAGGATCGGGTGTCGTGCGGTCAAAGTTTCGCTCTACCATCGTAAGCACACGATGGACAAGGTTGCCGAATGTAGCAACTAGCTCGTCGTTGTTGCGACGAACGAACTCCGCCCAGTTGAAGTCCGAGTCGCTCGTCTCCGGCATGATCGAGGCGAGCATGTACCTGATGGAATCGACATCGTATCGGTCTAGGTAGTCCGGCATCCAGACAGCCCAATCGCGACTGGTGGACACCTGCTCTCTCTCTAGGTTCACGTACTCGTTTGCGGGAACGTCGTACGGAAGGTTCAGGTCTCCATACGCCATAAGCATCGAAGGCCAGATCACTGTGTGGAACGGTATGTTGTCCTTGCCCATGAAGTAGTAGGCGCGAGAGTCCTTCTGCCAGAAGTCCTTCCACTTGTCGGCGTCGCCGGAGCGCTGTGCCCACTCTTTGGTGGCCGACAGGTACCCGATCACCGCCTCGAACCAGACGTAGATGCGCTTGTCTTCATAGCCCTCGACCGGGACGGGTATTCCCCAGTCCAGGTCGCGCGTAATTGCACGGTCTTTGAGTCCACCTTCGACGAAGCCAATCGTGAAGTTCTTGACGTTCGGTTTAAAGTGGTCCTTTTGACTCACCCACTCAAGCAGTCTATCTTCAAACGCGCTCAACCTGATGAAGAAGTGCTCCGTCTCGCGGATCTCAGGCTCGCTCCCGCACATTTTGCAGGTTAGCCCGATCAGCTCCTCAGGGTCTAGAGTCGTTCCGCAGCGGTCGCACTGGTCCCCTCGCGCACCCTCGTTGCCGCAATTCGGACACCTGCCTTCCACATACCGGTCCGGAAGGAACCGTTCGTCTGTCAGGCAGTAGGGCTGACGCATCGTGTCTTTGTACAGGTACCCTCGGTCCAGCATTCTCAGGAACATATCCTGGGTGACCTGCGTGTGGTTCTCGGTATGCGTAGACGTGAACAGGTCGAAGCTGATTCCGAGCCTGTCCCACGTTTCCAGAAATTCCTTCTGGAACTTGTCTACGATCGACTCGGGCCCGACGCCCTGCTGGTCGGCGGCGATAGTCACCGGAGTGCCGTGCGCGTCGCTGCCAGAGACCATAGCGACCTCGTGGCCCTGCATCCGACTGAATCTCGCGAATATGTCTGCGGGAAGGTAGACACCCGCCGCATGTCCGACGTGAATCGACCCATTGGCATACGGCCACGCGACGCAGACCAGTACTCGCTCTGGCAAACTTATACCCCGAAAATTCGTCAGTGGAACTCAAAGCCAATGGTAGCATACCGCTCGGACACCCGGCGAACCACGAAAGCGCTTTTACATCGTAATGATTGGTAGTCATACGCCTTCCGTCATTCCGGCGAAGGCCGGAATCCAGAGGTTGGGGGGTGCCAAGCAGTTGCATCATCCTATGGTTGAGCAGGTCAGATCCGGCTATCCATCAAGCTCCAGCCACCGCGAATAAAGCTCCCTCCTGGACATGCCCGTCACGGCGCCGATCTCGGAGATCGCGTCCCGTACGCTCATCCCGCGCGCTCTCGCCTTTGCCAGCATTGCGGAGGCGTCCGGACCAACCTCGGCGCTTGGTGAGACTGTCGCGCCCTCGGCAACCAGGGTGAACTCACCGCGCGGCTTCACGAAGTGTGAGATGGCTCCGGAGATTGGCCCTCGATATATCTCTTCATGGAGCTTGGTCAGTTCCCGGCAAACCGCGATCTTGCGATCTCCCAGAGTCTCCATCATGTCCGCAAGCGCGGATGCCAGCCTGTGAGGTGTCTCGAAAGCCACGATCGCCTTCGTTTCCCGGGCCAGGCTCGACAGCAGGCCAACGCGCTTCGTCCTCTCACGAGGTAGGAAGCCTACGTAAACGAACCCATCGACCTCTATCCCAGACGCTGCCAGTGCGGTCGTCACAGCCGATGCGCCTGGCAGTGGTACCACTTCGAACCCACTCTCCACTGCCGCCTCAACGAGGTCTTGCCCTGGGTCGTTGATAGTCGGCATACCCGCGTCGGACACAAGCGCAACGTCCGAGTCAACTAGTAGCTCTAGCAGCTCTCCAAGCTTTGAACGCCTGTTGTGCTCATGAAACGAGGTGACGCGGGTTGTGATCTCGTACCTCGCCAGCAACTTGCGTGAAACACGGGTGTCCTCAGCGGCGATCACGTCCACCTCTCGAAGCACCCGCAGCGCGCGAAGTGTTATGTCCTCGAGATTCCCTATCGGTGTGGGGACAATGTAGAGCGTTGGCAAGTGGACGCACCGTCTGGCTTTAAACGTATTCGTGCGACCTCAGCATACACGATTCCCGGGCCTCCCCCTCAGTTGCCGCACCAATATCCTTGGCGTACAATCCCCCCCACGTATGGACGCAGGAGATGGCACATGGTAGAAGTCGTCGACATCGAGACCCAATTCGACAATCAGTTCACCCGCCAGTTCGGGTTTCCCAAAGAGCGCCCGGCCACGAAGGTCCTGGGGCTGATGCAGGAGAATGTCCGCGACTTCATCTCCCAGTCGCCAATGTTGGTAATGGCAACCAGCGCCGCCGACGGCGCATGCGACGCTTCGCCCAAGGGCGGCAAGCCCGGTTGGGTCAAGATCCTGGACGACAGTCGCGTGCTGATCCCGGATGTTGCGGGCAATCGGCTCTTCCAGTCATACTTGAACATGGCCGAGAATCCGCAGGTAGCCCTGATCTTCTTCATCCCGGGCGTCCGGGAGACCGTACGGGTAAACGGCACTGTTGAGCTCGTTGACCGCTCCGCACTTGACGAGCTTCAGGTGGAGCTCCGGGTCTTCAACCCGGACGAGAACGCCAAGATTCTTCAGGGCATTGTCGTACACGTAGAGGAATCCTACGGGCACTGCCCAAGGGCGCTTGCGTTCTCGCGGTTCTGGGACACTGGCCGCATCGATGAGAATTCCAGGCGGTCTTAGCAAACACGGTCTAGGTTAGGGAAGACAGCCTTCTGATGCTCTCAGGCGCCCTTTCCGGTATTCGAGTCATCGAGTACAGTACTGGCCCGTCCGGTGCTATGTGCGCAAAGACATTCGCTGACCTCGGCGCCGATGTCCTCAAGGTCGAGCCGCCTGAGGGAGACCCAGCAAGACGTCTCGGTCCGTTCCCGAACGACAGACCGGACCCCGAAGCCAGCGGTATCTTTCTATACCTCAACGCCAACAAGCGCGGCCTGACGCTCGATCTTCACCGCTCGGCTGATCGCCGTCGCATTCATGATCTGGTCGCTGGCGCCGACATATTCGTCACCGATGTCCAACCGAAACAGGCAGAGACTCTCGGTCTCGACTCCGGCTCGATCGGTGGCCTCTCCCAAGAACTCATTCGAGCCTATGTCACCCCGTTCGGCAACACTGGCCCGTATCGGGACTGGAAGGGCACGGACCTGATTGCATGGCACATGGGCGGAATGGGCTGGGAGTCTCCCGCCGCGTTCGTGACTGATCCGGAGAAGCACGCCCCCCTGCGTGGCAGAGGCAACATGGGCATGTACTTTGCCGGATGGGTCGCCGCCGCGGGCGCGATGTGCGCCCTCTTCCACAGGGAGACCTACGGTGTGGGACAGGAGATCGACGTCTCTGTCATGGACTCCGTCGCCAGCCACATCCGGGGCAACTTCGCAACTTACTCGTACGACATCTCAAGACTGCCTGAAGACAGGGAGAAGATGTTCTTCCCCTGGATCTGGAAGGCCGCCGACGGCTACGCTTCTCAGACCTTCTTCCTCGACCACTGGTGGGAAACCCTAAAAGAAATAATGGGCAGGCCCAGGTGGGCGGACAACGAGGCCTTCGATACCCTGGAGGGCCGCCGAAATGGCTTTGAGGAGATCGAACAAGGGGTAGCCGAATGGACGAAGCATAAGACCAGGGGAGAGCTTTATCGAAAGCTCCAGTCCTCTAGTGTGCCCTGCTTCCCAGTCCAGACCGTCGACGAGATTGTTGTCTCTGAGCACTACGCTGCAAGAGGCTTCTTTGTCGATCAGGATCATCCAGTCGTCGGAGTGGTGAAGCAACCCGGCCCCGCCGTGAGGCTCTTCAGGACGCCCTGGAGTCTACGCTCCCCGGCTCCGAACTTGGGAAAGCCAGGCTCCAAAACAAGTGGCGATCGGTCTTGGACTGAGGCCAGACACCAAACACCTCCAGAGTCGGTTGCGCCGCCCACGTCACCAGGCCCCCGCGACAGGCCCCTCGAAGGCATCCGCATAGTCGACTTCGGCTGGATACTGTCCGTCCCGTACGCCGGCGGCTGGCTTGGGTCACTCGGTGCTGAGGTCATAAGGGTCGAGTCGAACACGAGGCTGGAACCAGGAAGAAGTGGTCTGGCTGGATCAGCGGACGGGGTCTCCGGAGTCAACAGATCAGGCATTTGGAACTGCCTCAACCACAGTAAGCTCGGCATCACGCTGAACATCCGTGATCCAGAAGCCCAGGAACTCGTCAAGGAATTGGTCGCGGTAAGCGACGTGGTAATGGAAAACTTCTCAACAGGCGTGCTTGACCGCCTGGGTCTGGGGTATGAAGACCTCCGAAAGGTCCGCCCCGACCTCATTATGCTGAGCGGCTCCACCATGGGCACAGTCGGCCCCGACCGCGACTCTACGGGGTTTGGCCCCAACGTCTGCTCGTACGCGGGCCAGCCATCCATCACCGGCTACGAGGGAGGCCAGCCCCAAAACCTCGGCGGCAACTGGCCGGACTATCTTGTCGGCGCCATGATGGTCCATTCTGTGCTGAGCGCACTGTGGCACCGTCGCAAGACCGGCGAAGGGCAGCGCATCGAGGCCGCGATGGCCGAGGTCGTGTCGAGCATGATCCCGGAGGCATTCCTGGACTACACCATGAACGGCCGAGTCTCGGAACGTATCGGCAACCACGATCCGCACATGTCCCCGCACAACGTTTATCGGTGCGCGGGCGACGACGATTGGGTCGCCATAGCCGTTCAGTCAGACCATGAATGGACCCGCCTGTGCCACCTCATGGACCGACCGGAGCTTGCCTTTGACCCCCGATTCGCCTCTCTGGAATCCAGGAAAGCCAACGAAACAACCCTTGAAGACTTGGTTCAAGAATGGACGCGCGATCGGACCCCCACTGAAATCACCCATCTTCTCCAGGGGCAGGAGATAGCGGCGGGGCCCGTCATGGACGTAATGGCGCTCATGGTCGACCCGCACTTCCGAGAGCGTGGCAACGTCATCGAGATGGACCACACCGAGGTAGGCCCACGCGAGGTTGCCGGGCTGCCAATTCGCTTTAGCGATATCCCGTGTCCCGCCTACTACACCGCGCCGCTCCTGGGACAGCACAACGACCACGTATTCTGCGGTCTGCTGGGCAACAAGCCCACCCACGTTTCTACACTTCGAGAATCGCAGGCGATCTACTGACATCTACTGGCGAGAGTCGTTGGGCTATAATGGGATCACATCGTCATGGGTTCAGGATGATGAAATAGAGGTGGCAGATGGTAGATCAGAAGACGGCTGACATAAATCTCCAAGAAGCGGCGATCAAAGCCATAAGGCAGATTGCGGACGAGACAGGACACTCCGAAGAAGACATGCTGAGGTATTCTGTTCGGTTTCTCCAAGCCGTGATGAGCTGGAGGCGAAACTCCCTCTCGTCTGATGATCTGGATCTCGAGTCCGTGGAGGAGGATCTAGTCGGAGCGCTACGGTTGGCTTTGGCGATCGAGAATGCAGGTGGCGCAGATCGGATCATTCTGGAAGGGGCTCTCGGATACAGACTGGCGATTTATCCCGACTCGAAGGCGTTGAAATCTGGCGGCAAGTCAAAGTATCCACGTATTCGCTGGTAATCTCATGACTGGGATGATCATATCTGCCGGAGACTGAACGTATGACTGAGATGAGAAATCAGGGTGGATCTGATGACGCCAGTGGAACGAGCCGAACTTCGCAATCAAACGTTGAGAATCTTCAGGGCGGTCTCGATCTGATTTCACCGCCGATGGTTATTGCTGATGACATACTACGTAGCGTCCTGCCGCCGATTGAGAGAGTCAGGTTCCATATCGCCGTCGGTGTCCTAATCGGATTTGCGACGTTCATCGCAATCCCGTTGGTGATATGGTCTATCTCAATCTTCGTTACCGAAAACAGGGTTATGACGGACGACATAATCCGCATGGTTACTACCCTCTCGGCTGCGACATCCGGCCTGGTGGGGGCGGTCGTCGGATACTATTTCGGCCAGAACTCGAACACCTAGAAGTTTCAGAAAACATCTCACAGGAGGAACAGCCTAGACATGGCTACCGGACAGTACAGCATCCCATACGGCAGAAGTCGCGCCGAGGCTATCTACACAGACGCGATGGCCCGAATGTACGGGCTTGTCGCGCTCGGAGTCGTTACCACCGCCGCCGCAATCTGGGTAGGCGACATTCTCGGAATCGGCAGCATCATCTTTGGATTCGGTTGGATCGGGATGTTGCTCTTCTTCGGGTTAGCCTTTGGCACGCTGTTCGCCGCGAATACTGTTGTCCAAAAGGGCAACATCGGCCTCGGGACCGCCCTGTATCTCGCCTTTGCTGGAATCTGGGGACTTTTCTTATCTCCCATTCTGGTGGAGTTCACCGGCGAGATGATCGGCGTCGCCTTCCTGCTGACCGCGGGTCTGTTCGTCGCCATGAGCGCCGTCGGATTGACGACCAAGAGGGATCTCTCGAAGCTCGGCCCGATGCTCATCATCGGCCTGGTCGGCGTCGTCATCGTCAGCCTGATTAACGTCTTCCTGCTACAGTCAAGCGTTCTGTTCCTGCTCGTCAACATCGTCCTGCTGCCAATCTTCCTCGCCCTCACGGTTTGGGAGACCAAACAGATGAAGGAGTTGGCCCAGCAGGCCGCGATGGACGGTGACGACAAGGTCGCGACTCAGGTAGCCGTCATCGGCAGCATCGGACTCTACCTGAACGTTCTCAACATGTTCATCATCATCCTGAACCTGCTCGGCTTCCTCTCAGGAGACGATTAGAGTCCATACTCTACCTGCAACTAGTTCTTGGGCAGGTTCTCGTCCAGCCACCGCTCCAACTCGCCCCTTGCCTTGCCCTCGAATCCTCTGGCGAGGAGCGGAAACGGGAGGTCCAGGTCCAGATCGGTGTCCGTGACCGTCAGGGCGCCCTTGAAACTGGCTATCCGACTCACCCTGAACCGGAACCTGAGAGCATCGCCCCTCCACTCATGGGACACGTCCGAGACAGAGTCGCCGAACTGATTCAGCAGATCCGATAACTCACTGCCGATCCAGTCCTTGGCCTCTTGTTTCGTCATGCTGTGAGGTCTTTTGACCCTCACTCTAGGACTCGTTCACGCCGAGTTTGGCATAGCAATGTAGGCACGGTCCCCGCTACACCGCCGCGCTCGCCGTGCCGACGATCGCCACCGTCCCGTCCTCTTTCTCCATCCAGACCGCCGCGTTCGCGCGTCGCGAGCCGTTTTCTTCGGTCTCGTCGGTTATGACCGCCCTGGCAGTCACAACGTCCTCGGGCCAGACGATGTTGGTGAACTTGATGTCCAGTTCGCCTCCCTCGAACCAACCCATGCCGAAGTGCCGGTCCATAAGGTCGCCGATGTATGACATCGTCATCCGACCGCCGACCACGACTTCCTCGAATCCGAGTTCTTCAGCGGCCTGCTTGTCGGTGTGGTAATTGGCGTTGCCATGGAAGAACGTACCGCACATCTCCAGGCTGATCATGTGCGAATCGCCCTCGACCAGGTCGCCCTCAGGTACGTTGAACCGCCTGGCGCCGCCTTTGGCCTTCGGATCTCGCAGCGCGACCCTTCCCGACGACTGGCTCAACAGGTAGCTCTGATGGTGATGCCCAACGGCCATAACTTCGCCCTCAGGAGACCAGAGTGTCACCTCGGAGTTGACCAGGGTCCTGTTGCGATGATCGTAGATGTCCACGATCTTCGACGCGGCCGTGTACTGTTGACCGGGATGGATCGGCGACTTCATCTGCCACTGCTGACGCATCCAAAGGTTTCCGAAAGTGTTCTTGAATCCACCGCCCGGAAAACCGCCATCGACGGAAGTTAACGTCATGGAGGGCGCAACCGGCGCTCCATATGGCTGACTATCGTACCAATCGGAGTCGATCTCCAACCCCTCGAAGTAGTCGTTCAGGATGCGGTTGTCGGCGACGAACTCTCTCGAACCTAGCTCCTTGCCAATGTAGGCTTCTTCGGGATCGTTCGATATGTTTGCCATTGTTCTTCTCCTCCCGTGCCGTTGTGTTTCGATTTAGAGAGCTGTCGCCAGCCGGCATCTCAGCCTCAGAGGATGACCCTCTCTTCCTGCAACGTTGCAATGTCGTCCCACGTGTAGTCCAAGAGCTCGATGAGCACGTTCTCGGTGTCTTCCCCATGTGCCGGAGCCATTTTCCTGGTTGAGACCGTGTTCTCCGAGTACGCGACCGGCGTCTGGAGCCACTTGCTCCGACCCAACACGGGATGGTCGTAGTCGATGACCCGGATCCCCGTCAGGGGAC
The DNA here is from genome assembly GCA_034428835.1 of Dehalococcoidia bacterium. Lineage (GTDB taxonomy): Bacteria > Chloroflexota > Dehalococcoidia > Lucifugimonadales > UBA1123 > VXRN01. The sequence goes on from DAOUHG010000210.1 coordinate 10,429, forward strand.
CCGGGAGATGCCGATGTCCCACCGATCCGTTGGTGGTGGACATGACTCTTAACCTTCTAATACTGTCTCGACTGTCGCGATCTTCCGCCCATCGCGGCGTATGCCACTTCAGGGTCGATCACCACGTCCAGGAGCGCGGCCTTGCCCGAGCCGAAGGCGCGCTCGAGTGCGGGCCTGATCTCCTCCGGGTCCGTCACGCGCTCGCCGTAACCGCCCATACCCTGCATGATCTGCGCGTAGTCGGTCTCCTGTGACAGGTACGTCCCCACACCGCTTCCGCCCCTGCGAACGACGCCCTGGGTCGTCTGGTTCCACGCGCCGTTGTTGCCGACGATCGAAACGATTGGAAGGTCGTGCCTGACGTAGCTCTCGACGTCGAATCCGGTCAGACCGAACCCGCCGTCTCCGTAGATGATGCACACCTGCTTGCCCGGTCGGGCGAGCTGTGCCGCGGCCGCGAAGCCCGAGCCGGTGCCCAGGCAGCCAAACTGTCCGGGATCCAGCCAGTGTCCTGGTCCATTGATCTCCAGCACGCGCGCGGCGAACGTCACAATGTCGCCGCCGTCTCCGATAACCGTTGCGTCGTAGTCCAGGAAGTCACGCACCTCTTTGACCAGCCTCATCGGGTGAATCGGCGTCTGGGTGCTGTTGAGCATCTCCTCGTCGGCGGCCTGGAGCGCGCGGTCCTCGGTCTGGACCTCTTCGACCCACGCCTTGCCCGGCGACTTGTAGCCTCTCGCCTTCAGCTCGTCCATGACCTGGCGCAGTATGGCCTTGGAGTTGCCCACTACGCCCACGTCGATGTCGCGATTCTGACCGATCTTCGACCCGTCCATCATGATCTCGATGAGCTTAGGGCTCTGCGGGAACATGTAGTCTGAGCCGTAACCCAGCCTGAAGTCGATCGGTGTCCCTAGCAGGATTACCGTGTCCGAGTGGACCAGACCGTAACGCCTGCCCAGGCTGCCAAGATTTGGATGGTCGGCGGGAATCGAGCCGCGACCCATCGCGTTCAGGAACACCGGTGAGTCGATCATCTCGATGAATTCTCGGAGCTCATCGGCGGCATCGTTCCACCATATGTCGGAGCCCGCCAGGATCATCGGCTTCTCGGTCTCCATGAGTATGTCTACCACCTGGCTGATATACTCAGGGTCTCCATAAGCCTTGGAATCGGTCCGGTACACCTGCGGGTACCTTACCTCGTCCTCCTCTGTTCGACCGTTTACGAGGTCAATCGGAATCTCGAGATACGCTGGACCTGGCACGCCGGTTGTCGCGTGCCTGAAAGCGATCGCTACGTACTCGGGGATCCGCTCGACTCGCTTCACCTGCTCAGAGAACTTGGTCACGGGCTTGAGGAAGGTTGCCGAATCGAAGTCCTGAAGTCCGCCACGTAGATGGTCCGTGATTCCAGCGTTGCCACCGATCATGATCATCGGACTTGGCGCCTGGAATGCATTGGCGATTCCGGTCACTGCGTCGGTGACGCCCGGACCCGCCGTGACGATTGCCACGCCAGGCTTGCCGGTTACCTTTGCCCAGCCCTCTGCGGCGTGCGCGGCCACCTGCTCGTGTCTGAAGTCGATTATCTTGATTCCCTCGGCGACACATCCCTCATAAAGGTTGTAGATGTGACCGCCGTTGAGGGTGAAGACGTACTCGACGCCCTCGCGCTTGAGTGCTTTGGCGAACAGTCGTCCGCCGTCTATCTCCGCCAATTGTTCCTCCTAGGTTTTCTTGTAGCCGACAGTAGTTTGTACCCTCTGGATGCTCGGCATCCGCTGAGGTGTTAAGGGTTTCTAGGCAAACATGAGCCTCCTGCCCTTTGGCTTGGGTATCGGACGACCGAGTTCGGTCGCGGTCTCGATCCACTCGTCCATGATGACTTGCACTTCGGTAAGGACCTCTAGATAGGTAGCTCCATCTGCCGCGCAACCAGGGAGCTCCGGCACTTCAGCTATGTACGTGCCATCAATGTCGCTCCAGTAGATGATGATCTCGTACTTATGTGTCATCTGGCACCAACCCATAGTAGATTATCAACCGTCTGATCTGCCTGACCTGAAACTCTTTGGCCATCGATCTGCGTTCCTGCAGATTCAAGATGTCCACAATCCCGACTCTAGTGAATATGTGGTGGCTACCCTTAGTCCTCTCGTCGAAGCCCAGGTTTCGCAACAGCCGCCGAAGTTCGGCAAACCTGATATTGGCATCCGACCTTCCGCCTAAAACGGTCCGCAGCAGCCGTCGGTCTCTGGAGTTCAACACTGACTACAGTATCACTCCCTTGTCCTGGAGCGTAGTAATGTCGTCCCAGGAGTAACCCAGCTCTTCTACGAGTATCTCCTCTGTATGCTGACCCAGTTCCGGGGCCTCCTTGAAGATACCCGAAGGCGTCTCACTGTATATATTGGGGTGGTTGCACATCTTGATAGGCCCGATTGCGGGGTGATCGAACGTTGTTATGTACTCATTCGCGATCACCTGCGGATCGTCCACCAGCTCGTCTGTTGACTGCACCTTCGCGTAGATGAAGTCCCCTGTGGCTCGGAAGTGCTTGTCCCATTCATCGGAAGTCCTGGTCAGGAACTGCTTGTCCATGATGCCGACCAGCTCTTCTCTGTTCTCGGATCTCGCATCCATCGTGGCGTACTTTGGGTCGTCAACGATCTCCGAAAGACCGAGCGCCGTCATGAACGACTCCCAGTAGCGGTCCGGCTGTAGGTGCATCAACTGGATCCAGCGACCGTCCCCGCACTTGTACAGGTTCGCGAGCACGTTCCACGCCGACTTGCGATCATACGCCCCGAATCGATTGCCGCCCATGATGAGGCTCATGCTCATTCCCATGCCTTGGAGCCACATGTTGGCGCTCAGGTGGGACGCATCGATCTTCTGACCGACGCCCTGCACGAACCTCGCAACAAGCGCCGCCAGTACTCCCTGGCAGAGCATGATCGCCCCCATCTGGTCCGATACCCCCTGTGAGACTCTCACTGGCTCGTCCGCGTCTGCCGGGGTCGCCGAGATCATCAGCCCGCCCCGCGCCTGACCACAGCCATCGAATGACGGGAGCGCAGAGTCCGGCCCGTTTGGACCATAGCCCGTGGCCGAACCGTACACCAGCATCGGATTGATCTCGCGCAGCGTGTCGTATCCGATCTCCAGTCTCTCAGCCACACCTTGTCTGAAATTCTGCACGAAGACATCGGCATTCTCTACCAACTTGTAGATGATCTCACGGCCCTCCTGCGTCTTCAGGTTGACCGCGATGCCGCGCTTGTTGCGGTTGTTCGCTTCGAAGTATGCGTTCCTGCCTCCGGGAAGACTTGGCGCGATCGTCGAAGCTCTTGAGAGCGATCGTCCCGCGTCGCCGTCGAGGGCCTCGATCTTTATGACGTCCGCTCCCATGTCGCCCATCATTGCGGCAGACATGGGCCCGAACTGCCACATCGTCCAGTCGAGAACACGGATTCCCTTCATCGGCCCTGTCACGCCGTTTGCACCATTCCGGAACACTTGCCACCTCCCTCTGCTGGACTGCGCGCCATTGTAGAAGATTGGGGCCATTCTAGCATCCGACAGTCCAGACTGATTCCCTATGATAGAATCCACCCCGCGCGCCGACCAAAGTGATCTATGGAGCTCATAATCTCCCCCGGTCGGTCGAAATCACTTCGAGGCCGAGTAACAGGTGCCGACCCGTATCGTCATAATCTCCGACACCCACTTATACCGCTGGGACGAGGTCCACCCCGACATCCGCGCTGCCGTTCGTGATGCCGACATCGCCGTCCACTGCGGCGACATCGTAAGGCAGGACGTCGTCGACGGTATGCGCGCGGAAGCCGTCTGCGCCGTGATAGTCCACGGCAACTCCGACCCCCCTGATCTTCGGCACTCCCTGCCGTACACCGAGGTCCTGGAAGTCGATGGCTTCAGGATTGGCGTAACCCACCCCGCGTGGGGAGGCCCCGAATTTCCCCTGGAGGAGCTTCTCCCTGACTTCCCGGAGCCTGTGGATGCGATTCTGTTCGGACACTTCCATGAGACAATCATCGAGGTTCGCGACGGCGTTCTGTTCCTGAATCCCGGCCAGGCATACAAGTCGTTCATGGTACCTGCCACCATCGCGGTCCTTACGGTCGCCGACGGCAGAATGACCCCCGAGATCGTCACTGTTGAGGAGTAATCGTGATCGTGCGGCCCCCGTGCTAAAATAGACGCATGACACAGAGAAGAGACAATCAGGACAGACAGAACAGGAGAGGCATCGGGCGAAACTACTGGATGTTCGCCGAGACGCCCGAGAACTTTGCCATCATAAGGGATATGGGTGTTACGCTCTTCGGTATGGGACGCCGCTTCAGGCGACGAGCTGAGCGCATGTCGCCCAACGACAGGGTCCTATTCTACGTCAAAGGCATTCGCAAGTGGCCTGCGTCAGCAACCATCACCTCTGAGTGTTTCGAAGACGACTCCGAGGTGTTCGTTTCCAACGACTGCGGGGAGCGGTTCCCCTTTCGCGTAAAACTGCGGCCGAACATCGTGCTCGATGAGCAAGACTACATCGACGCAACGCTGCTCGCACCCAGGCTCGACTACGTCAGACGATGGCAGCCCAAAGACTGGCCGCTGGCATTCTTCGACAGGCTTCACCTGCTGCCACAGAAGGACTTCAGGCTGATCGAGGGCGAGATGGAGCGCATCCAGAGGAACAACCGCCGCCGCTCGCCGTCCCAGCAGGAAAAGTCCGAGGTCCCCGCCCTAGACGCCTCCGGAGATGGCGCCTCTGGCTAGGCAGTGTTGACATTTCCCGTCATTCCCGCGAAAGCGGGAATCCAGGTGCATTTGGAAGCGGACATCGCGCCCGTTCTGGATTCCGGCCTACGCCGGAATGACGAAATTGAGTTGTTGAACTGCCT
>DAOUHG010000211.1:0-14049 GCA_034428835.1 Dehalococcoidia bacterium
ACGCCTATCTGCGTGAGTTGGAGTCTGATCCCGGACGGGTGCGGTCGCTTGCTGGATGGGACTGGATAGAGGAAGCGGTCCAGAGTCTACCATCCCACTATGCGGCCTCCTCAAACTGAAATGGTATTACATGGGATCCATCTCGACGATTGAACATTGTAAAATATCCGGTACACTCCGCGCGGTATCGGGCGAGTGGCAACATGCTCCCACACGAAGCCTGTTGAGGGATCCCCATCAGAGTCATCCACCATTCTGAGGACGAACAGATCGGAATCAGGACCTGTCGTCCACCACTTTGAGTAGTACTCCCCCTCTTGGTACTTTGAAGAGAGCCGATACCCTTCACTCTGGCCGGAAGGGATGTTGGCATCCACAGAGAACGGCTTGAAGTGCCTATTCCGGACGTATGCGTCGTATCTGAACTTCCCTCTGATGCACTCCTCGTAACCCTGAACGTCACGATTCTCAGCGAGTAGATCGTCGTTCGCCTTGATACGCTTGTTGATCTCAGACAGCGAGATGGTGGGCGCATTCGCGGATGAGGAGCCTGTGGCCCCCTGAGATTGAGCGTAGGGAGGCCCGGTGAGATACTCCGGCTCCGCCGAGCCCACGGCGCCTGACGATCCACTCGGGTCTGCGGCGGGCAGCCACACCCTGTTGTAGCCGCTCGTGATCGCGTACTGGTATATGTTCACGGGATACTCGGGGCCTGTGAACCTGTGCATCATAGGACCTGACGCGCCCGCGGCCTGCCCGGCGTTGGACGGTCCCAGCAATACTATCGACTCGCGACCGTCCCAGCTCCGATCACGTGCATCTGCCATCGCTTCGGCTGTCGCCTCGGCGCTCGGTCTGTCAACGCTCACGCTCGGCCTTTCGACGCTCACGTTGAACGCGTCCAGCGGCACCTCGACAGTGAGTTCGGTATCGCCGTCTCCCTTGAGATACTCGATCACCTGGAACCTGTACTTGAGAGCGGGAGTGTATGTACCGGGAGGGTCAGCGATGACGTGCGATTCTGCGGAGATCAGCGTGACGCGGGCGATGACGTTCGACAGGAAGACGAGCTCGTCCAGGGTAGACGGCGCATCCGGGGCCCTGACAGCAGCTGCCGGCTGGGGAGCGGGCAGAGGCGTGTTGGGTGGTCTGGGCGCGGAGACAGGCTCCCTCCCGCAAGCTGCCAGCAATGTGAGGGCACAGGCGATGAGGGAAATTGCGACTAGACCGAGGCGGATCTGTACGTGTGTGGGCGCTCGGGCTCCGCTGATGAGCATTGGACGTACCTCAGTGGGTGTGGGTTCTGTTGATGTCTCTCATCGCGGCAATGTCGTTCGACGAAGGGCTGTCGATAATCTCACCGGGCGAGAGCGTAGGCGCCATCAGGTCCCCCGAATTGGCGCTGTGAAACAAGCCTGCGGTGTGTCCGAACTCGTGGATCATCGTGGCAGGCAAGTAGTACTCTGAGCCGGGATCTATCATCGTGGTATTGGTTGTCCATGTGTAATCCGGAGCCGGGGGGTTGTTAATGACGATACTCCTCGTGGTCAGATGAGGATAATCAGAGGGCGAGCTGTGATTGGGGGCGCATGCCAAGTCGTTACTTCCGCAGTCGGTCCCGAGACTTACACTAACGCGTCCTGATCCGGACTCCAGGCTGCTGCACGGTATGTTTCGCCGGTTAAAGGATATCCTGGCGTTCGCGCCGGTCCATGCTTGCGCCGCCTCTCTTATTCCGACCACGAAGTCGAGGTCAGTCGTAGGAGCGGGCATACAGGCGATCCGGTAGGTGATGCTATGGTCCTCATCATGCCACGGCTGTCTCATCACACCAGAATAGCTGGCGCTTGAGAACACCTGACCGGCGGCGCGGTGCCTGAGCCATATCTCCAGGTTTGTCGTTCCGCCCCCGAAGCCGCATCGCAACAGGAAGACACCGCTGTAGTTATCGGTTGGCGTCGTCGTGGCGTTGAACCAGCCGGAGTTTACGGCTCCCCAGGGCTTTCTACATGTAATCTGGCCACTCGAGGCTTGGACGCCGGTCCCGGAAGATGCTCTGACTCGATAGTCGTAGTGAGCCAGGTCCACACCGCTCGGAGCGTCCTCCAGCTTCAGAGTCAGATAGTTGTTGGCTATGGTCCACTTTGCATCGTGAAGATGCAGGTTGTCCTGAGAGCCGCCGTGAACTTTAGCCGACACCGAGAAGTTGAGTAGGGGGCCGACGAGATAGCATTGGATGACAGCTATCACATCGTCCCGAGTGGGTCATCAGACTCTTGAGACTGCGCCCTCACCGGCAGGGCCACGGCCAGGACGATCAATCCCAGCACAACAGCCAGAAGCAACGCAACCGAACGTCCATCGTGCTTCAACAACTTCATCACTCCCAACCAACGCTCCTCTTGCAAGTTACCTAGCCTCGCCGGATGCCCTTAATATAATCCTACAAGGCCGACAGCACATGAACAACAGGAATTCAAGAAGGGGAGTCTGTGTCAGTTTGGTAGGCGGAGACTTCCCCCTCATCTCAATCCTCTCCCATCGAGGAAGAGTAGGCGTAAGGAACCATTTTCTCAGACACCCTCTAACTTGGCACAGACCCGCGGCTGTCTGCGGTATTGACGGCCCTGATGTTGAAATATAGGATTCGCGCAACTTGCTTGATATCCATTGCCTGGGGGAGGTTTTCTGATGAAGTATGACTACATCGTAGTGGGCGCGGGCTCGGCCGGGGCCATTATTGCCACAAGGCTCTCAGAAGACCCGAACCGGTCTGTGCTGCTTCTGGAGGCCGGGCCGGACTACGCGGATATCGACAGCCTGCCGGAAGAGGTCAGACAGGGCTACGCCACCGGCATGGACGTCATGACAAGCGATCATAACTGGCAGTTCTGGGGTCAGCCGACGTCTATCGCGGAGCCGATGATGGTGCCGCGCGGCAGGGTGACCGGAGGATCGAGCGCTATAAACGGCCAGGTGTTCCTGCGGGGGATGCCTGAGGACTACGACGGCTGGGCGGCGCGCGGCAACGACCAGTGGACATACGAGAAGGTGTTGCCGTTCTTCCGCCAGTTGGAGACGGACACCGACTTCAGCGGCGACTTCCACGGCACGGAGGGGCCGATCATCTGCCGTCGTTTCGCCGACTCGGCAGAATGGCCGCCGATGCAGACCGCTTTCTACAACGCCGCGAAGGCGGCGGGGCACCCGGACGGGCCGGACCAGAACCACCCGGACGTTACCGGAATCGGTCCGACGCCGTACAACAACCCGAACGGCATCCGGTGGAGCACGAACGTCGGTTATCTGTCGATGTCGAGGCACCGGCTCAACCTGACGATCAGGGCGAACTGCACGACACACCGCGTCATCGTCGAGGACGGGCGCGCGACCGGCGTGGAGGTCGAGAGCGGCGGTGAGAAGTTCGTGGTCGAGGGAGACCAGATCGTGCTGAGCACCGGTGCGATCGCCTCTCCGCAGATACTGCTGCTGTCGGGAGTCGGGCCGGCTGCCCACCTGAGAGAAGTGGGGGTCCCGGTGGTGCACGAATTGCCCGGCGTCGGTCAGAACCTCCGAGACCATCCTGTGGTGTGGGCGACCTGGAGGACGAAGCCAGAGATTGATCTTGACGGGTTCGCTCCGAGGAGCCAGTTGATGCTGCGCTACACCGCGACGGGGTCCGACCTGCGCAACGACATGAAGATTTCGATGCAGAACTTCGCGACAGAGCGGGTCAACAGGGGTGGCGACCGCATGGTGCCGCTAGGCATCAGGATGTTGGTGGTGCTCGACCTGGCCGTGAGCTCCGGAGAGTTGACGCTCGCCTCGACGGACGTCTCCGTCCAGCCGAACCTGAACTACAACTACTTCGCCGAGGAGTTCGACCGGCAACGATCGCGCGAGGGAATCAGGAAGTGCATGGAACTGGTGGAGCATCCCGACTTCAAGGGTATCCTCGAAGAACGGATCGAGCCGCCAGACGGGGTGATGGAGTCGGACGACGCACTCGACGAGTGGTTGATGAAGGAGGCTACGACAGGACAGCACATCTCCGGAACCTGCAAGATGGGGCCGGCGGACGACCCGATGGCGGTGGTCGATCAGAATGGCAGGGTACATGGGCTGTCCGGGCTTAGGGTGGCGGACGCATCGATCATGCCGGACTGCATCCGCGCGAACACGAATGTTACGACGATGATGATCGGAGAGCGGATCGCGGACCTGGTCTCGCAGGAGGGCTGAGACACGCTGGTGTAACGACCTATGGATTGCCGAGCGGCGAGCCACTTCGCGGGAATGACGACTGTGCGAGACGTTACGGTACACAATAAGCGAAAGTCCCTGTCTCATAGGAGTAGGGAGGATGTCTGAGCGCCAGGCGGTTGTGATGAGTACGACGAACGGAAACGGTGTGAACGGCCCGATGAAGGGGCTGCGGGTGCTGGACTGGACGATGTACCAGTTTGGGCCTGTGGCGAGCTCGATGCTCGGCGACATGGGGGCGGACGTAATCAAGATCGAGGCGCTGGACGGCGACGTGGGCCGTGCGGTCGCGAGGATGAGCTCGCGTCCCATCGCGCTGGAGGGCGATCGCAACGCGTACTTCGAGACATGCAATCGCAACAAGCGGGGTATCGCGGTCAATCTCAAGACCGAGGAGGGGCGGGAGATCGTCCACAAGCTGGTCGCCGAAGCGGACGTGTTCATAGAGAACTACCGCAAGGGCATCCCGGAGCGGCTGGGCATGGGCTACGAGACGCTCAGGGAGATCAACCCGAGGCTGATATACGGTTCGGGCACAGGGTATGGGCCGAACGGGCCGGACTCGGCCAAACCGTCGCTGGATTCAGTTTATGAGCGCGCAGTTCCAGCGTTACTGGCCGGACTTCGTGAGCGCGCTTGGCCTCGAAGAGCTCGGGTACGACTGGGATGACATCGGCCGTCTGCAAGAGGCAGGGACGATACTTTAACTTCTGGTATGCGACTGACTATGGAGGATTAGCGCTATGGGTAGGTTGAGCAGCGAACAGACATGGGAGCTGATCGGGCAGCCCATCATCTCCTTTGTTACGACCATGCGCGGGGACGGCACGCCGCACGTGACGCCTGTGTGGCACTTGGTCGACGGCGGTGACGTGGTGATCGCGGTGGCGCGAGGTACGGTCAAGGCGCGCAACGTCCGAGCCAATCCGCAGGTCGCGCTGTGCCTGGCCACGAATGAGAGGCCTCAGCCTTGGGTACTCATCAACGGTACGGCGCTGCTGTCGGATGAGCGTGTGGAGGAGATTGTGCGGGCTGTGTCCTTCCACTACCTGGGGGAAGAAGAGGGCGGCCCGTACGTGGAAGATATCCTGCAGAAGCTGGACTTCGTGCTGCTACGGATCACGCCGGAGCGTGTGGCAGGGTACGACGGGCTGGACTAGATCGGGGCGGCTTTCCTTCAGGGGAGCGTCAGGCCTGATTGTACTCGGACGGGCTGGAGTCGAAGCGGCTGCGGCAGACGAGTCCGCAGAAGTAGTGCCATACGCCTTCCCAGTAGCGCTTGGTGCCTCTGGTCGGGTCTAGCTCGGGGGTGCCGGCGACGGTACGGCCGATCGGTGTGTCTATATCTTCAGATACGTGCTTGTCGCACACGGCGCACTGTGGCATTGATTCTTTCTCGCATCGTGATTACGGGGCTGCTGTCGTAGCTCCCCTAGAAGGTCGTCGATCCCTGGATGCGGGACTCGTGGCCTTCCCACTCGGCTTCGCGCAGTATGTACTTCTGGATCTTGCCGGTGGCGGTCTTGGGCAGGTCTCGGAACTCGACGTACTTGGGGGCCTTGAAGCGGGCGATTCGGTCGCGGGTGAACTGTATGACCTCATCCCCGGCGACCTCGACTCCGGCGCGCGGGACGACGAACGCCTTGGGCACCTCGCCCCAACGCTCGTCGGGGACACCGACGACGCAGACTTCCAGCACGCCGGGGTGCTCCATGATGACCTTCTCGACCTCTTGGCTGGAGATGTTCTCACCGCCGGATATGATGACATCCTTGGCGCGGTCCTTGAGCTCGATGTAGCCGTCGGGGTGCCAGATGGCGATGTCGCCTGAGTGGAACCATCCGCCCTCGAAGGCGGTGGCCGTGGCTTCGGGGTCGTCGAAGTAACCGGTCATGACGATGTTGCCGCGCATGACTACCTCGCCCAATGTCTTCCCGTCGCGTGCGACATCCTCCATTTGGGAGTCGACGACACGGAGACCGGGCTCTGAGACTATGAATGGCACACCCTGGCGAGACTTGAGCTGCGCCTGCTCGTCGGTGGGGAGGTCGGCCCATCCGGGCTGGATGGCGCAGATGGTGGTCGGGCCGTAGGTCTCGGTGAGTCCGTAAGCGTGGAGGATGAAGGCGCCCATGCTCTCGACGGTGCGGATGACCTGCGGAGCAGGCGGCGCGCCTGCGGTCATGATTGTGAGACCGGACAGGTCAGCATCCGCTGCCTCGGGCGACGAGTACAGCATGGTCAGCACAGTCGGGGCCGCGCACATGTTGGTGACGCCGTGCTTGTCTATGAGCCTGAAGATCTGGGAGGCCTCGACGCGGCGCAGGCACAGGTGGGTCGCGCCGACGGCGGTCACGCCCCAAGTGTGGCACCAGCCGTTGCAATGGAACATCGGTAGGGTCCACAGGTAGGTGCTGTTCCAGTTCAAGCCGGATTCCAGCACCTCTCCCAGCGCGTTCAGGTACGCGCCGCGAGCGTGGAACTGGACGCCCTTCGGCAGTCCGGTGGTGCCCGAGGTGTAGTTGATCGATATTGGGTCGAGCTCGGAGTCGAGCGCCTCGCTGTGGACTCCCGGAGGAGAGGACGCGAGGAACTGCTCGTACTCCGTGGACGGGATGTCGTCGGCAATGGGAGCGACATCGGCGACCTGGACGATGGTCTCGACGCCGGGTATCTGGCCGTCCATGGCGCGGACAGTGTCGGCGAACTCGGAGTCGAACACGAGGACCTTCGCGCCCGAGTGGTTCAGTATGTAGACGATCTCCCTCGCGGAAAGTCTGATGTTGATGGCGACCAGCACCGCGCCCAGGCGCATGGGGCCGTAGTGGCCCTCGAGCATCTGGGGTATGTTGGGGAGCATGAAGGCGACGCGGTCGCCCTTGTTGACGCCGACCTGTCTGAGCGCTCCTGCCAGGCGGTTGACACGGTTGTTGAAGTCGGCGTAGGTGTAGGTCGTGTCGTTGTATATAACGGCCGGCTTGTTGGGATAGACGGACGCGCTGCGGTCGAGGAATGCGAGGGGGTTAAGGTCCTGAAAGGATACGCTGTTGGGCACGGCACAACCTCACTGGTCTGGGTTGGCCTGAGTGTACCAATGGGGAATTGGAGCGTCAATTTGCGGGGGAGGTGTGGGGCCTGTCCCATATTAGTAGGCGACCCGCCCGTAGGGGCGTCCTGGGCATGAAGACCAACGTGGGCAACCACAAGGGATTGCCCCTACATGCCTGAACCTCTTCATAGGAGCGGCTTCCGGGGACTTCGAGGACTTTCGAGACCTTTTTCGGTCGCCTCAAAAAAGCGTTAGCCACCAACGGCGGCGCTCAGGGCCGGTCTCCCGGGGACTTCGAGGACTTTCGAGACCTTTTTCGGTCGCCTCAAAAAAACGTTAGCCACCAATGGCGGCGCTCAGGGCCGGTCTCCCGGGGACTTCGGAAACTTTCGGACCTTCTTTTAACCTGGTCTCCGACTAAACAGGTACAGCTTCCGATGGTTGCCTCCAATGGATATCCGCCCCGTATCGGAGTATCGAGTAACGTCCTCTAGTGGCTAAACTTTTTTTTCAGGCGACCGAAAAAGGTCTCGAAGGTCCTCGAGGTCCCGGCGAAACGACTCTGTATAGACTTTTCTCGGTAGTCGAGCGACAGGACGGAGCTACATTGGACAGCTATCGGACTGGGGATGCCGTGCAGGGGTAAGTGAACGCGCTGGCCGCTGGGCATGTGGAGACAGTGGTGTCGGTGTATGCAGGGCGTCCGAGGTCGGGCGACGCAGCGGTTGCGCAGCGGGGTATCTCATGCCGATAACCAAACTCAGCTGATGCCGGCAGGCCTCAAGGCGGGGCAGGTGCAGCTTCTTCAACGGGACGAGAGCAATCAGGTTACTGTTTCGACAAACGAGGTAGATCTGGTTGCCTGGTCTGCGGACGAGGTCCTGCGGAACTTCCTGGGGGTGCGTGATCCCACTGATCAGAGAACAGTCAAGAAATTGGAGAGGCTCCGAGTGCTGCAGGGTAAGCAAGAACTGTCTACAAAAGAGTCTGAGGAGCTGGAGTCTCTGAGCGACGAAGTCAGAGAGGACCTGCTGAGCGGTCCTGTGGCCGCGCAGGTGGATCGATTCATCCAAGTGTTAGAGCAAGCCAAGGCTGGCGAACTCTGAACGACAGCACTGACATATTGGGCGTAAAGAGAAACTCGGATAACCCATGCACTGGGTAGATCGTGGTCCCGAGCCGAGCGGCTTGGAGGAGATTCGGGTACGCTACACGCCACCTTGGGTTGGACATTACAGGAAAGGCGTTGGGAGCGTACCGACAGACTCACGCTGGCGTCGCGTTCCACCCCGTGGTCCAGCCTCGCTCGTGTCTGGCTGATCGAACGGGGATACTTGGTCTGAGAATAGAGAGCGGTCTTTGGGCCGTTGAGCAGCCCTCTGGGTTCCGGCATACGCCGGAACGACGGGTGCAGGCGTCCTCCATGGAAGTCAGGAGTGAGAACGATGGCACAACCTAGTCTGGTTGCAGTAGGCACATACACGAGGACGACTTCGGATGGGATATACGTCTGCGAATTCGACGGGGAAACCGGGGAGCTGGACCCGGTGTCCAGCATATCCGGGGCGGAGGACCCGTCTTTTCTTGCGGTGCACCCGAACGGCCGGTGGTTGTATGCGACCTCGGAGGTCGAGGAGTTTGATGGCGAACGTCAGGGGGCCCTGTATGCGTACGCTATCGATGCCGACGCGGGTCGGTTGTCGCTGATAAACGTGCAGGGTTCCGGGGGCGCGGGGCCGTGTCATGCGAGCGTGGACGCGACGGGGCGCTATCTGCTTGCGGCGAACTACCACGGTGGGAGCGTGTGCGTCGCGCCGATCAGCGAAGACGGTAGCCTAGAGTCCCTGTCCTGCTTCATCCAGCACGAGGGGTCGAGCGTAAACCCGGACCGTCAGGAGCAGGCTCACGCACACTCGATCAACCTGGACGCCCAGAACCGGTTCGCGTACGTGCCGGACCTGGGTCAGGACAAGGTCGTGATCTACCGGCTGGACCTGGAGCGTGGCGAGCTGGTGGCGAGTGGTCCGACGTATGTCGGGGCCGAGCCCGGTGCAGGGCCTCGGCACTTCGACTTTCATCCGAACGGCACGCGGGCGTACGTCATCAACGAGCTGGGATGTACGATCACTGGCTACGACTACGATACCGACAGTGGGGCGCTGACTCCGTTCCAGACCGTCGGGACGCTGCCCTCGGCGGGGTTCGGGAGGCGCAACACGACGGCGGACATCCACGTTCATCCGTCTGGCAAGTTCGTCTATGGCTCAAACCGGGGCCATGACAGCATCGCGATCTTCTCGGTGGACGAGGACACGGGGCGGCTGACGGCGGTGGGTTATGAGTCGACACAGGGCTGGACGCCTCGCAATTTCGCGATCGACCCATCGGGCGAGTTCCTGCTGGCGGCTAACCAGGACTCGGACACCATAGTGTCGTTCAGGATCGACGGGGAGTCGGGGGCGCTGATACCGACTGGGGGCGTTACGGAGATCCCTATGCCGGTGTGTGTGAGGTTTTTGGTTTAGGGGCCGTTGAACAGTGCAGAGTCCTGACATGACGGATTCACCCGAAAAGCAGGCTCCGGCGTTTGGCGGACGAATCATAGTCCCCGGGCTCGCCGTCGGTCATACCGTGTTCCATTGGATCATGCAGAGCTTTGTGGTGACGCTGCCGGAGATTCAGCAGGCGTTCAACCTCAACAGCGTTGGTGTGGGCGGGATCCTGTCCGCCCGCGAACTGGCCTCCGGGCTGGTCGCGCTGCCCGGGGGCGTGCTGGTCGACATTCTACGCAGGTACTGGGGTCCGCTTCTGGCGTCGTGCCTGGGGGCCTCCGCCGTGGGCTGCCTCGTCATGGGCGTCTCGCCGGTGTATCCGCTGCTGCTGGTTGGCATGGCCGTCGTGGCGATCTCACACTCCATCTGGCACCTGCTCGCATCGGCTTCCCTATCCCACCACTTTCCGCACCGACGTGGGATGGTGCTGGCTGTTCATGGGGTTGGGGGCAGTGTGGGCGACGTTGCCGGGCCCGTGGTCACAGGGGCGCTGCTGGCGTTCCTTACCTGGAGAGATCTGCTGAGCATGTACGCTGTGGTGCCACTCTTTATCGGAGCGATGGCCATCTGGGCGCTTCGCAATATCGGCAGTAGGGAGGTGGAAGAGGCCGTTGCGACCTCCGAGCGAATCGAGGCAACGAGGCGACTGCTGAGGAGTCCCGTCCTCTGGGGTCTCACCCTGGTGCGAGGATTCAGGGGCATGGCCCTGGTGGCGTTGGTGACCATCCTGCCGCTCTACCTCGACAACGATCTCCAGATGAGCACGATGTTGAGAGGATTCCACATAGGGTTGCTCATCGCTGTAGGCTTGATAGCCAAGCCGCTCGCGGGTCTCCTTTCCGACCGGTTGGGCCGCAAGCAGGTGCTGGCGCCGGGCCTCGTGTGGTCACTCCTTGCGGCCCTTGCGCTGTTGGTCTTCGACACCGGAATCCTGCTCGCCGTCACAATTGCGCTGCTGGGACTGTTCCTCTACCCGGACCAGCCGATTCTGACCGCTGCCGTGTTCGACGTCGTCGGGAGTGAAGTGGCGTCCACTGGCCTGGGTGTTGTGACCTTCGCCGGATTCTTGATGGCGATGCTGTCCCCGCTCATTGCCGGGGCGCTATACGAGACTCTGGGCTTTCAGGCGTTCGTCTACTATGTTGGCGCGCTGTTCGCCGGGGCAGCGCTGGTTCTCATGACGCTCCCAATATCTCCGGACCGGCATCCCGTCGGGGGAGCGGATTGAAGAGGCGCTCGACGCTTTCCCCGTAACGGTGTTGATTTTCACGGGAGTGACGAGACTACTTCCGACGGAGTTTTGCACTTGTCTCACAGGTTAGCTCGACGGTGCACAACCCGGCGTGTATGGAGTTATAATACGTATTACTAGTTGCGTTGGAGAGGTGCGTCTCCTGACGAAGTGAGACCTCAAGGCGGGAGGATGTCGAAATGAAATCGGATCGGGGGCTTGTCGCACACCTGATGAGGCGCGCCGGATTTGGCGCGACGCCGTCTGAGCTGGACAGACTGACGGCTGAGAAGACGTACGAGGAGATCGTTGACGATCTGGTCACTCCTGAGCGGTTCCCGGCGCTCGACCAGTCGTATATCGACAGGTACTACGGTGGTGAACTGGTAGCGATCCACGTGGGCAAGTGGATATACAGGATGGCCAACACGGAACGGCCGCTGGAGGAGAAGATGAGTCTCTTCCTGCACCATATATTCCCGGTCGCGTGGGGCAAGAGCGAACATGGCCCGTCGCTGTATACGGAAATCGAGATGTTCAGGCGGGTGGGCCTGATGGACATGCGGACCATCCTGCTGGAGCTTTCGCGCGATCCGGCGATGATCTTCTGGCTGGACAACAACGAGAACCACAAGGACGAGATCAACGAAAACTACGGCAGGGAGCTGCTGGAGCTGTTCTCGATGGGTGTCGGCAACTACACCGAGGACGACATCAAGGCCGCGTCTCGCGCGTTCACGGGGTGGACGTTCAGGCAGCCGCTTTCGCTTTACCCGAACGGCCACTACCCGGCCGAGTTCGAGTTCATCGCTGAAGACCACGACTACGGTGAGAAGACATTCCTCGGCGAAACAGGCAACTTCAACGGCGAGGACGTCATCGACGTCATCGTTAAGCAGCCGGCGACGGCCAGGTTCATTTCGAGACACCTGTACAACTTCTTCGTGGAGGACGAGCTGCAGGTGCCGTCCTGGGCGACGGAGCCTCCGAAGAACGAGGCGGCGATCCAGCAGTTGTCCAAAGTGTTCATGGAGACCGGCGGACAGATGCGGCCAGTGCTGCTGGAGCTGTTCAGCTCGGACTTCTTCAAAGAAGCGCGAGACTTCAAGAAGGTGAAGAGCCCGACTGAGCTGGTGGTCGGTGTGCTCCGGCAAACCGGTGAGTTCAGCAGTCCTACTCCCGGACTCAACCAGTTCGCGGTAACGACGCTCAACGGGTCGCCGATTGAGGGTCCGCTGTCGATAATGGGCCAGCGGCTGATGAACCCGCCAACGGTCGAGGGGTGGCACACGGGTCACGAGTGGATCGACTCCGGGACGCTCAGCGAGCGGATCGGGTTCGTCGAGAGCCAGTTTGAGGACGTATCCAAGCCCGGCGTCAGGGAGATGGTGGAGCGCGTGGGCAGTCTGGACGATGATCCGAATCAGCTAGTGGACCGCTGTCTCGATCTTCTGGGCGGCATCACGGTGAGCAAGCAGACATACGAGTCGCTCATAGATTACGCCTCAGAGTTGGGCGGTATGAAATCAGACGAGTCTGTGGGAGTCCACAACCTCCTGCAAATGACCGCCTCCACCGTTGACTATCAGTTCGAGTAGCCAGCTTGAAGCTGGACACGTAAAAACAGGCTCAGCCAGGCCCCGAGGAGAGAGATGAGTACGCAGAGCACAGACATGTCCCGTACCCCGATACGGGAGAAGACGTTGGTGGTGGTGCAGCTCACCGGCGGCAACGACTTCATGAACACGATCGTGCCCTATACGAACCAGCACTACTACGATGCCAGGACCAAGGTCGTTCTCAGCCAGGACGACGTTCTGCCGATCAACGACACACTGGCGATCAACCACAACGCCGCGCCGTTCAAGCGTCTCTACGACGAGGGTAAGATGGCGATCATCCAGGGGATCGGCTATCCGAACTCGAACCGGTCGCACTTCCGGGGAATGGACATCTGGCACACTGCCGAGCCCGACCGAGTGGGCAGCGAGGGCTGGCTCGGGCAGGCGATTCGGGAGCTCGACCCCAACGCCGAGAACGTTCTGACCGGCGTCAACATCGGGATGGGTCTGCCCAGGGCCATGGCGGTGAACGGGGTTCCGGTCACATCGGTGGGCGACCTTGAGAGCTATGGGGTAATGACCCGCATAGAACAGGAGCAGTTGCGTGACAAGGCGCTGATGGCGTTCAAGGGCATCTACGGTCAGGCGATCGGCACCGGCCCGGTGGCCGACTACATCGGTCAGACTGGACTGGACGTGCTCAAGGGAGCAGATATGCTCGCGGAGGTTGCCGGGCAGTACCAGTCAACCGTCGAGTACGCCGACAACCAGATAGCCAAGAACATGCGGGACATCGCGCGGATCCACTTCGCCGATCTCGGCACTCGCATCTTCTACACGTCGCATGGGGGCTATGACACTCATGCCAACGAGATGCCGACGCACCCCAAGCTGATGACCGACCTGTCAGGCGCGATCTCAGACTTCATGGACGACCTCGAGGAGCACGGCGCGGGCGAAAACGTGGCGATTCTCGTGTTTACTGAGTTCGGACGCCGGATGCGCGACAACGGTAGCGGGACCGATCACGGTTCGGGCGGCGGCGGGTACATGTTCGGTAAGAACGTTCGCGGCGGACTGTACAGCGAGTATCCATCGCTCGACCCGGCACAGTGGGAGAATGCCGAGGACCTGAAGCACACGATCGACTTCCGCGGCATCTACGGCACAGTGCTGGAGCAGTGGCTGAACGTGGACGCCAAGCCGATTGTGAAGGGTGAATTCGAGCAGATCTCGCCGTTCGTAAACTAGGGCCTGTTCACACTAATTGAGTTGAGGATGGTAGTATGGGTACATGGAACTCACACAAGGTCAATACGAACTGATTGAGCCTCACCTGCCTGTGCAGCGTGGCAACGTGAGGATTCCGAACCTGCAGGTGCTCAACGCTAT
>DAOUHG010000212.1:0-5866 GCA_034428835.1 Dehalococcoidia bacterium
TATCTACATGATAAGACACTCGCTTCATCTCGGACGCGTTTCCTCGCGAACCGAAAGGGGCGGTGAAATTCAATGCGCTTGTCGAAATGTATCGCAGTATAGACATTGGACCTGACCTGCTCTGGAATCAGTGTCTCTACATCCGGCCCGGCCGTTTCACGCACGGCACCAGCTCTTCGCTCGGTGAGTACAGATCAAGTTTCATCGCGGCGTATCCTATATCAACTGGTTCTGAATTCAACCGTGGTGTAAAGTGCAGGTCCGGTGCCAGTTCCGCAGACAATCCATCCACTAGGCGCTTTTCTGCGGATTCGCTCATTCAGCCGATCGTGATTTTCAGCCTGCAATGGTCGCTTGGTCCCCATTCCTCCGGAGAGTTCAAGGCTCGCACACTGATCGAATCTGCCAGACTCTCTGAGGCGAACACGAAGTCCAGCTGGCGCCTCGCCGTTGTGGGTGTCTGCTGCGGGTGATGATAGGTAGGGACATTCAGACTGTTCTTCGGAAGCTCGCTGGGCCATGGCACGGCCCGACGACCACTGGGATACCGTGGACCGACCAGGGGCAGACCGATCGCCGCCATGCGGTCGAACACGGTGTCGTAACGCCGCTTCCAGTAGTCGTTTTCGCCATACCCGTACAGGACGGTCAGATCGCCGGCGGCTATGACGCGGTGTCCACTCTGCCTGCCTACCATCAGTGACAGGTCGGATATTACGCGATGCAGGGATGCGTCGGTTATGTCCCAGGACATCCGGCCTGTGGAGCTGTGGGGCTTCTCGTATGCCGCGCAGATGGAGACTACTGTGACCGGAGTGATGTCGGGCGCGGAGATGACCGCGGCCGATATGCAGCCGGGCTGGCTGACGACGAAATCGCCCGCCGTCGCTTCAGTAATCGGTGTGGGTATCAGCCAGTCGACGCGGACCTTGTCGGACAGGCTGACGATGGCCGTGCGAGAGATCGCTCTGCTCTCGCCGTCTCGAAACGGCTCCGGGTCAACATCTACGCGCTCAGCCACATCTTCGGGTGGCGCGCCCGCCTCCTGCAGCAGGGCCAGGTCCATCCCCGAGTAGGGCAGGCAGCGCCATGCGGCGTGACGACGAGCGATGTTCCAGCAGACTAATCTGAGCACATCATCGCTCTGGTCTCCCCCCGTGCTGCGCATCCGGTTTCCTTCTCCTTCTCGCCTCGTTCAGCTCTAAGTAGATCATGTGCTGGATACGGCTCAGCTGCTCGTCATCCAGCCGAGAGACACCAATGAGGGGTGAGTGCGTTTGCGGTCTTACGCTCACCGATGTATCCGGCGGAATATAGCCCGCCCGTTGCATCACATCGATGTAGTCCACTTCGTATATGGCCGCGAGAGTGAAGAGCATCCTCGGGGACGGGTCCTTGACGCCGTCTCGCTCCAGTACACTCAGGTAGCCGCTGCTCAGAGTCGCTCCAAACTCGTTTTGCCTCGCCAGTCGCTGCACGTCGCGAAGCGAGAGCCGCCGCCTCTGCCTGACAGCTCGTAGATATGTGCCTAGTGACAATTCGTTCATCTCCGCAGGAACTCTGCCGACGCCCTGCGATCCTGCAATAAGTGGGCGGGGCGATGTGTTTTTCATTCGTGAGGCGCCTCCTCGGCGCACCGTCGTCCTATTAACTGCTCGTTGTCGCAGCCGTCCGTCCGGCGGACAGGCTGCCCAGAGGTTTCCAGACAGGCTCGGCAAGGACGGGTCCTTCCTGCCTGAGCAGTTCCTTATGGGTTGTGGCGAGCGGGATGTCCACTTCGGTGCGTGAGAGGAGATCGCCCGCGATCTCCTGAAAGGACGTCTCCACTCTGTCGTCACTCAGCACGAAGAGCACCTTCAGACTGCCTTGGAAGTCCTCATGGGGGCGATTCGTGCTGAAGTACCGGAGCCAGGGCAGAATCTTGTCCTTGATCTGTCCTATTGAAGAGGCGCGCATCTCGTACTCGAGAAACACCGTCTGGCTAGGAGAGCGTCCGTGGAGCTCGGCGATCAGGTCCGGGCCGACCGATGAGGAACCGTAGTCGTAGGTAAATTGCCGCATTCCCCTGTGGCTCGGCATCACGAGTGTGTCGCGGCCGCGCTCCGCCATCAGCCTGGAAGCGAAGTCGTTCACGCCGTCGGTGTGCAGCCACTCCGACTTCAGCTTGGCGAGCATGGTTCCGGTCGGCTCGTCCTTCAAGCCCGGATTCCACAGGCCCAAAAGAGTCTTCTGCGTGGTGCGGTCCCGCCGCGCCATATGGCGCAGCCCTTCATCGGACAGGGCGAAGCGCACCCGCGGAAGATCTCGCACCTTGATCCCTTCCACAAGGCCAAGTTCACGCAGGCGGTTCAGAATCCGGGACGCGCTCGTATAGGGAACGCACCGGAGCATCGCAAGTTGCCGAATGTCCATCAGCGGCCAGAGGAAGACGTCATCGAAGGTGCGGCGCTGCCCCTCGGTGAGTTTCGCGAACACGGCGCCGGGGAAGTCCGACAGGGGAGCTGGGCGGCTCGCCCTGCTGTACTCCATCTTTATGGAAGGTCGGTAGTCCCGCAGCCCTCGGGCCCCCTTTACGATGTCAGTCAGCCTGATGCGGTCATCGTCCCGATGTCCGGGCGCCGTCCATACGGACCGGTCCTCATCCGTGCCCAGAACGTCGTCTTCCACCGCAACCGCAGCGGTCAGGTTCGCGCTCCGCTGCAGTAGTTGACGCACGAGCGGGGGTTTTGCCAGTACGTCGGAAGTCACCACGAGAAGTGTAGACGGCTGAAGGCCCTTGCCGCCCTGCTCGAAGAGCCGGGTGCCGAAGCCGGAGTGTGAAAGGCCGTATCCCTGCCTCATCACTCCGAACCAGCGTCCGTCGGCGCAGGTCACGATTCCGTCGAGAGGGTCGTCGCGGGGAAAGAGAACGCCGACCGCGCTGTCGGCAGGCCCGCACAGGGCGACCTGAACGGCTATCCGGTAGACGAGGGCCAGTATGTCCATGCGCCCCAGAAGTATTTCCTGCCACTCCGAGCTGACCGGCAGTTCACGCAGCGTACGGCGCTCCGGCCAGCGTTGTCGCTCATTCAGAATCGGCACGCCTCCCGAAGCGAGGAAGTGACGAGCATAGGCTCTGCCGCCGCCGCTCGGGTGGTAGCTTACGCCGTCGACCAGCGCTCCATCACGCAGGGACAGAACATTGCGATGTACGTTGCTCAGGTCGGCACGACCGGCGAGTGCCTGTATTTCGGCAGAGGAGGCGAACGGGTATTGAGCGACGTCGTAAAGACGGTCTGCCAGCTCGGAGGATATACCGGTGTCGCGTCGTCTGGGTGTGGTCATTGGAGATCTTATCGCTCGCAGGAGCCGTGCAGAGGTTAAGTCGGGTTATTCCGGACCGCATTCAGCGCCGCCGCTTCGCGACCAGACCGAGGGCGTTGGTGGCTCGGACATCCTCCTGCAGGCGCTGGTGAACCACCTGCAGGTCCTGCGAGTATCTTGCGGATCTCCTGAGGATCTCGTCGGCCACGACCAGTCTGCCGGGAGGCTTTGGAAGCACCTTCATGGAGAAAGGCGGCGTGTACGTTCTGGAGTGGAACCGAACGTAGGCGTGATGCGCGTCAAGCGACAGGATATCATCTTTTGAAACGAAGCTTTCGCCGAGATTTGCGGCGAGTCTTTCGGCATCGTCCGCGCCGACCCGGAACACCGCCAGGACTCCCACGTTCGTGAGGAGGCTGTCCTCGAGGGCAGGCGAAAATTCTCTCACGCCGCTGAGAGTCTGTGTTCCGAGCAGAAGACTGCCGCCAAATTTCCGCCAGTTGTTCAACATACTCTCGAAGGGAACGCCTTTCAACATGTGCATCTCATCGACGGCTACCATCACCCTCTGTCGCTCCTCGGACGCGACCTCTCCCTGCGCCTCTATTATGTGGTCTACCATCATGAGTATGTAGGAGCTTATCAGCCGCGCCACGCCCCCTCCCACGTTGGACCCCTTCGCCGAGATCAGCATGATATCTCCCGCTTCGAGCGACTCCCTGAGGTTGATCGTCGAGAACCGCTGTCCGACCATGGCGGCGGCGATTCGCGAGTCCGAGTACTCCATCAGCCGTGCCGTGATCGGTTGAATGTTCCGCACGTAATCCCGCTGTATATTTGGGAAGTCCAGAAGCCAGAACCTCTTGAGATTCTCGTCGTGGATCTTTTCCAGGACGCTTCTGCGGAAGGCCTCGACGTCCAGAAGACTTCTGACGTCCAGAAGCGTGTACTCCTCTTCAGGGGGCACGTCCGGGTGGGTATTAGCCTCGTGGAGCGTTTTGACGCTATGGCTGAGAATACTGGCCATGTTGGGCCCCCAGAATTCCCAGTGCCTCGAGACGGTTTCCACAAGCAGGTCGGCAGTCGCGTCGCGATCTGATGAGAATGTCGGGGAGAGCACGTTTATGCCGACCACGCGGTCCCGATCCGACAAGTCGATGAATCTGACCTTGTGAGCGATCTCCGGCGGGACCAGCTCCAGAAGGTCCCAGGCGAGGTCCCCATGCGGGTCTACCACCACGACCGCGCCGTCGTTCTCGCCATTCGCTTTCTGGCGCATAGCGTGGAGCAGCACATGCAGCATCAGGGTCGACTTGCCCTCTCCGCTTGCTCCCACGTAGAACTGATGCCGGCGGGTCGCGTCGGCGCTGAGCCGAACGAGGCGTTTCCTACCCACCGTGGTCACCCCCACAGGGGTGCCTTTACTGATCACGCTCGACATCACGGGCCAGTGTCGCGACGCGGAGCGTAAGATGTTCGGGGGACGCACGTGCGTAGCAGGCAGATGCCATAGTCCCGCCAGTTCGCGAGTGCCTATGACGCTTGCGGCGCGGCCGGACAGCGGAAACGGCCGGCGCTTCTGTGTCATCAGCCTGAAGGCGTCATCGGGAACTCCCTCAAAGCCGGCATGACTGACTATTGCGCTGCCGAGGGGTCGGCCGTATCCGGCATATTCGTCGGCAATGCGATCCGAGAGTGCCCGCGCCCGTTTCTTCCATTCGTCCGAGTCGGGCACGAAAGCCACGATCTGAATTTCGAAGTCCATGGCCTGATGGTGTACTCTTTCACCGATGATCTTGGGATCGAGAAACTGTCTTCTGGGCTTGACTCCCCGGAGAATCTTCCACAACAGAATCTCCGCAACGACCACGGATGCGATCCAGGCCAGGACGAAACCCAGCCCATATTCATAGGTGACGGCGGGAGTGAAGGAGGTGCCGATGGGAGCGAAGTCCGTAGCCGTCGGGAAGGTGAACCTGAACCCGGTCAAAAGAAGGGCAGCGCCGAGGCAGGCCACCAATGCGAGGATCCCGATATTTCCCGGCGTACTCGTCTTCTTGTCGAGCTGCAGGCGCTGCTCATCCCGTTCAAGGGATCGCTGGAGTTCGTTGGAGCCCCCAGATCCCGCCAGAGCATCGCGCTCGTACTTTGAAAAATAACCACGCTCTTTCGGCCTGACGACCATCCTGACAAGGACACGCTCGCCATCCCGTAGCTGCTGCATCGTTCCAGTGACCCCTAGAAGGGGTTCGGTACCCTCGGACTGAACGTTTTGATCATCGAACGTTTGAATCGGCGCCTGTTCCGGGCCCTGAATCTTCAGAATGCTTGTGAATGCGCGCTCCCCTTCTCCCAGCCGCATCGGGTCGGGCTTCGGAATGTCCAACTCCGCATGTGGAAAGTGCGATTCGAGATGAAAGCGCAGGTGATCCGGCTTCGTCCCCCGTACGCCGAAGACCACGGCTTCCCGGTCGCCCGCTATCTCCAGGGATGCGACGCTCTCGTCGAAGAGCCCGTCGATGAGTTTCTTGGAGATGTTGACCGGCTCGGGTACCTGAGCCGG
>DAOUHG010000213.1:0-5505 GCA_034428835.1 Dehalococcoidia bacterium
ACCTTGACCAGTGAGGAATTTCTGAAGATACACAATACGCTGACATAGAGAAGTGCAAAACAGGGCACCTGTTCAAGGATTGTGCATTTGCACAAACCGGGGCCGAAACAGCTAGCAAAATGGGCCTGCGGCGGTCGAAATCGCGGCCAAAGCTCGAAAAGTGAAAAGTGCCCATTCAGTGCCGTGTTTTGGAGGGGGTGCAGGGGCATGTATGGCCAAAAAATCGCCAGATTCCGAAGGCTTGCGGGCACCTCCGGAGCGGCGCCGGAACCGCAGGGTGCAGGCACTCCCTATGGGGCTGGCGGCGTCGGCGAAAACGACCCCGTGAACAAGGGGTCGAGAGAAGGTGGAACACGTCAGCGGCACGGCCGTGTGGTGGACGGATCGACCCTCTGTGTATGCCAACCGTCGGCTCCCGTCCATGCCCACCGCGGCGGGCGGCGCACGTGTGCGGCCGGTGTGACTTAGTATTGACAGTGTCAACGCCAACTTTGTTTAGTGCATTTTCGCCAAGTTAGATTTGACCCCCTCTGTCCTATTGGCCTGTTTCCGCTCCCTGTTCCGATGTTCCGCCAAGCAGGTGCTGTGAGGTCAGCAGTCCGGCCTGGCGCTTGTCCTTTAGCCTGTAACTCTCTCCGCGGATGTTGAGGACGTAGCTGTGGTGCAGCAACCTGTCGAGGATCGCGGTCGCTATTACGTTGTCGCCCAGCAGCTCTCCCCAGTCTGCGAAGCCCTTGTTCGATGTCAGGATGATGCTCCCTCTCTCGTACCTGGCGGACACCAGGCTGAAGAACGCAGTCGCAGACTCCCTGTCGCATGGCCAGATGCCGAACTCGTCGACGATCAGCACCTTCGGCGACAGGTATATCCTCATCCTACGATCGAGCCGGTTCTCAGCCCTCGCCTTCCGCAGGTCCTCCATCAGGTCGTAGGCTCGCACGAAGTACGCTCCCTTACCGTTCTCTATCGACTTCAGGGCTAGTGCCACTGCCAGGTGAGTCTTGCCGACCCCTGGAGGTCCCAGAAGCAGGATGTTTGTGGCCTCAGACACGAACGCCAGTGTCGCCAACTCCTTGACCCCCGTTTTCACGGGGGCAGGCTCTGTCTCTCATCTATCGATGGCTGGAAGCTGAAGTCGAAGTCATCGAAGGTTCGATGGAAGGGGAGCTTCGCCATGCGGGTCCTGGTCGTCATGTAGCGCTCTCTGCGAGCTGCAACCTCAACTCCCAGAAGGTCGGCGAGCATCTCGGGGTAAGGCAACTGCTTCCTCGCAGCGTCGTCCAGCCTGCTGTCCAGTACCTCCACAGCCTGTGACATCCCCAGGGTCTCGAGGTGAGCGCGTGCCTGTTCGATGGCGATCATGTCACACCTCCACCGGACAGCAGCTCGTACACGTCGAGAGATCGGCTCTCGACATGCTGGGCACTCACCTGAACAGCCAGAGCCTCACGCTTCGGGCCACCGTCGCCGGTGACCAGGCCGTCCCACTGGCCGGGAAGCGTCAGCCTCTGCCTGCGCCGGTGTGCTCTCGGATGGACCGACAGCCGCTCCGATCCAGACCATATCTCCACCGTCCCGGCGTTTACCCCAACCTGCACGATGCTCCCGGCCCACGTCCACGGCACTCCGTACCATGACCCGTCCCAGTTCACGTAGCCGTCACGCACCACCTTGCGGTCCTCTCTTAGGTACATTCCCAGACCGCTCCGATCTGGCAGTACTCCAAGGCTTGATCTCTCCACCTCGAGCATCATCTTAGGCACCTTGCCGGTCGTGCCGTGCACTCGCTCGTTGGCAACGACGTCGCACCACTCCAGCGCCTGGCGGTTGAGATCGGCGTCGTCGGTGAACCGTGCCGAGGGCCAGAAGTTGCGACGAACGTACTTCACACCACTCTCAACCTTCCCTTTGGTCTGTGCACGGTATGGTCTGCACAGTCTGAGCTCGAACCCCACTCGACGGGCGAAGTCCAGCATCCGCGAGTTCCACTCGTGATGATCCTCATCGTCCCGTTCGATCACCACCATCTTGGTCCGCCGCGGCGGATCGTACAGGCAGCGCCGCGGAACACCGCCGAAGTACTCGAAGGCGTTGATGTGACAGCGGATGAACGTGGCGACGTCGGCCCTTCGTACCAGCTCCACGTAGATCGCCCTCGAGAAGCCCATAACCATCATTCGCCGCGGCGAACCCACACCCGTCTCCTGCGACCGTTCTCAGCGGTGTAGCTGAGGATCCCCCAGTCCACCTGTGCCTGCTCACCTGGCGCCGTCTCGAACCGCATTGTCGCCTTCGGCTGCCTGGGCCGCCGTCTCGGATGAACGTAGCTCTTCAGTGTGCTGTATCCGCCCGGGTATCCCAGTTCCCTGATCTCCCTCAGCATCACCACGCAGTTCTCCAGTCCCTCCAGAAGCCTCGTGTCTATGTACTCCTTGTATGGGTCCAGCTTCGATCCGCGCTTCGCTCTGGGCATGGGCATCGGCACCTCGGGTGAGCGCAGGTACCTTCGGACTGTGTTCCTGGAGACCCCCAGATCCCTGGCTATCCCATCTATCGAACGCCCCTTGCCCCTCAGCTCGTATAGTTCTCTCACCAATCGACCTCCTAACATTTGGTCCGGTGCACCTCCTGTCGGAATCCCCGACTAAGATGCATCCCGCTTGCAGGGGGGTCAATTCCAAGTTGGCGTTCTTGCACACTTTAATGTTGGCGATGACACATGCCTGTCTGTCGACAGGATTCCGGGCCGGTTGACCGGGGACGGGTGGAGCTCAACCGGGGCGAAGGCTGTGCTTCAACGTGCGATCGTCACGGACGGAGAGCCCAGCTCCCCTCAATGCATCCCGGCCAGGAGCGCAGCAATGACCAGGACGGAAATCACCCAGATGACTCAATCGAGACAAACAAATGCAGAGAGATTCCGCGGTCGGGTTCGCTGCGCTCGTGGCGTTGACCGTTGCGGCCACGTCGTGGGTCATGGACTATGGCGACAGGAGATGGACCTGGGGTGGATCCTGCAAGGGGAGACACCAAGGCGACCACATGGTTGCCCTACCAGGGGCTGCGCAGTACACGGGATAGCCAGCTGGAGTCAGTGGCAGAGAGTGGTTTTCATGAAGCGACCTCAAGGCCGGCAGGCCGAGAAGCCGCCACCGCCCAGTCGCGCGCACTCTTCGCACCGCGGAGACGGCCCGAAAAGCGCGGGGCTGGCAGACGGTCCAAAAAGCCCCCAGCGGCCCTGTGAGTGTGATATTACGGGTCCAGCGCCGGAAGGCGCGTTCCAGCCCGCAGTCTCCACATGGACGAAGCAGTCCCGGTGAGCGCGTCCGGGGCCTGTGCGGTTCCTGGTGTCAGGCTCGATGTCAGGGCCGACGCCGGGCGAACGCGGTTGCGCCGCTGAGGCCGTGAACCGGCCATGTTCATGACCTCCCACCCTGTGGGTGTCACCGCCGGTCCCATCTCCCACAGGACCTGACGTGAAACTGCGCGCCGGTGCAATGAGCGCTGGAGCGGAGAGGGCTCCAACCCACATCCTCCCGGCCCTGTTAGCGCGTCCTGTTGACGCACCCTGAGTCCCTGTTCCGTCCTGTCCTCCGGGTGGTGCGGGCCCGTATGTCATCGGTGTGGCGAGATACCGTACAGTTACATACGGTTACAGGCGGCAGGGGTCGTCAGGAGCCCCGGAAACGGTGATTTCAGGCCCTGATCCGGCCCCGGACGGGTCGGTCACGGCACACCGGGGTTTCGACGTCATTTGAGGGCCGAGTGCATAATATGGTACACCGTGTCCAATGGCGGCTCACCACCTATGACAGAGAAATAGAGAATTAAATGGGAACTGGACAGGGTGTACCAAATTATGCAATTAGGAACAGCCAGCCCAGGGACAAAATGGGCAGCAGATACCTGACCATATTGACGCCGAGATTGTGGGTCATCAGGTTGGCCTTCCTCCAGAGGATTGTGGGGACTGCGCTCAGCAACGGGCCGCCCAGGAGTCCGATCATCAGCGCATTCGGCTCCACCGGTTCCTGGCGCGCGAGGCCAATGGACCCGATCAACACAATGGCGAACAGGCTGCAGACCACGGCGCCGGTAACCACGGCAAAGACCTCGAGGGACGCCCTGTCGTGTCCAGGCACAACCGGTAACCGCCCGGCGAGGTTGGCGGCCCAGCTGAACCCGAAGCTCTCGCAGGACGCACTGCCGGCGGCCGCGAGCGCGAGCGCTATCCCTCCGGCAGCCGCGAGAGAGGAGATGCCATTGAAGGCAAGCGGATTGCCAACCCCTCCGGACTGGCTCGCGACAACGGCAGCCACGCCGCCGGCTCCGAGCCCAAAGGCACTGATCTGGAGAAGTCCCACGCTCTGGTATCGTCCCTCACTCCTGAAGAGCCTCTCGATCAGCAGGATCGTCATAACCGGACTCAGCTGGTACAGGACCGTGGAGATAGACACGTCGATTATGCCCGCCGACCAGGCGAACAGGGCCCCATCGCATTGGGCCAGCATCCAGAACAGCATGGACCAGCTGAGGACACGCCTCAGAATCAGTCTCCAGACAGTCCGTAGGACCTCCGGTTACGTCCCTGGGCGGTGTCCTGTCGCGCCGCGCACCTCCGCTCAAACGAGGGTGTGAGGGCGGAAACCCGGAGCCGGTGTACGGCTTCGTAGGATACAGCCCAAGCGACCCCCTACATCTCTGCGCGGGCCACAACCAACGTTGCCCAATCCATTCGAGACCAGGCATGTCGTGCGCCGCATGGCCCCGAGCCTCGAGCGATATGACGTCCCCGGAGGGCCGATGAATGGCACGGTCTGACGGCGCCATGCAGGGCAGAAATGGTCGGTCATTTCTGTCTGCAGTTGCAGACAAGTGAAATTGGGGGTCCAGGTCAACCAGAAAGTATTGGTTGTAAAGAAGATTGGAAAGAAAAAAGACGACTTTCAGTTGTCTGCAACTGCAGACAAACCAAAGCTGGCGTAGCTTTGAGAAACAGGGGTGGGAGGGGTGGAAATGGGCAAGAAGGGGCTTGGAGTAAATGCGACACGCTCAGTCCAACCAAAACAGGTTTGAGAAGACGGAAAATGGGCCGGAAACGAGCGGCAGAGTGAGGCCGGGAGAGTGGCAAGAAGAGTGCTCTGCGCCTGCGGGAAATCGCCGGGGGAGGCGCGGCGCACGAAGTTATATCAGCCAGTAGGAATGTCCGATCTATGCGGGCTACGACAGTATGGGTGTTGGAGTCGGTAAGACAGTGTAGGCTACGGGATAGATCGACAACATACAGGTGTTGTGAAGCCGACCGGGCTTCGTGACCTCTCAGTTCATGAATACTGGCGGTGCACGGGAAGGAGAGCCGCAGGTCACACAAGCCACAGTGTTGTCGTTGTACACCAGATGCCGAACTCGTTATCCAACTCAACAACCTCGGGATGGGGATATGCTAATCCGTCTAGCCAGCCGTTTCTCAGAGCCCGCCCTTCCAAGGTGCTCGGCCGCAGGCTC
>DAOUHG010000214.1:0-4176 GCA_034428835.1 Dehalococcoidia bacterium
AACGTGAGGTGCTTCTAAAGGACAGGTTGAGCCGCGCGCTTCTGAGACTCAACGAGTGGATGGCAGACGAGCAGGCGCGGGGAGTCATCTCAAATCTCGAGCGCATCGACGCCATTGGCATGGCTCGCAACCAGAAAATCCACGAGTACCTGATCTACGGGATGCCCCTGACCGTGGACACTCTGCGAGGGCGCGACACACGCATCGCCCGCTTTTTCGACTTCGACAACCCTGAGAATGGTCTCAATGAGTTCGTGGTCACCACCCAGTTCAGAGTCCGACGTGGCAGTGAACGGGGAGATGGCGTTGAGAACGACGAGCGCATGGTCATCCCCGACCTCGTGCTGTTCGTCAACGGCATTCCCCTGGTTGTAATGGAGGCGAAGTCTCCGTCACTGATGGATGTGTGGAAGTACAACGCCGTGAGGCAGCTTCGACGTTACCAGGAGGCCGGACCGGAGTGGCGCGGGCGCGGTGCGCCGGAGCTGTTTCACTACAATCTGCTGTGCGTGGCCCACTGCGGAGCTGCCGCGGCCTATGCGGGGATAGGTGCCTCCGAGAGCGCCTACTTCGAGTGGAAGTCGGTGCTGCCTTACTCCAACGATGAGGTGAGGCTTCGCTTCGGTGTGGAGCCGCGGGGACAGGCCCAGCTGATCATAGGCCTTCTGTCACCGGCTAATCTGCTCGACATACTTCGCGACTACGTTGTGTATGAGCCTGATCGCGGAAGGTTGGTGAAGAAGCTGCCAAGGTACCAGCAGTACCGGGCCGTATGCTCGGCGCTTGAACGAATCCGGTCAGGCCGGAAGCCGGAGGATCGCGGCGGCGTGGTCTGGCACACGCAGGGGTCGGGAAAGTCGCTGACCATGTTGTGGCTGGCGACGAAGTTGCGCCGCGACCCGCGTCTTGCCTCCACCACCATCTTGGTTGTCACCGATCGAAAACAGTTGGACAAGCAGATCACTGACACTTTTGAGCGATGCGGCTTCCCTGGGCCCGAGAGGATGGAGCGATCGATTCCTGAATCCCCCGAACGACGAGCGCGACGTCGGAGGAATAGGCCCAACCAACCCGATCCCCCTGACCTGCAGAGCGCCCTCCGACTGGGGGGTAGCCGAACGATCATGACCACTATCCAGAAGTTCGAGGAGGCGCTGAGTGTCGATGAGGGTGGTCTCGATCTTCTCAACTCGTCGGAGGACATCGTCGTGATGGTGGACGAGGCCCACCGCACCCAGTACGGAATCCTTGGCGCTCGCATGTCGAAGGCGATACCCAACGCGACGCTCATTGGCTTTACGGGAACTCCCATAGACAGGGACTTCAAGCGCAGCACCATGCGGCGGTTCGGTCAGCTCATCGACGCCTACACGATCCCGCAGTCGGTGTCGGACGGCGCAACCGTGCAGATCCTCTATGAGGCGCGCCTCCCGGAGCTCGCCATAGAGGGGCCGGATACACTGGACAGGCTGTACGAGGCGCTGTTCAGCGACGAGCCTGAAGAGGTTCGGGCCCGGATACGCAGACGGTACGCCAACAGGGAGACCGTTGCAGAGGCGGAGCGCCGGATCGAGATGATCGCCCTGGACATCTCCGAACACTTCAAAGGCAAGGTGCGTCCCAACGGATTCAAGGCACAGGTGGTTGCTCCGAGCCGGGCGGCAGCGATGCGGTATACCAAGTATCTGAACGATTTTGGGTTGAAGGCGTATCCGATCATCACCACCACCCCCAGCGACGGTGCTGAGTTCAATGACGCCCGTGACTTGAACCATGACCAGGTTACCAGTGCGTTCGTCGATCCCGATGGTGAACCTGAGATACTGGTCGTGGTTGACATGTTGCTGACCGGCTTCGACGCTCCCGTCGAGCAGGTGTTGTACCTGGACCGCTCACTGCGCGAGCACGGACTGCTCCAGGCCATAGCCAGGGTCAATCGACGCTTTTCCCACGAGTGGGAAGGAGTTCAGACCGAGAAACAGCACGGCCTTGTGGTGGACTATCATGGCGTCTCCCACAATCTGGAGGAGGCGCTCTCGACGTTCGAGTGGCCTGATGTTCAGGACAGTATGAGTGAGTTGGAAGAGGACCCCTCCGATGTGATCGAGGCTGCCGCCGTCCGGGCGGAGTCGCACTTCAAGGGTCGTGACCTGGGCGATACCTGGGCATGTGTTTTGATGTTCGCACCGGACGCCACGACCGAGGGCGACTTCAAGGCCGACGTTTTCGAGAGTTTCAACGCGGACTACAGGCAGTTTTCGTGGCTGATGGACCGTTTTCTGCCGGACCCGCGTGCGCTCCACTACGTGGACCGGCTGGCACGGCTCACGGAGATTCGAGCCTACGTCCGGGCACAGTTCCTGCGTGAGAACGCTGACGTGGACTGGACTGAGATCGGCGCGAAGGTCAAGGGCCTGATAGATAGGCGTATCAGCGCCGAAGTCCGCGCGATGATGGAGCCCGTGTCGATACTGGACTCCGATTTTGAGCAGAAGATTTCTGTTCTGCCTCACGACGATGCGCGTGCCTCACTGATGGAGCACGCGATCCGCGCCCAGATCAGCGAGCGTATCGGAGAGAATCCGGTCTTCTACGAGAGGCTCTCGGCACAGCTGAAGCGTATCATCGAAGATCTGCGCAACCTTCTGATCGATTCGGCTGAGGCGTGCAAGCGATACGCCGAGGTGAGAGAGCAGATACGAGGGGAGGAGGACATCGCAGCACGGCATGGTCTGTCGCCGGTGTCCTACGCCATCTGCGAGTTGCTCGAGGGCCGTTCGGCAGATTCGGACCAGGGCACAGACACCCTAGGACCAGGGGCGTCCAACGCGAGTCATCTCGACGACAACTTGAAGAATATCGCACTGACCATAGAGGGCGACATCGACCAGTACGTAGGAGTAGTCGACTGGCAGACGAACCTCGAGGTGCAGCGCCAGATGCGCCGTGACATCAAGCGCAGACTCAGGCCTGAAATGGGCTACTCAGAGGAGCGCCTTGACGGTCTGGCAAACCAGATAGTCGAGCTGGCCCGAAGACGGAGCGCCCGGTGAGCGACACGGACCATGTCCGTTTCGGCGATACGACCATTGAGTACGAGGTCCGCAGAAGTGCGCGCCGCAGGAAGACGGTGGAGATCACCCTGGTCGGCAGCGGCGTTCGTGTAGCCGCTCCCGTGACACTCTCGAGTGGTGAGGTGCGTGACATCGTTCTCAGGCGTGCTCCCTGGATTATCAGGCAAATGGGCGACGACCAGCCTGTTGTGGTGACCAAGCAGTTCGTCAGTGGCGAGACGCTTCCGTACATGGGCCGCAACGTTACCATTGTCGTGAAGCCGTCCGACGTGCGAACGCCGGCTGTACGCTTCGATCACTGGCGGTTCCGAATCGCTGTACCAGGTGGTCTTGACGGCAGAGAACGTTACGAACGAATCCGACGCGCATTGGTGGATTGGTATCGGGCCCGCGCGGATGCGCGACTTCCCGAGTACGTCGATCGTTGGTGGGGCAGACTAGGCAACTCTGGTAGGTCCCAGATACTGATCAGAGATCAGCGACTCCGCTGGGGAAGCTGCGCTTCCGACGGTACGCTGCGGTTCAACTGGCGTGTGATGATGCTGGAACCCTCTCTGATCGAATATGTAGTGGTACACGAATTGGCCCATCTCACGGTGAGGAACCACTCGAAGGACTACTGGGCGATTGTGTCCGGTGTGATGCCAGATGTGTCGCCGCGACGTAGGCGCCTGAAGGAGGTGGGACGGGCTCTTCCCTTATGACAGACTGAGCCAAGAGGACGATTAGGACTCGGAATTGAAACCTTCAAGAACCGCAAATCGACGGAATGAAGGATCCTATCGGCTAATGAGACCTCCACGCCGCCCTGAGCCCTATTCTTCCGCAGACTGTTAGTATTTGCTCATACTCCCGATTCGCGAGGCTCGTTAATGTCCACAATTGTGTATTTGCTCACCAATCCCGCGATGCCAGGTATTGTCAAAATCGGAAAGACGAACCGGGATAACCCCCAAGTGAGAATGAACGAACTCTATACCACTGGTGTCCCGTTACCATTCGAGTGCGCTATCGCAATTAATACTAAGGACGAGCAGGCCGCAAATCTGGAGAAGGCACTACATACGGCGTTCGGCCCTTACAGACTCAATCCATCAAGAGA
>DAOUHG010000215.1:0-51391 GCA_034428835.1 Dehalococcoidia bacterium
GCGAATTGTAGGAATCCGAGGTATCTGCTGTCGAGTTTGTCGAATCGTGAGAATATCCTTCGGTAGTGCTTGATCTTGCCTATGAAGCACTCCACGAGGTGGCGTTCCCTGTATAAGTAGTCATCGTACGGGCGTGGCTGCTTGCGGTTGGAGCGAGGGGGAATGACGGCGACCATGTCGCTTTCGGAAATGTGTTGGATGAACCCGTGTGAGTCATACCCTTTGTCTGCGATCACATACTCACCCTTGTACCCTGAGATCAGCTCCTCAGCCTGAGTGATGTCGTGTCTCTGTCCTGCGGTCAGCGTGAATCTCAGTGGATTGCCAAGTCCGTCCACGCTCACATGAACCTTTGTGCTGAATCCTCCCCGGCTTCTGCCGAGCGCCTGCGATGATTGCCCCCCTCTTTTCAGGCGCGCCCGCAGCGCACTGATGAGCTCGGACGACCGTACTGTCGATGATCAGGTACTCTATGTCAGGCTCTTCGATGAAATGCTCGTGCATTCGCTCCCAGATGCCCCGGTCGCACCATCGGGCGAAGCGCTTGTAGATGGTGTTCCACTTGCCGTACTCGGCTGGAAGCAGTCTCCACTGTGCGCCTGAGCGATTGATCCACAGAACGGCTTCGACGAACAGCTTGCATCTGTCCTCATCACCGACGTATGCGTCAGGACATTCCCGCAGGAATTCGATGATCTTCGGCCATTGTTCTGGAGGTATGGTGACACTTGACATACAGCCATTGTAAAGTAGTCGAAATGTCAACACTACCTAATGCCCAGCGCCATTGATCAACGTGCTTTAGACATCCTACAAGATCTCGGAGAGCGTCCTGCCGCGCCCTTTCATGAGGAGCCTGTTGCTCGGTACATTGTGAGTCGACTTGCCGCCATCGGTCTGTCACCGTACAGGGACGACTTCGGCAACGTCATTGCCCACTACTCCAACGCTCGGATCGACGATCCGCCAATCGCTTTCGTCGCGCACATGGACCATCCTGGCTTCGAGATTGACGAAGTGGACGTCGATGGACCTGTGGGCGTCGCGCTCGGTGGAGTCCCGGAAGTGTCGCTGTCTCAGTCAGCCGATGTCCTGGTACTGATGCCGGATGGTCGCAGAGTGAAGGCGAAGACGGCCGAGCTCGACGTAGCATCCAGAAGAGTCCGGTTCGACATCAGCGAGAATGTCGAGATTGTACCGCCAGTCCCGGTGGTCTTCGATCTGCCTGACTTTGAGCTAGACGGCGGATTTATCAGAATGCGCGCAGCCGACGATCTTGCCGGATGCGCGGCAGCGCTGGCTGCGATGGAACGGATCGTGTCTGAGGACGCTGCTGCTGACGTGTACTCTGTGTTCACCCGTGCCGAGGAGGGCGGTCTCTTCGGCGCACGGCTTATGGCCGAGGCGAGGACTCTCCCCATCGAGACCTTGGTCGTATCCATAGAGTCCAGTCCGCTGATCCCAGGCGTGGAACAGGGAGCCGGACCGGTGATTCGCACCGGAGACGCTCTCTATACATTCGACGCTGACGCGGAGCAGGTACTCATAGTCGCGCGCGAGTCGATACGCAGCAGGAAGCCCGACTTCAGGTGCCAACGCCAGCTTATGAGTGGCGGGGTGTGTGAGGGCACGGCTTTCGCTGTTTGGGGATACCGCGCCACCGGCATGGCGTTTCCTCTCGGGAACTACCACAATGCAACTACGGGAATTCGTGATCCGAACTCAGGCATTGGAGCCGAGTACATCCGCGTGGAAGACTTGCTGGGCGGAGTGGAGCTACTTACCGAGTCCGCGGTCAGCGTTTCGAGCCGCAATGCCTCCCCCGCAAGGGAGAGAGTGCGGGAAGTGCCGCCGGAAGTCAGGGCGAGGATGACGAAAGACGTCTCATGATTATCACTCGTACAGCGGCCAGCTACTGAGCCTCGCTTACGTCCCAGCCGTCGAGAGTCCAGTAGCCTACACTCGGGAGGTCCGACACGGTCGGCAGCCCCTGGGCTCGCTTGAGCCGCTGGATGTTGAACAGGTGCGTGATCTCCTCGAAGTATATGTGACGTATCGAGCCTTCTAACTGCATTGTCACAGTGTTGGCTTGTTCGGTGGGTGTGACTGCTGTTGGGTGAGCCTGGATCATCGTTCTCCAGCCACCGTCCAAAGTTACGGTCACTGTGTGCGATCGGAGAAACCCCACGTTTCTCTCGTTGAGCACTCGATGTGCGAGGTCGATGCCCTCTTGCAGCTTGGCCAGGATGACCGGGAGCTCGTAGTACTTCGTATCGTCCATTCTGCGGTCATACGGCGACGCGGCCAGCCCGTCGACATCTACGACTCCGTGTTCATCGTTTGGGAACGTCACGTCACCCCAGCGCAGTATCAGCCACCGGTAGATCAGGGACGCCATGTGGCTGACCTGAACGCGGACGCTCCATTCCGCCCATCCGTATTCTTCAGATGTCCAGTCGAGCTGGTGGTCCGTCAGCCCTTCCACCTCGTTCGCGATCAACTCGTAGAGCGTGTCGAATTCGGGAAAGAGCGCCGATCCCGGCGATTCATCTGTGATCTGCCTAATTGGCAATGCCAGTCATCCCTTAAAGTATAGGCCGATAATTGCGACCATCATCGTTACCCAAGATCCGGCTAATATCACATAAAGAGTGTTGATCCGGCTATTGACCTCTGCGAATTTCGAGGTCATATCCGTGCGCAGTGCATTCATGGATTGGTTCAGATCATTCAGGCGACTGTTGACCTGTTCGTATGCTCCTTCCAGTCTGCTGACTCTTTCTTCGATCGTCACCATAACTCACCTCACGGGCCAGTGTATCACTACAAAGGTAAGATCGGTTAGCGGCGAGACACACGGTTAATCACTCGGCTGCCGCGAGCGCGATCTTAAGATGTTCGAGCGACAGGTTGCCTCCGCTCATTATGATTACGACCTTCTTGCCTGCCAGACGGTTCTTGATCTTGACCGCTCCTGCGAGCGACGCCGCACCCGCGTGTTCAGTCAGATTGTGAGTCTCCTGAAGGTGCGTGACGATTGCGGCATTCATCTCACCCTCTGTCACGAGAATGAAGTCGTCCAAGTGTTCACGCATGATGCTGAGCGGCAACTCGTATCCAGTACCGGTTGCGAGTCCTTCGGCTGAGGACCTCATTGGCGCCTCAACAATATGGCCCTCGCGCCACGACAGGTACACCGCCGGCGCCTGCTCGGCCTGCACACCGATTACCTGGATGTGCGGGTTGACCGACTTAGCGACGATGCACGCGCCACTCGCGCCGCTGCCACCGCCTACGGGAACGACAATGACATCTACATCAGGCATATCCTCGAGTATCTCGAGGGTGTACGTGCCGACTCCCGCGATCAAGCTCGGCTCGTTTACAGCGTGGATGTAGCGATAACCTTCCTCGCGCGAAAGCCGCTCAATGTACTCTCGTGACTCGTCGAAGTAAACGCCGTGGTGGATTACCTCCGCGCCGAGGTTGCGCATAGACGCCACTTTGCCCGGGTTGGCGTTCATCGGAACTGCTACGTAAGCCTTCGACCCGAACACGCTCGCGGCGTAGGCTATCGACTGACCATGGTTTCCGCTGGACGCGGTGGCCACTCCGCGATCGAGCTCGTCTCTGGAGAGCTGCGACAACAGGTTGATGCCGCCACGCATCTTGAACGCGCCCAAGCGCTGGTGGTTCTCATGCTTAACACGGACCTCTTCAGCTCCGAGCAGCTTCTCCAGCCCGATGTAGCGGTGCAGCGGAGTCCGCGTGACATGACCT
The DNA here is from genome assembly GCA_034428835.1 of Dehalococcoidia bacterium. Taxonomy (GTDB): domain Bacteria; phylum Chloroflexota; class Dehalococcoidia; order Lucifugimonadales; family UBA1123; genus VXRN01. The sequence continues at coordinate 3,781 of DAOUHG010000215.1, forward strand.
GAGATGCGTCCTTTGGCTTGGATTACGTCGTGTAGTGTTGGTGCCTGCAACTGTTACCTCTGTTCATGCGATTCAGATACGGATTCCAGATTCAGCATAAGGGTTCATCGTTGGTCAATGGAAGTTAAATCGTTCAAGGTTAATGCAGCGTTGTGATAGGATTGGCGCCACGTTCCGAAACCAACCTAAGGGAGGCGAAAGTGGCCACCGCAGCTGCAACCAGACCGCAGATCGAGACTGGTAGGAGCACGGTTTACTCTAGTGGAGGTGTGGTGGTGTCAATATCGCCGCTAGCCGCCTCCGCTGGGGCTAGCGTGCTAGCCGATGGCGGCAACGCATTCGACGCCGCGGTGGCTGTCGCTGCTGTCGAGGCCGTCACGGTGCCGCCGGCTTGTGGGGTCGGCGGTGAGCCGTTCGTTATCATGTACGATGCGAGCACCGGCGACGTCCACGGTTTAACGGGCAGCGGACGTGCACCGCTTTCTGCCAACCGCGACTTCTTCATCGAGCGTGGTCACAACTTCATGCCTCTACAAGGACCTCTAGCGGCGGCAATTCCCGGTGAAGTACTGGCATGGGAAGAGATCGTAGAGCGTCATGGCTCACGGTCCCTGGCAAAGTTGCTGGAACCCGCTATCGGCTATGCCGAGGACGGCTTCCCGATCAGCGATCAACTTGCTGGCGGGTTCGACGTCCTGAACGCCAAACTCGCCCAATTCCCCGACTCCAGAGACGTCTTTACGAACGACGGTCGTCCATTGCAGCGAGGTCAGGTGCTGGTACAGAAGAACCTCGCCAAGACGTTGCGGACCGTTGCTGGAGGCGGCGCTGAGGTGTTCTACCAGGGCGACATCGGCAGGGAGATGGCCCGCGCAATCCAGGCCGCAGGAGGACTGTACACCGCCGAGGAGATTGCCGGTCACCAGAACATCTGGTATCAACCCCCGATCTCCACGACTTATCGGGGCAACACCATCTACGAGACTGCGCCTCCCTCGCAGGGACTGGTGCTGCTTGAGATGTTAAACATCCTCGAGGGATACGACCTGGCGAGTCTCGGATTCTACAACGCTGAGTCTGTACACACGATGGTAGAGGCGAAGAAGCTCGCTTTTGCAGACCGCAATCGCTACGCGGGCGATCCCGAGTTCGTTTCGACACCGGTGGATGAGCTGATCTCCAAGCGATTCGCAGCGCAGCGCAGACAACTGATTTCTTCTATGTCCGGTTCCTACGAACCCGGACCGATTGCCGCTCCGATACCGGGCGACGGCAACACGAGCTACTTCTGCGTCGTGGACGCCCAGGGCAACGCGCTCTCTTTCATTCACAGCCTGTCGATGGGATTCGGCAGCGGCTTCGTAGCCGGCAACACGGGAGTGCTGCTGAACAACCGACTCGGCCGCGGGTTTAGTCTTGTCAAGGGACACCCCAACGTCATCGAGGGCGGCAAGCGTACTATGCACACGCTCAACGCTTACATGGTCATGCGTGGGGGCAGCCCCTATCTGGTCGGTGGCACACCGGGCGGCGACAGGCAGATCGCCTGGAATGCCCAGGTCATTACCAATGTCATCGATCATGAAATGAGCGCGCAGGAGGCTGTTGAGGCTCCCAGGTGGGCGTCGTTCCCCAGCACCGATCCGCACGACGTCGACAAGCCGTTCGTGGTAGAGCTAGAAGGCGGAATGGCGCCTGGTGAAGTCGACGAACTCAGAGCCAGAGGCCATACCGTTTCCGAGAGCTCGGGCCGCGCCTTTGGCGGTTCGGCAAAGCTGATAGTAATCGATCCGGCCACTGGCGTCCGGACCGCTGGCTCCGATCCAAGAACGGACGGCCACGCCGCCGCGGTGTGAATGTAGTAGGATTGCCTGTGTGATGTCCGCGAGGGAGTCTGGTTAATCGTGCCAAGGGTTGTGCACATCTCCTCAAGCGCATCCCCAAGGAGAGACACTATGAACTTCGGCCTGCTATTCGAGATGCAGCGCCCATACGAGGGCACCGACATAGACTGGAACACGCTGTACAAGGAGACCCTCGACCAGGTCGAACTGGCGGATAAGGTCGGTTACGACAGGGCCTGGTTCGTTGAGCACCACTTCCTACTGGGATTCTCAGGCTCGCCGTGTCCAGAGGTGATCTTTGGGGCACTCAGCCAGCGTACCAAGAACATTCGGATAGGCTTCGGCGTGTCCATCCTCCCGCACGCGCATCCGGTTCGGATCGCAGAGCGCGTGGCCATGGTCGATCAGCTAACTGACGGCCGAGTCGAGTTTGGGACTGGGCGGTCCAACGCCTACGAGCAGATGGGCCTCGGCGTTGACCCCAGGGACACGCGGGATATGTGGGACGAGTCTATCTCGATGTTGCCGCAGATTTGGCAGTCGGACGAGTTCTCGTGGGAGGGCAAGTTCTGGAACGTGCCCTCGCGCCGGGTGCTTCCCAAACTCGTCCAGAAGCCCCATCCGAACATGTACCTGGCCTGCACTCAGTCATCCAGCTTTGACTTGGCCGCGCAGAAGGGTATCGGCGTCCTGTCATCGGCCTCGTACGCGACTTCAGTGCTCGAGTCCCACGTGAAGACTTACAAAGAAAAGGTCAAGCACGCCGATCCGGTGGGCGCGTTTGTGACCGACTACTGGGCGAACAACGTCCACGCATTCTGCGGCACCGACAATCAGGAGGCGCGTGAGCTTGCTGCGCTCTCCATGAAGACCTTCTTCGGGCCGGACAAGCCGTACATAGCCGGACGGGTCGGTGCGTACGAGGAGCTACTTGAGGCATGGGGAGGCGTTCCCGAGCACTTGGAAGCAGACTTCGGGCGATGGCTCAGACAGTCGGACGAGGCCCACAAGCAGCAGGCCGAAGAAGTTGGCATCTCACTGGACTCCGGTCCTGGAGCAGCCCGCGCCGCTATCGCGGAGCTGGACGCCAATACGCTAGCCGACCGCGCCGTCACCATCGCTGGCGACCCCGATAGCTGCATTCGGGCCATTCAGCAATATCAGGAGGTCGGTGTGGACGAAGTCATGATGATTATCCAGACCGAGACCATTCCGCACGACAAGGTCATGAGCTCGATTGAACTCTTTGGCAAAGAAGTCTTCCCAGTAATTCGGGAGATGGAGAAGTCCAAGGCCGTGGCAACCGCGGACTAAGTCCTACTGATACCCACCCAAACTTGGTGGAACGTCCCGATATCTGTAAGTTCCAGTCAGGAGATACAAGAGATGGCAATTCTAATTGGTGTCTTCGTTCTGATTGTGATTTGCGGAGCGGTATATGGGTACTTCCGCATGAGATCATCCAAGTACAGACTCGCGAGGGAAGTGCGTGACCGTACTCGGCGTGAGGTCGATCTCGGCCATATGGATAGCACCAGTTGGGGCGGTTGGGGTGGTTTCTAGATGGACATGACATTGGCGGCCCCTGAGGAGATGCTAGGGCCAGTCTAGGCCAGCCCATCTAGCTGACTATGAACTACTGGTCTGAGGCGCAGCTCGCCTCCATCCACAAGATGCTCAACCCACGCTCGATCGCCGTCGTTGGCGCTACCGAGCGACCGCAGTACGGCGGCAGGTTTCTGAGGTCCGCGCTTCAGGCCGGTGACCGTCTGCGTGTGTATCCGGTCAATCCGCGCTACGACGAATTGCTCGGGCAGAAGTGCTACGCGAGCGTTCTGGACCTCCCCGAGGCCCCCGACGCCGTTGGAGTCATAGTGCCGTATCACCGCGTGATACCAGTGCTGCGCGAGAGCGCCGAACGGGGCGCAGGCTCTGCGATTGTCATCTCCGCAGGCTTTTCTGAGCGTGGCGTGGACGAGCGGCGTGAGCTTCAGGCCGAGCTTGGAGAGGTTGCCCGCGAGACAGGGGTACGTATTTCGGGTCCCAACTGCCTCGGACTCGCTAACATCAAGGACGACATCTGGGCGTGTTCGTCCTCGCGGCTGGAGGGCGTCGAGCTCAGGAGCGGCAATATCGGCCTCGTGTGCCAGAGCGGCGCGTCCGCCTTCGGTCCATTCCTGTCCAGGGCGGTCGGACGCGGCGTGGGCTACTCCTACATCGTCTCCACCGGAAACGAGGCAGACCTCGAATCGCCAGACTTCGCCAGGTACTTGCTCGATGACGACGACACCAGTGTCATCGCCATGTTCATTGAGGGGTTCAAGAACGCGCGCAAGTTTCTTGAACTCGCGAAGCTCGCCGCCGAGCGCGGCAAGCCCATCGTCGCGGTCAAGATAGGTCGCTCCGATCTTGGCGCCAGGGCTGCCCGCTCCCACACTGCCGCCCTGACTGGAGTGGACGAGGTTTATGACGCCGCGTTCGAACAGTACGGAGTTGTCCGTGTACATGACTGGGACAAACTGCTGGAGGTCGCGCAGCTTTTGTCCGTTGGCAAGCCGCCCAAGCAGCGTGGCATCTCGCTCGTTTCACACTCAGGCGGTGTCTGCTCGCTTACTGCCGACAACCTGGGCGACGCGGGTCTCGAACTGCCAGAGTTGACCGGTCCGGCTAGAGATGCCATCAACGACATCCTGGAAGGCTTTGGCTGGGCCGCGAATCCGGCGGACATCACTGGACATGCCAGCCGCGACACGGTGCTGCCCATCATGGAGCACATGATCGACGAACCGGAAGTCGGCACACTGGTCGTCGCGAGCTCGGCCTCGGACGAACAGGCGCAGCACGTTGTCGACGTCCGGGACAGGAGAGACGAGCTGGTGACGTTCCTGTACACCGGCAACGAGTTGGGCGCGTCCACGGGGCTGGACCGACTGAAGGACGCCGGAGTGCCGGTGTTTCACAGCCCAGAGAATCTGGCGTCCGCGCTCAGGAAGTTCCATGACTACCATGCATGGCGTGAGTCCAGGGTTCCTTCCGGTTTCGGCACGGCGGGTCCGATGAACAATTCCCAGAGTGCACTATCTAACGAGCTCGGCGAGCGTCCAGGGGCAACCCTGTCCGAATACGAAGCCAAACGCCTTATCGAACAGTGGGGCGTGCCCATCGTCAACGAGCGTCTTGCTTCTACGGCGGATGAGGCTGTGGAAGCGGCTCGTGACATTGGCTTCCCAGTCGTGATCAAGATCAACTCTCCAGACATTCTGCACAAGACAGAGGCCGGAGCGTTGCGAGTGGGCCTGACCAATGAGGACGCGTTACGAGCGGCGTACGGCGAGGTACTCGCAAGTGCAGAGGCTCATGCGCCCGGAGCGCGCATCGACGGTGTGCTTATTGGAGAGATGGTACGAGGTGGCGCCGAAGTCATAGTCGGGGTGAGCTACGACGCGCAACTCGGCCCCGTTCTGCTCTTCGGCATGGGGGGTATACTCGTCGAGGTGGTGCGTGACATCTCCTTAAGAGTGTGTCCAGTTTCGCGACTGGATGCAGAGGAGATGGTCGCGCAGGTGCAGGGCAGCAGACTGCTGCACGGCTTCCGCGGCCGTCCGAAGGCCGATGTCCAGGCTCTGGTCGACACACTGGTTCGCGTCTCCGACTTGGCCGTACATCTGGACGGAGTCATCGAAGAATTGGACATCAACCCACTAGCGGTGCTTCCCGAGGGTCAAGGGGTGCGAGCACTGGACGCGCTTGTGACGCTGAATCGAGAAGCATCATGATTCAAACGGTCCGCCGATCGTGGCTGATTGTACCGGCCCACAATGCCCAGGCTATATCTGAAGCCGCTGACTCCAGGGCCGACGTAATCGTACTTGACTTGCAGGACACCGTACACGAGCGTCGCAAGCATGAAGCCCGTGCCAACGTGCGCGACACGATAGACACGATGCGAGACGCTGGGTCTGAGGTCTTCGTGCGCTCGGACGTCGAGCTCATGTACGCCGACTTCGATGCGTCAGTATGGCGGGGGCTTTCAGGGGTCGTGCTGCCTGGCGTAACCAGCTCCGATCAGGTACGCAAAGCCGATGAGATTCTGTCGAAGTTCGAGGCTGTGAGAGGCGTTGTGAAACCGCCTCCGGTAGGACAGGTTAGAGAGGCAGACGATCCGAGGGGTCCTGAGCAGGCGCTTGAGATCCACCTGTCGCTCGATACCGGTCCCGGCAACTGGCACGCTGAAAAACTGATTCGAGCCAGCGACCGCGTAAAGTCTGTCAGCCTGGGCCGCGCCGACCTCGTTATGGACCTTCGAGAAGAGCCGTCCGGGGACCTTCACCTGCTGCCATACCTGATGCAGCGGTTGGTTGTCGTTGCAAACGCCACAGGCGTCGAGCCTGTCGGTGCTTGGTGGCGGGCTACGTCACGCGGACTCATGGCCAGCTACGACGACACCTTGGAGGCCGTAACAACGGGGAGAGCGGCTGGATTCCGTGGAGCGCTGTGCATGAGGCCGCACCAGGTAGAGGCACTCAACCGGGGCTTCACTCCCTCTGCGTCAGAGATCGAAAGTCACAGCGTCTCGCTACAATCCGATGGCCCGTCGACACTAGCTGAAATCTCGTCCGGTATGCTCGCATGGGCCGACGCTTGCACTGCGCGAGACCAGGTCGGAGAGTTGGTTCGCGGCCAGTCGCGGGCCTTGCCTGAATAGAGGTTGGTTGAGATGAGCAGAAGAGTGAGAAGGTCCGGGCTGACGATGCCCATCAACAACCCTCGATTCGTGGGCAGGTCCTGGACTCGCGACTGCGATTACCTGAACTTCGATCTCGAAGACTCCGTGCCCCAATCCCAGAAGGAGCACGCGCGCACGCTGGTCAGCGACGCCGTCATTCAGGGCCAGAAGGGCGCGGCGGAGATCAACGTCAGAATCAACTGCGCCTACCCCGAGGCGGACGTTCCGGCCTCAGTCTTGCCCGGTGTCACGCAGATCAACTTCCCGAAGGCCGAGACTGCCGACCAGATCAAGAATCTCGACGCGCTCATCACCAAGATGGAGAGACTCCGAGGTATCAGGCCCGGCACTGTGCGTATAGGCGCTACGGTCGAGACCACGTTAGGAGTGGCGAACTCATACGAGATCGCGTCCGCCAGCCCGCGAATCGACTCTTTCGGCCCCGGCACAGGTTATGACATGTCTATGGACATGGGCATTGAGATGTTCGTCGGCTTCGACCAGTTCTTCTACAATCGCGGCGAGGGCGAGCTAATTGCTCTCGCACTTGGTTTGGAGCGCGACGGCGGAGTCTATATGTCAGACACGACCGGCAATGTGGGCAACGCCGACCTCGCGCTCAATCGCGCAATTGCAAACAGGAAGGCGGGATTACGCTCCGGCGGCGGACTCCATCCAAACGTAGTCGCCCCACAGAACGAGGGCCTCACTCCCACCGCCGAAGAGGTAGAACACTCCTACTGGGTTCTCACCTGCTTCGATGAGCTTGAGGATGCGGGCGAGGCCGAGGGAGAGTTCGACGGGCAGATCATAGACGCCTATGAGACCGTGCGCGCCCTTGAGCTCATCGAGTGGGCCGACCTCTGCGCCCAACGCGACGCGGAGAAGGCCGCTGCGCGCCAACGGACAGAGGCTGCGGGGGAGTCTTCCGCATGAAGCCATTCGTCAGAAGGTCTCACTTGCTTGTCGATGTCACGGACAGCGACGCCGTCAACGCATCGTGGACGTACAACGCGGACGCCGTGATTCTTACCATGCCGTCGGGGGCCAAAGAGCGATCAACAGCGCGTGGACAACTAGCAGAGGCGGTCAACACAGCCTCGCTGGGCGGCGCTGACGTGTTCGTACTTGTTGAGAGAGACGTCGCTTATGCGGACATCGAGTCAGCAGTCAGGCTAGGCCTCAAGGGCGTCGTCTATGCCGGAGCCGAGTCGGAAACTGAGATCGTGCAGATCGACGATTGGCTGTCTGGTCTCGAAAAGGCGAAGGGCATCGCCGAGAACACGCTTCACGTCATCGTTATGCTCAGTTCAGGCGCCGGCGTCTGGAACATAAGGGAGATCGTCAGAGCGTCCGACCGGGTCAGTTCCGTTGGAATCGATGAACTGGGTTTGTGCCGGAGCCTCGGGATCGTCCCGACCGCCGAGTTCGACCCGTTCGAGTACGCGAAGGGCAGGGTGGTGATCGAAGCCCGAGCCGCGAGGGTCCAGCCAATCGGGATGAGTCATCCGTATGGCATGCTGCCTGAATTCGACGATGAAGGTGAAATCGCCCGTCTTGCGCTCAGATCCAAGAACCTCGGCTTTGCTGGTGCGATCTGTCCAGATCCCTCCTGGGTTGAACACTGCAACCGCGCCTTCGCGCCGCCCGAAGACAGGCTGGAGTTCTACCGGGAGACCCGACGCCTGTTCGCGGAAGGCGTAGCGCGTGGCACCGCCGCGATTCCCTATCCCGGCACCACCATGATGATCGACGTACCGGTTGACGAGAACGCCCGCGTCAACCTGGAGCTATGGGAGCGCTGCGCGGCCCGCGAGGCTGAGAAGGCAGCGGCGGTAGCGAGGGCGCGTTTCAACTCGCACTGACGTCTCTGTCCATAGTTGGTTCGCCGGCTGACTTCGTTCAGCCTTCGGCCAGTAGTTCCAGCACCAGCCTGGAGAACTCATCCGGCTTCTCCACGTGCGGCAGGTGACCGCACTCTCGGACGATCTCCAGGCGCGACCCCGGAATCGCTTCATGTATCTGGCGTCCTGAGTCCACTGGGATGATCGCGTCATCAGCTCCCCAGACCACAAGTGTCGGCAGGTTGACTCGTTGCAGTAGCCAGATGAGACTTCGGTCGTACATGTACGGTTTCCAGCTCAGCCGCGTTGTCATTTCACGGCTGCGGACGCGCGCCTCACGCTCTTCTGGGGAGAGGTCACGCTCGAACAGACCGGCGTAACCAGGAACGCTTGACGCATCGTGGAACGCGCGTCTTGTCGTCTCCTCCTCGCCCAGCAGGAAGATATCTGCGATCTCAGCGTTCTTCGGTCTAACCCCGGCAGCATCCACGAGGACCAGGTTACGTAGGACGCTTGGACTCATTGTCGCCATCTCGGCCGCGATCCATCCGCCTAAGAAGTGACCGACCAGCGACACACTTTCGAGTCCCATCTCCTGGATGAACCAGAGATAGAAGCGGGCCATGTCCGAGACCGATTCCAGCAACTCAGGGCGTTCCGACACACCAAAGCCCGGGTGCGTCGGAGCGTACACGGTTGCGGACTCGGCGATCCGCTCCATCCAGGGCAGCCAGCCCAGATTGCCCTCGATGCTGTGCAGGAAGAGCAGGGGAGGGCCTTCACCTCCTTTGAGGAGATGGACCTTCGCACCTCCCACTTCAACGAAATCTTCGACTACGGACGTCGTGCTCATGGCGCCACCTCGAAGGGTCCCGGAAGCTCCAACTCTTCCCCGATTTCGCGCAGCGCTGGCAGCACCTCCGCGTCCATTAGCTCCAAGCATCTCATGGTATCTTCGTGGCTGATCGTGCCGTCGTTCGTCCAGACCGCCAGAATGCCCGGCCTGACTACCGAAAGCACCTCCCGCAGTTTACGGACGACAGTGTCAGGGTTGCCTACCACTATCCGGTTCAGCCCAACGACCCTGTCGTAGCCTGCGGAGTCTACACCTCCGACCAGCCTGTCGGGACGGAGGCTGATCTGCGAACTGCGCCTCCGGCCCTCGATCGACGTGTAGCCGGGAGGGTTCATATACTCAGGAGGCATGGGGACTCGTCCAACTCCGGCATTACCAGCCAGGAATCCCTTCCCAACCTCGTACGCCTTTTCGTCGGTGTCCTGGACGTGGATGCGGAACAGGTAACCAAAATTCTGCGGACCGGGTTCATATCCGACCTCGTTCGCGGCCTCGGCGTAGATCGCCTTGGCGTCTCCGACTACCTCAGGGTCTGCCTCCAGAAACACGTACGGATAGTGATGCTTGGCCGCCCAGATCATCGTCTCAGGGCTTGCGCTCCCTGGCACCCACACCGGTGGGTGCGGGTCCTGCAGTGGACGTACGAATGGGTTGACCACGCGGTACTCGTAGTGTCGTCCCTCCCACCTGAACGGTCCGGGGGTCGTCCAAGTCTTGATGATCAGGTCGTGGGCTTCCTGGAAGCGCTCGCGATTGTGGACCGGGTTTGTGTTCGTGGCCCACGACTCGACGCCGGTCCCGCGTACGAAACCGGAAACGAGCCTGCCGCGCGAGATCAGGTCTATCTCGGCCAGCTCTTCCGCCATCCTAACCGGGTTGTCCGAGATGGGGAGCGGGTTACCCAGAAGCACGATCTTGGCGTTCTTGGTCGCGCGTGCAAGTATCGCGGCCTCCAGGTTCATGGCGGCGCCCATGCACGTCGGCGTGTTGTGGTGCTCGTTAAGCATCAGGCCGTCGAACCCCATCTGCTCGCAGTACTCGTACTCGTCGAGATAGTAGTTGTACATGTCCGACGCAATCTCGGGGTCGAAGTGGGAGTTCGGGAAAGTCAGCCGCACCGCGCTGCGATAGCTGTTCCTCACGTCCTCCTCCGAGTAGTGGAAGTAGGCTCGCTCTGTAAAGCGCATCAGAAACATGGATGTGCACTCCTCCGCATGTGCGGCTGATACTATGCGTGCCCGTGTCAACGGTCAAGCCGATGATAGTTGCAGACATGGCAGGCGCGGGTCAACGGTGATAGTATCGTGGACATCGTCGACTCAGGGCTTCAGTCCAGCACGCCGAGATAGACACGCATGCGCCAGTTCATTGTGGTCAGACTCATCAGCATGGTCTTTACCCTTTTGGGCTTGTCTATCCTGGTGTTTCTTCTGGCCAGACTGATACCCGGCGACGTAGTTCAGGTCAGCTTGGAACAGGCTGAGCGCACCCCTGAAATGGTAAAGGAGCTACGAAGCTTCTTTGGCCTGGACCAACCTCTGCACAGCCTACCAACCATGCAAACGGTCTGACTCGCGACCTTAAGGGCAGGCTTGTCGCATGTGAGCACAGCGCCCGCAGGGTAACACGCCAGGCCTCCGACGGCGAAGTCACCGTGATCGCCGGCAGCTATCGGGGACGACGGCTCAACCGCCCGAACGACGCGGTAGTAAAGTCAGATGGCAGTATCTACTTCACCGATCCCAGAGCGCCCGGTCCAAGTCTCGACCTCGACTATTCAGGCGTCTATATGGTCTCTCCCGACCTTGGCGAAATCACTATGATCGTTGGCGATTTCCTGACTCCCAACGGGATTGCATTCTCACCGGACGAGAGTGTGCTGTACGTCAACGACACCCGCAGACAACACATTCGGGCCTTTGACGTTCAGCCTAATGGCGCCCTGGCGCTGGCATCAGATCGCGTTCTGTGCGATCTCAGCGGCGACCGTTCCGGTGTGCCCGACGGTATGAAGGTGGACGTGGAGGGCAATGTCTACTGTGGAGGATCCGGTGGCGTCTGGGTAATCGGTCCCCAGGGCAACCATCTGGGAACAGTCGTCCATGGCGAAGCCGCAACAACCAACGTCGCCTTCGGCGGAGACGACTGGAAGACGCTATTCTTCACTACCTGGAACATGGTTGGGAGTGTCCGAGTGAACATTCCTGGCATACCTGTCCCGACGGATCGTTAGCGGGATTCAGTGCCTAAGCGCTCGCTTTTGCCATACTTAAGTGATTGTGTGCGTTGTCGCGGCCTCCGGCTGTACTGTACCTAGCGGGGCCTCCGGCTTCCGCACGAACAGCATTAGGATCGCGCCGAGGAAGCACAGCACCGCGAAAGACGTGAAAGGCACGACGTACGTCCCAGTTGTGTCGAACATGTACCCTGCGAACAGCGGCGCAAAGATCATCGCTATGTTCATTGGCAGTTGCGAGATACCCATGATGGTCGCGAACGCTTTACGTCCGAAGTACTCGCCGCGGATCGCTGTCGACAGTGGGCTACGCCCGCCGAAGCCGATTCCGTATAGCACCGCGCCGACGTACGCTGTCCAGTGCGCGTCCCATAGGGCGAATACCAGAATGCCCGCGGCCTGGATGACCATAAAGAACGCAATCATCAGCGTCTTGGGTAAGTTGTCTGCGTAATATCCGGACACGAACTGCGTCGGAAGAGCGGCGATCGTTGAGGTGGTCTGAACCGTGCCCGCCCGAGTCAGCGACATCCCGGTATCGGTAAGCTTCGGAACCAGGTGCAGCGCAAGTGTCACGATTGCTACGCTAGACGCCACCTGTGCGATCGTCAGCAGCCAGAACGCGGGCGTAACCAGAGCCTGCCTCCAGGTGAATTCTGGTTCGCTGTCGTCCGCCTGCTCCTGAGCGTCGGTAGGCGCCTCCGGGTTCGGCGCGATGGCATCCCCGTCGGAGTTCAGCCCCATGTCCTCCGGTCTCGTGCGAATGACCATGAACGCTGGCCCGATGATGGCCAACAGGAACACACCGATTATCAGCGACGCACCCCTGAACTCGAACCACTCGATCAGCAAGGCAAGCAGCGGAATCAGCAGACCGCCGAAGTGGATGCCGGACATGGCTGTCGCCATCGCAAACGAACGCCTTCGGTTGAACCAGTTGTTCACCATGGCGATGAGAGCGAGCCAACCGCCCAGGCCCGAGCCGAGTGTAATGAACATGTACGCGGCGTAGAAGTGGATAAGGCGCTCGTCCACCGTCTCAAATGGCAACACGGTTAGCGTGAAGTCCATCCATGTGAACAGGCCAAGCGCCGCCGCAGGCTCGATCTGTGACATCCAGACGAATCCCAGACCCATCATGATGTAACCGATCAGCACCATCCGGCGCGTTCCGATCCGGTCCACCAGGACGCCTTCGACTGGGCCGAGCACCGCCCCTTCGACTCTGGCAAGCGAGAATGCGCCCGAAAGCGCGGTGCGGCTCCAAAGGAACTGTCGCTCCAGGGCAACGAGCATGGTGCCGAGTCCCTGGAACACGGTGAGCGACATCAGCGTCAGCATGAACGACGCTAGCCCTACCAGCCACCACCCATAGAAGACTCCACGCATATCAGCAACGGCCTGTCTGGCCGAGGCAGGTCTGAATACGCTTTTCCGCACTGAGGAGTTGTCCCAGGTAGAGAATTGAGGGATTGCTTTGCCCGTCCGAGATTACCACATCGGGTAAACTTCGTGACAGGTTGTGAGCTCTCAACCCTCTATACGCCTAGCGGTCTCGCTTCGCAGATCTGATGATTGAAGTCGACTATGCAAAGTGGGATAGTACAGTCCATTGTGGGCCAGGCTGGACTGGCATCTGTTGATTGGCAACTCGTCAAGGAGTCGATTATGCTTCTGGGAGACGTCCTGATATCCGAAGCCGACATTGCCAAGGCGATCCCTCGGCTGGTTGGCAGGATAGTCGAGGACTACGACAACGCCGAACCATTGCTCGTTGGAGTTATGGACGGTGCGATGTGTTTCCTCGTTGATCTCATGCGAGCATTTCCGGGTTCTGTGGACGTGGCGACTGCCCGCGTCCAGAGTTACAACGGAACACAGTCCGGCGCGCTCAATGTTGAGTGGCTTCCCTCGCGACAAGACGTTGCGGGCCGACATGTCCTGCTGGTGGAGGATATTGTGGACACTGGTGCGACCGCCGCCTACCTGGTGCAGCACTTAATCAAGTTGGGAGCCCCATCGGTTAAGGTGTGTGCGCTGCTGAACAAACCCTCCAGGAGGGTCCACGACTTGAAAGTGTCCTATACGGGATTCGACATACCTGACGTTTTCGTAGTCGGATATGGCTTGGACTACAACGGCGCGTACCGCAACCTGCGTGACGTGAGGGAGATGACCGTCTGATAGAGGAGAGGTTCGAAGTGCTCGCCGCCGATGGACGGCACATGAGGAATCAGAAGGTTAGGTAAGGGAAGAAAAACTGGAATAGCAAATGCCCCGAGTGACCTCGCCCGTGAAACCAGCATTCTCGTCCTGCGATGCGCCGCCGACGCAACCGGTTCCTCGAATCCATCTCCCGTGAGCCTGCAACGCACCGCCTGCTCGTTCGAGAGCCGGACCTTCCGACCCGACCAGCGCAACCTGCGGCGTCCCGCCTGCTGTAACCGCCTTGTCGAATCTTCAGCCTCAACCACTTGGGGCATGAGTAAGACTATAACAAGTTTAGAAACTTGTCAATACCTAAACCGAGCAATTTCCTAAACTTCTCATCATCTGACCTGATTCAAGTGCTGGCAGCGCCATTTTGGGTTTGCACTCAGGGCCATACCTCGGGTTGACCGGGCGCGGAGGCCCAAAATACAATCGCCGTGCTTTCGGAGCTATTCAACAGGAGAGGTGAGCCGCGATGGCAGTAGTAGGATCTGGCGACTTTCGATATGAGCGCGTACCCGAGTGGCCAAACATGCCCAAGTACTGGGAGTTCGGAGCGGCCTCGGACGGCGCCGTGAACTCGAACGATGAGGTGTACATATTCAGCCGCGGCCTTCACCCCTTGACCATCTGGGATACTGATGGCAACTTCATCAGCTCCTGGGGAGAGGGGACGTTCTCCGCTAATCCGCACGGGATCTACATCGCCCCCAACGACAACGTCTGGCTGGTTGACCGTGACTACCACATAGCCACCGAGTACACCCCCGGCGGGGAGGTGCTACGGACTCTCGGTGAGAAGCTCGCCCCGTCGCCATCCTTCCAGGGAATGCCGTTCAACATGCCGTCAGGATTGGCTATTGCGCCAGACGGCCACATGTTCGTGTCGGATGGATACGGAGGCCATCGCGTCCACAAGTTCACGGCTGATGGCGAGCTCGTCAAGTCCTGGGGTAAGCAGGGCACCGGCCCCGGAGAGTTCGCGCTGCTCCACAATGTTTGGGTTGACAGGAACAGCAGGGTCTTCATCGCGGATCGGGAGAACAACCGCATCCAGACTTTTGACGACGAAGGAAACTTCCTCGAAGAGTGGACCGACATGGTCGCTCCCGGCGACCTCTGGATCCACGACGACATCATCTACGTCATCGAGCAGGGCGGTGGCAATGGTGTCAGTATCTGGACAATGGACGGAGAGCTGATTACGCGCTGGCGTGGAAACGAAGGCGCGGGCCTCGGGACGCTGATCGGCGGCCACGGCATCTGCGTGGACTCCCACGGCAGCATCTACGTTACCGAGATCGGCCAGGGTGATCGTGTTTCCAAGTTCGTACGCGTGTAGCCTACGGCGCTCTTGCCACCGATAGACCTATGATTCGGCGCGCGCCTGCTCGCTTCAGGGCTGAGGCGCACGCCGAGGCAGTTGAGCCGGTCGTAACCAGGTCGTCGACCAGAAGGACGTTTGCGCCTTCAAGGCTTGAGCTACACTCGAATCCGCCCTGGACGTTCGCCCATCGGCCCTCACGTGACTCGGTCTCAAGCTGGGATGGCGCGTTATTGACTCGCACCAGCGCGTGTGTACCCACAGGCAGTTGCAGCCTGCTCCCTAGTTCGGTAGCAATCAGCGCTGCCTGAGCGTAACCTCGCCGCCGGACTCGCGACGCATGACTTGGCACCGGGACCACGATATCTGGGCTGCCTGAGCGACGGCTTGCCAGGTACGAGTGCAAAAGGTCTGCCATCTCCGGCGCGATGGCTCTCATACCCCGGTACTTCAACATCGTAATCGCCCTGTGAACTGGACTGCTCGGCACGTATAGGAACGGGGAGCGAATCGCGTCTATCGCTGGCGCGTGCGCCTGGCACCAAGAGCAGGTCCCACTCACGCCGGGATTCGCGCACACTGTACAGAACGGGCGATCAAGCGTTGGCATACGACCAACGCAAGTGGGGCAGATGAACCGCCCACGAGAACCGCATCCGAGGCAGTCGATGGGGAACACGACATCCAGAGCCGCGTGCCAGATACATTCCGCAGCGACTGTCCAGCGCATGCCGGCGCCGGAATGACTGTGTTCCGAAAGGTCGACCCCTGTCTCCGGCTGGCGCGACTCGTCTTCGTCCTGCAGTTCTATGCTACCAGCCAACGCCCAAGGTCTTCTCGATTCTGATCAAGCCATGCGATGTTGATCGCCATCCTCTCAAGTCCCTGCCGGATGGTTCGTTCCGCCGCGGGAACCGGATTGGAGGCGAAAAACTCCTCGATCTCTTGGCGTTTATCTTCGGTCGTGAAAAGGGACGGGATGCTGACCAGCCTCATGATGGCGAATCCTCCCTCGCCATATCGGCGGTCGAACTCTGTCCAGTTGTCCTTGAGGAACTGCCATGCCTGCTCTCGACCACTTCGGTTGGACGCAACCGAAACCATGACCCGAATAGTGTCCTGGCTGCGGACGTAGTCGTCGTCAAGCGATCGGTCAAGGGTCTCTTGGAGAAGCGCCTGGTCTTTGAAGTTGCACAGAGCGTGCAGGAATCGCATTTTCTCTTCCTGGAGCGCCGTGCCCTGTTCCAACTCCCACATCTCGTCGTAGAGGTCTCGACCCCCCTGCTGGGCGGCCATCGAGAAAGTTGCCGCTCTGAGGTCCGCTGGGACTGCTGCGGGGTCTTGCCTGTAACTCGCGAATCTCCTGCTGGCCTCGGCGAGCGTGTCCCCGTCAGCGAATCGGCCTAGCTGGCTGAGCGCCGTTGACCTGAGAAGCGCAGCCCTATGTCCCTCTCCCTCTTTCGCATCCCATCCTGCGCGTTCGCCGATGGGCTTGAAGATGCTGCGTCCGAACGCTTGGTAAGCGGCGTAGAACTCCTCGTCCGACAGCAAGTTGTCCAGCGCGTTGAGCGATGCTGCAAGATCGCTGGCGACGGACGGATCTGTCTCATTGGAAAATGCCTCTGCAAGGTTTAGGTAGGCAGACGCTGAGATGTGTCCGGCTTTGACCAGTGCGTAGGCGTCAGACTGCAATCCCAGTCTGTCCTGGGCTGGTAGCGTGAGGCTTCTGATGGGAGCCTTGAGTAGCTCAATTTCGTCATCGGCGTACTTTACACGATAGAATCCGGACTGGCCTGGATTGACCTTGATCCATTCATCAGGCTGCCCGAAAGGCGCGGGCTTCAAACTCAGTGTCGCCTCGGAGCCGTCCATGAGCTCTCGCACCGGCTCCGCGTCTGATGCGGTCCTCGCGGTGATGGGAACCTTCCACCGGGTCTCGTCTACCTCGACATCCCCCAGGACATCGTCGTAGAGGAACCTGGACTGGGCAAGACCAACCTCGATGGCGTCATCGGAGCGTCTGACAGTCGTGTCCAGCACCGGATAACCGGTTTGCGATGTCCACGTATCCATGATCTCAGCCACGGGCTGGCCGGATGCTTCTCCGAGCGCGTTCCAAAGGTCCCGCGTTCGGGCGTTCGCGTACTCGTGTCGCTTGATGTATATCTGGAGCCCCTGCTGGAAAGCGTCTGCTCCCAGGTAGTGTTCCAGCATCCTTAGAATTGATCCGCCTTTCGAGTAGCTTATGGCGTCGAATAACTGACCTATCTCAGCCGGGTTACCGACCTCCTGCTCAATTGGGTGCGAGTTGCGCAGCCCGTCGAGATTGAGCGCTGAGCCAGTGTCGTGGGTCAGGAACTGCGTCCACATGTCCCACTCAGGATGGAGGTAATCGACAGCCTTATCTCCCATCCACGACGCGAAGCTCTCATTGAGCCATAGGTCGTCCCACCACTCCATCGTTACGAGATTTCCGAACCACTGGTGTGCCATCTCGTGCGAGACGATCGCTGCGACTATCTCACGCGTGCCAGCCGAGCTGTTCTCAGGATCGACAAGTAGAGCGACCTCTCTGTATGTGATCGCTCCCCAGTTCTCCATCGCGCCAGCGGCGAAGTCCGGGATTGCTATGTGGTCCAGCTTTGTCAGGGGGTAGGGGACACCGAAGTATTCATGGAAGTAGTCCAGTAGGTCCATCGATGTCTCGAGCGCGAACCGGCCCTTGTCCTCGTTGCCTCTGGTTGCCCACACTCGCATGAGCACACCGTCCTCGGTACGGTCTTCGACGCACGCCAGATCGCCGACTATGAACGCGAGCAGATACGTGGACATGATGGGCGTCTCTGCGAACCGGACCGACTTCTTGCCGCTCGCTCCTACCGTCGTAGTGACCGGCTCGGTGTTCGAGATAACCTCCATCTCCTCGGGGACGATGAGCGTTACGTCGAACGTAGCCTTGATGGCCGGTTCGTCCCAACATGGGAACGCCCTGCGCGCGTCCGTGGACTCGAACTGGGTCGTCGCCATCCAGCGCTGATTCCCATCCACGTCCGTATAAGAAGACCGGTAGAAGCCGCGTAGCTTGTCGTTCAGCTCACCCGTGAAGTCGACTCCGAGCTGCGCTGTGCCAGCCGGGATGGGGCTGTCGAAAGAGATGGTCGCAGTCTCGCGCTCATCGTCAAAAGAGATACCGGTCGCTCGATAGGACGAACCACTTTCGAGGGTGATGCGACCGTAGTGTATCTCGAGCTCCGCGCTGTTGAGCACGATCTCAGAAGTCGATTCTGGCACTTCGATGTCGATCGATACGTAGCCGTCGAACTTGAAAGTGTCGAAATTGGGCTCCAGGTTCAGTGCGTATCGAATCGGTCGCACACCGGTCGGCAGTTGCCACTCGCTTGATGATTCCATTCCGGGTCCTTTGCTTACTTGTCGCTGAGCACCTGCGCCAGAGTCAGGATGCCGTCCAATTGGGAGTGCGCTTTTCCGAGAACGCGCGAGGCCCTTCGATCCTGTCCGCAGAAGAGTTGTGCTTCTGAGCCTCGCTGTAGTTGCGAGACATGGCAACGTCGAGCGGCCAGTCCAGGCCCATGTATCCCATCTGCTTGCTGGCCCGAATAGAGAGAGGAGCGCACTCGAGGATCTCGTTGGCCCATCTCTCCGCAGTGGGCATGAGGTCAGCCAGCGGCACGACCTCGTTCACCAGTCCGATTCGATAGGCTTCCTGGGCGCTGATTCGCCGCGCGGTGAGCATCATGCCCATCGCTATCTTCGTGGGAAGGTGGCGGGGAAGCCTGAACACTCCGCCGGCGCCGGCGTACAGACCGACACGTGGCTCGGGCAGCCCGAGTTGGGCATGGTCGGCCGCGATGATAATGTCGCAGGCCATCGCGGTCTCTAACCCCCCTCCGAGCGCGTACCCGTTGACCGCCGCAATCATTGGCTTCCAGCACTCGAAGTTCGACGTTATTCCGCCGAAGGGCACACGAGCGTAACGCACGCTGGGGTCCTGGTCGCCGTGCTGGCCCTGGTCTCGCTCGGCAGTGTACCTGAGATCGTTGCCGGCGCTGAACGCTCGCTCTCCGGCGCCGGTCAAGATGGCGACCCAGGCGTCCGGGTCGTCGTTGAATCTGTTGAACGCGTCGTGTAGCTCGGCGTTCGCCGGAGGATGGAGGGCGTTTAGGCGTTCCGGACGATTGATGGTCACGTATGTGATCCGGTCCTTCTGCTCATATGTGATGAACTCGTATGACATGCGTGTCTCCTCGAAGTGGGATGCTTCAGACCGTGCAGAGTATAGCAGAGGTCTAAGCTACCAACCCTCGCCCCATCGCTCTCTAAACGCGACGTCTTCGACTGGCTGCCGTCGTGTAGGGCCGTACCTGTTGTTGTCCGCCGGGAAACCAATCGGCAACAATGCTGCCGTCTCCACGTTTTCGGGTATGCCCAGCAGGTCCTTGATTTCGTCCTCGTACCGCTTGTGGAGACTGGTCAAGCAGCTCCCAAGTCCCAGCCCGCGCGCGGCCAGCAGGATGTTCTGCACCGAAGGGAAGATCGAACCGCCACGGCTCATTGTCGAAGGACCACCGTCGTGTTCGATGCACGCCATCAAAAGCACCGGAGCTTCTGCCATAGTCCGCGCCAGGTGCTCCGCCGACGTGTGCACGTGCGGCTGGAGAGCCGATGGATTAGGAGTCGCCGAGCCGTAGGCGTGCTCCCAACCTTGCTCGTAGTACGCTCCGATCTTCTTTCTGGTCTCCAGGTCCGTGATCACAAGGAATCTCCATCCCTGCCGATTACCCCCGCTTGGAGCCTTGGTTCCTGCCTCTATCAGCTTGTGAATCAGCTCGTCGGGAACCGGATCAGGTTTGAAGTACCGTATCGCGCGCTGTGAGTAGATGGCCTCGAACAGGCCGATGTCGTCTGGCATTGGTTGACTCCTACAACTCTACAAAGACAAGAGACCCGCCGCCGCGGGTCTCGACTGTACCGTCGAAGCGATACATGGGTTGGCAGGTTTTCTACCGTCCGTTCTCTACTTCGTCTTCTTGGAGTTTGGCATCTGACCTCCCTCCAGTCTGTTGAGCTATTTGTCCCTGCTCACTATATCATGGACCGCGGTTGCTCCCCAGCCTTCGGCAGACTGGAGAGAAGTACAAAACCCCGAATTCCTACCCGTCATTCCCGCGAAAGCTGTACCGACTAGGTTGATACAGGTTCCATCAGTAACATCGCTGGGACAACGTGACAGGACACATTCTCATAGGAATGTGTCCTGTCACGTTGTCCCGTTGGTACGTCCGGGGCATTCCAGGACACTTTGAGGCACGTCCGGGACAAGGGTGTCCCGCCTGTTTGTCCGGGACACTCGTCGCCCGGCCCTCAGCCCCCATTTCCCGTCGGGCAGCCGGACGAACAGGTCGTCTCTGCGGCTGTGATGGCGTCCGCGAGGCGTTCCGACTAGGTTGGTACAGTCTCTCTTCAAACTCTCCCGCGCTCTGCTATCATGTGGCCGCCAACCGCCCCAACCTGAACCTGGAGGCCTTGAATTGAAAGTCGGAGCCAGATTGGACGGCCGGACTCCTCAGCAGATTGCGGCATCGGCCCGACGCGCGGAGCGTCTGGGGTTTGACACATACAGCTCATCCGAGACCAATCACAACCCGTTTCTGCCGCTTACCATAGCCGCCGAGCACACAGAGACCATAGGTCTGCGTACGTCTATCGCGCTGGCATTTGCCAGGAGCCCGATGGACGTGGCTTACATAGGCTGGGATCTTCAGGCCATGTCCGACGGTCGGTTTACGCTCGGACTGGGCAGCCAGGTCAGAGGGCACATTGTCCGTCGGTTCGGTATGAACTGGTCGGCCCCGGCGCCGAGGATGCGCGAGTACATACAGGCGCTTCGACACATCTGGAATGCGTGGCAGACGCAGGAGCCGGTCAAGTTCCATGGGGACCACTTCGACTTCAATCTCATGCCTCCATTCTTCAACCCGGGACCAATTGAGAAACCAGACGTCAAGGTGTTCGTCTCCGCGGTGAATCCATACATGCTGAGAGTAGCTGGCGAAGCCTGCGACGGCGTGCTGCTTCACGGCTTCTGCACGCCTCAGTACACAAGGGATGTCATAGTCCCGAACCTGGAGATCGGGGCCGCACGTTCGGGACGGTCTCTCGACGACTTTGAGATCAACGCCGGGGGCTTCATCATCACGGGGGCCACGGAAGAAGAGGTTGAGACCAAGAAGGCTGGCGTGAAGGGGCAGATATCGTTCTACGCCTCAACAAGGAGCTACGAGTCGGTAATGAGCACGCACGGCTGGGAAGACACCGCCGCCAGACTGTACCGAATGTCGGTCGACAACCGGTGGGGAGAGATGCCCGGACAGATAACCGACGATATGCTTGAGACGTTTGCGGTCATGGGCACTCACGACGAGATTGTGGACAAGCTAAAGCAGGCGCACTCTGACTATGCGACGTCAATTAGCTTCGACATCCCGACGCGCACCGGCGAGGAGGAAGAGATGTTGGCAGGAATGATCGCCGAGCTTCATTCAGAGTGAACAGGTTCGCATTGCCGGTTCTGATAGAGGTCTGAGTCAATCGGAGGATGAGTTGAACATCAAGAACATCAGGGCAGTGGGCGTGAATCTGAGACCGCCTATGGTGACCGAGCCGCGCGTCCCGCCTATACCTGGCGCCGGACACTTCACCAGTCCAATGGCGCGCTACGAAGGGGAGTTCCCGGGGCGAGGATGGAGCGCCGACTGGAGCCGCGCGGCATGTGTGGTGACTGCGGACGACGGCACTTGGGGCCTGGGACTCTCGCCGATGAGCGGCCCCGTTCTCTCGATCATCAACGACCACTTCGCACCTCTGCTTGAAGGGCAGAATGCAATGGCGATCGAGAAACACTGGGACCTGATGCGCAGAGCTTCGTCTCCATACGGCACTCACGGTCTCGCCAGCTACGCGATCAGCGCGGTAGACAACGCTCTCTGGGACCTGAAGGGCAAGTTGCTTGGCCGACCCGTATATGAGCTGCTCGGAGGGCCGGTGAAGGACCGCATCTTCTGTTACGCCTCGAACACCATGCTGACCTATGGCACAGAGAACTACATCGAATGGTTCCTGGAGCTCGGATTCAAGGCGGTCAAGCTGTTCGTGAGACATGGCCCTGAGGACGGCATCGAGGGTCTGAGGAAGAACGAGGAGCTCGTCGCCCGCACCCGCGAACAGGTCGGGCCGGACGTTGAAATCGCAGTCGACTCCTGGATGTCCCTGAACACCGAGTACATAGTTCGGCTGGTCGAGGCACTGAAGCCATACCGGATCAAGTGGCTGGAGGACTATCTTCTGCCGGAGGACATGGACAGCTACATGAAGGTCCGCCAGCGTGTGCCGGGACAGACGCTGGCAACCGGCGAACACTGGTACACGATACATCCATTCGCCTTGGCGGCCGGTCAGGGCCTGGTGGACATTCTGCAACCCGACATCTCGTGGGTCGGGGGAGTTACCGCGAGCGTGCGGATTTGCCATATCGCCGAAGCGCACGGCGTCACGGTTATAGGACACGGCGGAATGAATTACCCCTACGGACAGCATCTTGCCTATGCGATGCCGGTAATTCCGTGGGGAGAGAGATCAGAGGGCGTCTCTCCTCCGGGTGTTCCGCTGGAGGAGATGGTGTTGCTACCGGGCACACCGGTCATCAAAGATGGCTACGTGGCCCCGAGCGATGCTCCTGGATTTGGAATGGAGTTCGACCTGGACTGGCTGGAGGAGAGAACCGTCTGATTCGTCAGACGATTACACCCTGTTGTCTCATCTGCTCGATGTCTTCGGACGAACAGCCGAGGACTGTCTTCAGTACCTCATCGGTGTGCTCAGAGTAGCGGGGCGCTCTGGTCACGGCGTTGGCCTCGTCCGATAGCTTGATAGGTATGCCTATCATCTTGTAGTCGCCGCGCACGTCATCTGCGACGTTCACAATCATCTCACGAGCGATCAGGTGCTCGTTCTCCAGCACCTCGGCCGCGCCAATGGTCGCCCCAGAGAGCACACCCGCGCCAGCGAGTGTGTGCATCGCCTCCCACTTGGTCCGCTGGGATGTCCACCCAGTAATGATCTCAGTGGCTGCTTCGCCGTTTCGCACGCGCTCTTCTTCGTCGTCAAATCGAGGGTCGCCGATGAGTTCGGGCCTGTCTATCGCCGCTAGCATCAGATCCCAGCCGTCCCCGCGCGGGTGAATCATTACGTAGTCGTTCGGACCTCCAGGGGCGCATGGAAACACCATTGGCAGGCCCCGTGTACCCTGATGGCCCTGGCGCTTATGGTCGATCCCGTGCCCCAGCGTCCTGGTGAGAAACATCCGCATCAGGTTCACCACTGAGTCCTGCATGGAGACCTCGACCATTTGACCGACACCTGTGCGCTCCCGTCTGTGAAGGGCGGCGAGGATTCCAATAGCAGCATGCAGTCCGCTGCCCGAGTCTCCGACGCCGGGAGTTACCATCACAGGGGGCCTGTCCTCAAACCCGGTGGTCGCCATTGCCCCACCCACGGCCTGAGCGACAAACTCAAAACCCTTGTAGTCAGCATATGGCCCGTAGGTTCCGAAGCCTTTAATGGTGGCATACACCAACCTCGGGTTGAGTCGGTGCAGCACATCCCATCCCAGGCCCAGCCTGTCCAACATTCCCGGTGAGAAGTTCTCGACCAGGACATCTGCCCACTGCACCAGTCCTATGAAAGATTCCTTGCCCTTGTCTGTCTTGAGGTCGAGGGTGATCGCTCTCTTGTTGTTGTTGAATATCAGGAAGTAAACACTGTCCGAGTCCTCGCGGTGCGCGAGGTCTACACGTGTGCTGTCACCACCGCGCGTGTCCTCGACCTTGATGACGTCCGCACCCAGGAAACCCAGCATCTGAGCGCATGAAGGCCCCGCCTGAACGTGTGTGAGGTCTAGTACCTTGATATTGGAAAGCGCCTGGTCCATCCAATTCCCCCTCGTCTGAGCCGAGTGCGCCCTTAACGCCCCCTTACGGGCGTCGTCTCTCGGCTTACTATCCGGTCAATAGCCCTAACGGCATCGTCGAGCATGTCGTCATGGTTGACCACACGGTAGTCGAACCACGCTGCCGCCTTCATCTCCTCGCGAGCCGTCTCGATCTTGATGCGAAGCGCCTCGCCGTTCTCGGTACCGCGCTCTCTCAGTCGGTTGTCGAGCGTTTCCATGTCCGGAGGCTCCAGGAATATCAACACCGACTCAGGGTATAGCTTGCTGACCGTGGCGGCTCCCTGAACGTCAACTTTCAGCAGTACGTCCTGACCAAGCTGGAGGGCATCCGTTACCTGTTGCTTGGGGACGCCGTAGAGATTGCCGTACACTTCGGCCCACTCCAGTAGACCGTCCTCGGCAATCATGCATTGGAATTCGTCTGGAGAGGTGAATATGTAGTCTACGCCGTCGCGCTCTCCCGGCCTGATGGGACGCGTGGTAGCTGTAACGGTGAAGTGGTAGCCTCTGCCTAACTGCCTCATTCTGGAGAGCAGAGCGTCCTTACCGACTCCTGACGGCCCTGACAGGACGAACAACCTCGCGCCAGGTTGGTTATACTCCGTCCGGCGGGTCAATCTAGCCTCGCGACCTCAAGCCTTCCAACGTCTCCCAGAACGATGGGTAGGAGACATCCGCGGCCTCTGCATCGCCAATGTAAGTCTCCCCGTCAGCTACCAGCCCTGCCACTGCCATGGACATCGCAATTCTGTGGTCTCCATGGCTGAACACTTCGGCGCCAGTAAGCTTGGAGCCTCCCTCGATAATCATGCCGTCTTCGACCTCGCGGATCGTAGCTCCCAGGGCGTCAAGGCCTTGAGCAGTCGCCGAAATCCGGTCTGATTCTTTGACCCTGAGCTCCGCCGCGTCTCTGATGACCGTCCGGCCCGACGCCTGAGAGGCTGCCATCGCCAGCACCGGAAGCTCGTCAATAACCCTTGGGATGATGTCTCCGCCGATCTCGATGCCTCTTAGGTCGCTCGACTCAGCGATCAGGTCTGCTGAGGGTTCGTTTCCATCCTCTCGCACGTTCTCCAGTCGAATGTTTGCGCCCATCTCCAGGAGGACATCCAGAACGCCGGTCCTCGAAGGATTGATCCCAACGCTCTTGACAGTGACGCGCGCGTTCGGATGGGCCGCACCTGCAACCAGCCAAAAGGCCGCGCCACTGATGTCGGAGGGCACCTGGATGTCGATTGACTTTAGCTCTGACGGCCTGATCGTAATACGCAGACCATCTTTTTCGATGTCTGCGCCCATCGCTGCCATCATCCTTTCGGTGTGGTCTCGCGACTCAGCGGGCTGTACCACCGTTGTCTCGCCATCTGCGTATAGCCCCGCGATGAGTATGCACGACTTGAGCTGGGCGCTTGCCACTGGCATGTCGTACACGATGCCTTTGAGATCGCCGCCGCTGAACGCAAGTGGTGCAAGCGAACCGCCGCCCCGACCCATCACGTTCGCTCCCATCATCGAGAGCGGCGTCAGGATTCGCTTCATTGGGCGTCGACGCAGCGACGAGTCTCCTGTGACAACGCTGAAGAATCGCTGTGCGGCGAGGAGGCCTGACACCAGCCGCATCGTTGTGCCGCTGTTGCCCGAGTAAAGCACATCGGATGGCTCGCTGAGTCCCGATTTGCCCCTGCCGGAAATCGTGAAGTACTCTCTATCGCCGGATGCGACCGGTTCACCGTGCGATTTGATCTCCACGCCGAGGCCGCGCAGGCAGCCGAGCATCGAAGTTCGATCGTCGCCAACGCAGAAGTTGGAGACCACCGCGTCCCCTTCTGAGATAGCGTTTAGCAAGGCTGCCCGATGCGAGATTGACTTGTCCCCAGGTGGAACGACCGTTCCCTCCAGACGGGAGCTATGCTGAACTGTGCGGTTCACCTACCTGGATCTCCTGGATTTGTACTTATTTTCTGACTCTTCTTCCTTGCGCTTGAGAGCCCCGAGTCTTTCGGCGAGCTTTTCACCCAGCATGGCGCTGGCTATGGACTCTCCCGCGCTCGGTATCCGCACCCCATCTTGGGGAACGACTGCGTCGGCCTCCCACTTCGCTCTTAGCTCCCACGCATGGACGAAGCGTTCGATAAGTTCTTCTCTTCTGTCCTTGATCTCGGTTCTGAACGCGTAGAGTTCAAGGATTAGCTCGTCTATCCAGTGAACGAGCGATTCCGGATCAGCAAGACACACAGCCTCGTTGTCCAGGGGATCGTTGGTAGCATGTCTGCCGAACGTCTCGAACTGTGATTCGGCGAGCATGTGCATTTCGCGCCAGCCCTCGCTTCCGGCGGTTGAGTTCACGAACGCTGAAGATATCACGACGGGAAGGTGATGCATCGCCGCGGCGTAAGAATCATGCTCTGCCGGGTCGAGGAAGATGGGTCTGGCGCCCAGAGCTTCGATCAGACCGACAACTGTCCTGATCGACTGCTCATCGGACGAGTCCCCCGGAGTTACCGTGTACTTTGCCCCGGCAAAGATCGCCGGATCGGCATCTTCGATGGAAAGCGGAACTTCCTTCAGAAGCGGATGGCCCCCGACGAAGCTAGCGTCCGACGGCAGATATTCGCTAGCCCACTTCATCACTGGACCCTTGACGCTGACGGTGTCGGTAACAACCGCCCCGGGCTCGATAGAGGGCCCAATCACTTCCATGAGTTCGTGAAGCTCGCCAAGCGGCGCGTCGAGGATCACCAGTTGTGCAGTCTCGACCGCTTGCCGGAGTCCACCAATGGTCTTGTGAGCGGCGTCCATCTTCGAGACCGCTGACATTACGGCACGGTCTCCCGACGTGATGACGACCTCAGTGTTCTTGAGGTTGCGCTTCATTAGAGACTGACCGATCGACACGCCTACCGGACCGACTCCCACTATTGTTATTCGTTCCAACCTGACACCTCAACGGATCCGAGTTATCACTGATCGTCGCTAACAGACTATCATAGAAGGCGCCAGCCAAGGATGATCTGGCTGAACAGGTTCACGACGGGCCCTATCAGATTCGAGAATATCGGAAATCCCAGGACGATCCCCGCCAGGATCAGGACCATCAAAATTCCAGGGCCGTACCGCTCCGTCCGCGCATACTTACGGGCGACATCCCGGGGCAGAAGTCCCAGAGCGACCTTGAATCCGTCAAGCGGCGCAATGGGGAGCAGATTGAATACTGCCAGTACCAAGTTCCACCTGACGAGGGACTCAAGTGCAAACTCGATCAGTCGACCACTTTGGAACCCAGCGACAGTGAGTTCTGATGAAGTGAGACCGGCAATGTCCGCTCGCAGTACTATCCCGAACACGGAAGCCGCGATGATGTTGGAAAAGGGCCCAGCTAGCGCGACCATAGCCATTCCCGGTCTCTCGCCGATTCGCAGATAGATAGGATTTACCGGAACGGGTTTTCCCCACCCGAATCCTGCCAGCAGGATCAGCGCGCTTCCCAGAGGGTCGAGGTGTCGAAGCGGGTTGAGCGAAAGCCTGCCAAGCCCACGAGCCGTGCGGTCGCCAAGTGACGTGGCCACGTATGCATGGCTGAATTCATGCACGGTGATTCCGATTATCAGCGACGCGCACAGCGTCGCAACAGTAACCAGACCCAGAAGTGGGTCTCTCGTGAAGAGGTCGAGAGTCGAAATTAACAACGTGGGCGGAAATCAAAAACGGAGCGAATCGTCCGCTCCGTTTTCTTTGTTTTGGCTAATCAGTCGTGTGACTAGTGGCCGCCGCACCCGCATCCGCCACCACCACCACCGCCGCCACATCCGCATCCTCCACCGCCGCCGCCGCCGCCACATCCGCATCCTCCACCACCTCCACCGCAGCCGCAGCCGCCCTGGAAGTTGGGGTTGCTGATAACGAATCCACTCCGCATCAGCCCTTCCATGTAATCGATGGTGGAGCCATCGAGCAGAGGAGCGCTGTCCGCGTCGATCAGCACTTGGATGTCGTTCGTGTCGATGACGAAATCGTCATCGCCTGCTTCGGCCTCTACGCTGAGCATATACTGGACGCCGCCCTGCGGTCCGGGCATCACCATTACACGGAGCAGACCCGCGCCATCACCCTCCTCATTGATGATGTCCTGGAACTTCTGTGCGGCCAGGTCGCTGACCTCTAGTAGCTGGATTGTCGCCACGTGCATTACCTCCGCGGGCTAGGCTCTTTACAGCAGGTTTCTACTTGGCCGCAATGCTAGCATGGGGCCGATTGACAGTCAAGAATTTCGTTGACATCCGCTTCGCGGCCACGCTATACTCCCTGCCAGATTCCTTGGTGGTTTGAGCGAGGCGGCCCCACCCGTTCCCATCCCGAACACGGAAGTGAAACGCTTCAGCGCCGACGATACTGCACTCGCAAGGGTGTGGGAAAATAGGCCACTGCCAGGGTATCCTCCTAGCACTGGCGGTATATCTCAATCCTCTCGCCGGTCGCTGACCTCTCCTCACATTGCAGCCGCGCTGTGCCGCCCGCCCAAAATATGGGTTTGCAGCCCATGCTCGCCATGATATAATCACGAGACTTCACTACAA
Source organism: Dehalococcoidia bacterium (assembly GCA_034428835.1). Taxonomy (GTDB): domain Bacteria; phylum Chloroflexota; class Dehalococcoidia; order Lucifugimonadales; family UBA1123; genus VXRN01. The sequence continues at coordinate 32,424 of DAOUHG010000215.1, forward strand.
ACAGGGGGAAAGTCGGGGCGGCGACTTCTACCATGTGCTCACTGTCGAAATGACCGCATTAGGGCCTTTTGTGCGATGGGCGCGGCTTTACCAGTCGGAAATCATTACATATAATGAACCTACCTGACTCTTAACCGGAAAGTTGAACGAATGACTACTGAACAAGAGCGAGAGCAAGTGGCCCCTGAAGAAGAAGACATGGGGCAACTGCTCGATCAGATGATGGGGGAAATCAAGAACGTTCGCAGGGGCGACGTCGTTGAAGGCGTTGTCATGAGAGCGGACACCTCCGACGGTCTGTTTGTAAACATTGGGCAGAAAGCCGAAGGTCAAGTGCCCGCCAACGAAATGCGCACGATAGACTCGACTGACATCGAAGGACTCGTGGGTGGCTCTATTATCGCGATGGTAGTTCGCCCGGAGTCGGGCGACAACCCGGCAATCCTGTCTGTGGACAGGGCAATCGGTGAGCAGGGCTGGCGGTATCTTGAAAAGGCGATGGAGGCCGGAGAAGTCATCGAGGGCAAGATCGCCGGATTCAACAGGGGCGGCTCGATTGTCGAAGTCGAGGGCGTCCAGGGCTTTGTCCCCATGTCTCAGTTGGTTTCGGTGCCGCGCGAGCGGTTCCGCATCTACCAGGACAGTAGCGAAGGACTGGCGGAGGAAGAGCAGGAGAACATGCAAGAGGCCCAGAACGCGGAAATCGGTCGTCAGATACCGATGAAGGTTCTGGAAGTCAATCGTAGCCGCAATCGTGCAATCTTTTCCGAACGACAGGCCGTGCAAGAGTCACGCGACGCACGCAAGGCCAAGCTGATCGAAGAGTTGGAAGAGGGACAGACTAGAAACGGCACTGTAACCGGCATTAGCAGCTTCGGCGCGTTTGTCGATATCGGTGGCGCTGATGGCCTGATCCATATTTCAGAGCTGTCGTGGAGCATGGTCAACTCGCCCGAGGAGGTCGTGAGCGTCGGCCAGAAGGTTGACGTCTTCGTCCTACGGGTGGACGCGGAAAACATGAAGATCGCTCTGAGTCTCAGGCGGCTCCAGCCCGAGCCGTGGGAGACTATCCACGAGCGTCACAACATCGGCGACATCGTAAATGCTACTGTGACAAAGCTGACCAACTTTGGCGCCTTCGCGCGAGTGGAGGACTCCATCGAAGGTCTGATTCACATATCTGAACTTTCCGCAAGAATGATAAACCACCCTCGGGAAGTCGTGAGGGAAGGCGAACAGGTTGAAGTCAAGATTCTGCGCATCGAGCCCGAACGTAGAAGGCTTGGTCTCAGCCTCAAGCAGGCGAGCGAAGAACGCTTCTTCTAGGTCTTTTTTACAGTTAGCCTTTTGCCGATCTGACTTTCCGACGAGGAGACGCTTCCAATGGCCAGCAGGTTTGAGAAATTCTCGGAAAAGGCGCGAAGAGTCCTTTCCCTGGCGCAAGAAGAGGCACAGCGGTTCAACCATACCTACATTGGGACCGAACATATCCTTCTTGGCCTTGTCCGTGAGACCGATGGGGTTGCCGCCAAGGTGCTTAACAACCTTGGCGTAGAACTCACCAAGGTCCGCTCCGCTGTCGAGTTCATAATTGGGCGAGGAGAACGGACACCGTCCGGCGAGATCGGACTTACTCCAAGAGCCAAGAAAGTGATCGAGTTGGCCGTCGACGAGGCGCGAAGACTCAATCACAATTATATTGGCACCGAACACCTCCTGATCGGCCTGATGCGCGAAGGTGAAGGTGTGCCAGCCGGAGTTCTGGAGAGTCTCGGCGTAACACTGGACAAGATCCGCGCCGAAACTAGCCGGATACTCAGCCAGAACACTCAGCAGTCCCAGAGCAGCGGGAGTGGGAGATCAACCTCCCGCACGCCAACCCTCGATCAGCTCGGCATTGACCTTACGCAGGCTGCCCGCGCGGGTAAGCTTGACGAAACCGTTGGCCGAGAGCAGGAGATTCAGCGCGTCACCCAGATACTCAGCCGTAGAACCAAGAACAATCCTGTGCTCGTAGGGGAGCCAGGGGTCGGCAAAACGGCAATCGTCGAGGCACTCGCACAGCGAATTGCGAACAACGATGTTCCGAGCACCCTTCAGGGTAGACGCCTCGTAACCCTCGACATGGGCGCCCTCGTGGCTGGCACCAAGTACAGGGGTGAGTTCGAGGAACGCCTGAAGAAGGTGGTCGAGGAGATCCGCAACGCAGGCAACTGCGTCCTGTTTATAGACGAAGTCCATACAATGGTCGGCGCAGGAGCTGCAGAGGGGGCGGTAGATGCCGCCAACATACTGAAGCCCTCGCTCGCCCGCGGTGAGCTTCAGACCATCGGCGCCACGACTCTCGATGACTACCGCAAGTACGTGGAACGCGACCCCGCACTTGAAAGGCGCTTCCAGCCCGTCAGGGTTGAGGAACCTACCACCGAGGAAACGGTCGACATCCTGCGCGGCATCAAGAAACACTACGAAGAGCACCACCAGCTAACAATCACCGATGAGGCGCTTCAGCAGGCCGCGGTTCTCGCCTCCAGGTACATCTCCGACCGCTTCCTGCCTGACAAGGCCATCGATCTTATTGACGAGGCATCTTCCAGGGTCAGGATCAACTTCAGCACGGCGCCGCTCTCGGTCAAGGAAGTGACCAAGATGCTCGAGAGTGTTCGCAAGGAGAAAGACGAAGCGATCGCGGGCAGGCAGTATGAGTATGCTGCCGAGCTTCGGGACAGGGAGGCGAGCATAGCCGAGAAGCTCCAAGGACTGGAACAGTCCTGGAAAGATGAACAGGCGGATGAGAACCCAGTTGTTACCGAGGAGGACATCGCCGAGGTCGTAAGCATGTGGACCTCGATACCGGTGACCCGCCTTGCGGCTACTGAGACTGAAAGACTTATTAACATGGAGGATGTCCTCCATGAAAAGGTCATAGGCCAGGCCGAGCCGATCACCATGATCTCGAAGGCTGTACGTCGCGGGCGCGCCGGGCTCAAAAACCCGAGACGCCCTACTGGCATCTTCATGTTCCTTGGACCGACCGGTGTCGGCAAGACACTGCTGGTCCGAAAACTCGCCGAGTTCCTGTTCGGCTCAGAGGATTCCCTTATCAGGATCGACATGTCCGAATTCATGGAACGACACTCGGTTGCCCGGCTAGTCGGCGCCCCTCCCGGGTACATCGGCTACGATGACGGAGGTCAGCTCACAGAGGCTGTCAGGCGTAAGTCGTACTGCGTAATCCTCCTTGATGAGATCGAGAAGGCTCATCCCGAAGTATTCAATATCCTCCTTCAGATATTTGACGACGGGCACCTGACCGACTCGAAGGGCCGGCAGGTTGACTTCCGAAACACCATCATCGCAATGACGTCCAATATCGGCTCCGACCTCATCAGGCAGGATCGTTCCATCGGCTTCGCGGCCAGATCAGGGCTCGGCCAGACCGAGGACCAGGCATACGAGCGCATGAAGACCAACGTGCTAGATGAGGTGAAGCGATTCTTCCGCCCTGAGTTCCTCAACAGAATCGATGGGACTGTCGTGTTCCATTCCTTGGACCAGGAGCACATGCACCAGATTATTCCTCTCGAGTTGAAGGATGTTACATCGAACCTGATCGAGAAGGGCATAGACCTCGTGGTTACCGATGCGGCCAAGAATTGGCTTGTGGAGAAAGGGTACGATCCCGTCTTCGGGGCCAGACCTCTCCGCAGAATCATTCAGGATCACGTCGAAGACAAACTCTCGGACGCGATCTTGGGCGGGGAGCTAGGTCCGGCGGATACTGCAATTATCGATATCGATGATGATGACAGCCTCGTAGTCAGGGCAGAATCGCCATTCTCTGTGGCGTCGACGACCTAACATCGGCTACATCCGAAAACAACTGCTGAAGGTCTGGACGGAATACGGCCAGACCTTCAGTGTATTCAGGGGCCAATGGCCAGAAAAGCCAGATCTACTTTCGTCTGCTCCGCCTGCGGTAGCGAGTCGCACCGATGGGAGGGCCGCTGCCCTCATTGCGGCGACTGGAATACACTGAACGAGGTCGTAAATACTATCGGGTCCAGACGTGGCCCGTGGGCTGTGGCGTCGTCGAGCGGGCCCATACAGCTCCGCGAAGTGAGACTCGAGGACCACCCGAGAACTACGTTCAGGTCATCCGAAATCAATCGCGTTCTCGGTGGGGGACTGGTTCCAGGGTCCGTGACCCTCGTGGCGGGCGACCCCGGTATTGGCAAGTCCACCTTGCTTCTGGCAACCGCCGCTGACGCAGCCGACCAGGCTCCGGTCCTTTATGTCACCGGCGAAGAGTCGGCGGCACAGGTCAAGTTACGGGCCGATCGACTCGGCATTGATACCCCGGGGCTGTACTTGCTGCCCACAACCGGACTCACGGAAATCATGACTCACATGGAAGGGCTGAATCCGTCGCTGGTCGTAATAGATTCGATCCAGACGGTCTTCGATGAGGACTTGCCGTCTGAGGCGGGCAGTATGGCGCAGATCAGAGAGTGCGCACGCCGTCTGACACAGTGGGCCAAGTCCTCAGGCACTTCGGTGGTGATGACAGGACATGTGACCAAGGGCGGAGAAATTGCCGGTCCGAGAGTCCTTGAACATGTCGTCGATGTGGTCCTCTACTTGGAGGGTGACCCTGTAAGTTCATTTAGACTTCTCAGGTCTGTTAAGAATCGATTTGGCTCCACAAACGAAGTTGGTGTATTCGAAATGACCGAGACGGGTCTGAGAGACGTGAAAGATCCCTCGGCTCAGCTTCTCTCCCATCACACCTCCGGCTCCATCGGCTCGGTGATCGTCCCCGCCATAGAGGGCACGCGCCCGATCCTAGTGGAGCTCCAGGCGCTGACTAATCCGTCCCTCTTGCCAACACCGCGGAGAGTGGCGTCGGGAGTAGATTACAATCGACTGCTGCTGGTCTGTGCCGTACTGACCCGGCGAGCTGGCATTTCCCTTTCAAGCCAGGATGTGATCGTGAACGTCACAGGGGGTGTCAGAGTGGTCGAGACCGCCGCCGATCTGGCAATAGCTCTCGCCGTAGTCTCCTCGGTGCGTGATGTACCTATCAACCCTGGGACCGCGGTATTCGGGGAGTTGGGACTGGGTGGGGAGGTTCGTCCTGTGTCCCAGCCGGACAGGAGAGTTCAGGAGGTTGCGCGACTGGGGCTGACGACCTGTGTCGTGCCGGGAGGCTCGGCGCTTGAAAGTCCGAAGCAAGCACTCGAATTGGCGCCGGCCGCGACGCTGAGGCAGGCAATCGGCGGTTCGATGTCACGGTCACGATCCAAGCCGCCCGTCGGAATCGTCTGAGCAGATATGGGAGTAGTGAACTGAGAGCAGCCTATTTCCAGTGCATAGGTGGAGCCAGCGGGGACATGGCCCTCGGCGCACTTGTGGATGCTGGGACACCTCTTGAGGTCATCACGGACGCTATGGACGCGATGGGCATCGTCGGAGTCGATCTGTGTGCCGAACAGTCTCAACGCGGCGGTGTAGTCGGCACGTTTGTGCGCGTCGAGTTGGACGAGCAAGCTCGGAAGACCCATCGGTTTGACGACTTCATCGATACCGTGCGGTCTTCGCCACTCTCGGGCCACGTCAAGACGCAATCGACGGCGATATTCAGACGGATGGCCGAAGCCGAGGCTAGAGTACACCATACCTCGGTAGACCACCTTCACCTCCACGAACTGGGGACTCTCGACACCCTCATCGATGTCGTCGGAAGCGTTGCCGGACTCGAACATCTTGGAGTTGAGCGGGTCTTTGCGTCGCCCTTCCCTATGGGTACGGGTGTCTTCAGGAGTGCTCACGGTGTCTTGCCTGTGCCGTCGCCTGCGACTTCGGCGCTGTTTACGATGGCGGATGCCCCCATAGTTCAAGCACCGGGTAATCCCGCGAGGACAGGCGAGATGGTGACTCCGACAGGTGCCGGAATCATCACGACACTTGCTGAGTTTCGCCAGCCTACGATGGCGATGCAGGCGCACGGCTACGGTCTCGGATCGAGAGACCCCAAAGAGTACCCGAATGTGCTCAGTCTGTGGGTTGGCGAGATCTTGGAGGGATCGACGACGGGCGGCCTTTCGCTATTGGAAACTAACTTGGACGACTCCACTGGGGAGTTGCTCGGTTACGTTCACGAAAGACTGTTCGAGTTAGGCGCTAGGGACGTGTGGTTCACCCCCATACAGATGAAGAAGAACAGGCCCGCAACCATGTTGTGTGCCATCGTTGATGAGCTGACTGAGAAACAGGCCGTCGACCTGGTCATGCGTGAAACGACCACGCTTGGCGTGAGGGTGCGCCCCATCGAACGGTATGAAGCCAAACGGGAGATACGAACAATCGAGACCCCACTTGGTCAGGCCCGCGTGAAGCTGAAGATACTGAACGGTGAGACGGTGTCCGCCAACCCGGAGTATGAGGACTGCCGCAGAATCGCTGCAGAGCACGGTCTTTCACTGAATGAGGTGTTCCGCATGGTTCAGCGCGGCGCGGAAGACTTGCTATTGACCCCAAAACCAACCCTGCCTTAAAGTCATATACGCAGTTAGCGGGCCCTAGTGGCGCAATTGGCAGCGCACCCGACTTGTAATCGGGAGGTTGGTGGGTTCGAATCCCCCCTGGGGCTTTTCCTACACGCATCTGCTCCTTCAGCTATTCTTGGATTGGTCAAGTTCGCTATGCTAAACTACCTGACAATAGCCGTGGACGGGTGGGTGAGTGGTTAATACCACCAGACTGTAAATCTGGCGCCCGGAAGGGCTACGGGGGTTCGAATCCCTCCCCGTCCACCACCCAAAGAGGTTTCAGATCGCCAAATAAGGTTCGGGCCCACATAGCTCAGGAGGTAGAGCGCGTTCTTGGTAAGAACGAGGTCAGCAGTTCGAGTCTGCTTGTGGGCTCCAGACAACGGAGGAAAGAGGATAAATGGCTAAGCAGAGGTTTGAACGGACGAAGCCACATGTTAACGTCGGTACCATTGGTCACGTTGACCACGGCAAGACGACCCTGACGGCTGCCATAACCAAGGTGTTGGCGGCAGCTGGAATGGCAGCCTTCCGTCCTTTTGACTCGATCGACAACGCTCCTGAAGAGCGGGAACGCGGTGTGACAATTGCGATCCAGCACGTAGAGTACGAGACTAACACTCGCCACTACGCTCACGTGGACTGCCCAGGCCACGCGGACTACATTAAGAACATGATTACCGGCGCCGCTCAGATGGACGGTGCCATCTTGGTGGTCAGCGCTCCGGACGGCCCAATGCCACAGACACGTGAGCACATCCTGCTCGCCCGACAGGTGGAAGTCCCTGCCGTCGTCGTCGCTCTCAACAAAGTGGACGCCATGGAAGATGAGGAGCTCCTTGAGCTCGTCGAGCTAGAGATGGCTGAGCTTCTGTCCGAGTACGGATTCCCAGGTGATGAGATCCCGATCGTTCGGGTCAGCGCCCTTAATGCCCTCGAGAGCGATGACAACTCCCGAGACGGCGAGTGGTCGAAGGGAATATGGGATCTCATGGACGCCGTCGATGACTACATCCAGGTCCCGGACCGCCCGCGAGACCTCGACTTCCTCATGCCTATTGAGGACGTGTTCGGCATCAAGGGCCGAGGCACCGTCGTCACCGGGCGCGTCGAACGGGGCATCGTCAAGATGGGTGATAACATCGAAATCGTCGGCATCAAGGAGACCACCAACACCGTTGTCACCGGCGTTGAGATGTTCCACAAGATACTCGACTCGGGCGAGCCGGGAGATGCCGTGGGTGTACTGCTGCGAGGAGTGGACCGCGATGCGATTGAGCGTGGCCAGGTTCTGGTCGCCCCGGGGAGTATGACTCCGCATCGTGAATATGAAGCTCAGGTATACGTCCTCAGCAAGAATGAGGGCGGAAGGCATACGCCGTTCTTCAACGGCTACAAGCCCCAGTTCTACATCAGGACTACCGACGTGACCGGCGAGGTCCAGCTTCCGGAAGGCGTCGAGATGGTTATGCCCGGCGACAACATCGAGATGAACATTAAGCTCATCACTCCCGTCGCGCTCGAAGAGCAGCTCAGATTTGCTGTGCGTGAGGGCGGCAGGACGGTCGGGTCCGGCGTCATCACGAAAATTCTGGACTAATACCCGTATCGTCGAAACCGAATGATAAAATCCGTGCCCTCTCCTTGGTCGCGATGACCTAGGGAGGGCTGATGAAATAGAGCCCTCGTCAGCCGGAATTACTTACATGATCCGATGGCCGGACACCGGTCATTGATCATTACATTCGCTGGCAGGACCAGGACCAGGAGCAGATAGAAGATGGCCCGTCGGGGAGAAGCCAGAATTCTTGTAACGCTTGGTTGCACGACCTGCCGCGAGCGGACATACCACTCCAGCAAGAACCGACGTAACGATCCGCAGCGTCTGGAGTTGAAGAAGTTCTGCCCCAGATGCCGCGAGCATGTGTTGCACCGCGAGGTGAGATAGCCGTGGCAAGGGACCCAAGTGTAACCCGTAGAGTCGGAGGCGAGGTCGCCCGTCGTGCGTTTAGCGTTCGTATGGTAGGCGAAGTCGTCGGCGAGCTCCGCCGCGTGACATGGCCGTCCCGAGAGGAGACGCTCCGGCTCAGCCTGATGGTCATATCAGTCGCTGTTGCCGTCGGCGCGTTCCTCGGGCTTGTCGATCTGGGTTTCGCTCGAATTATGGCTATCCTGCTGGGGAATTGATCCAATGACTACTCAGATCACACACTCCGACCCCGAAGTTCGATGGTACATAATCCATGCCTACTCAGGCCAGGAGAAGCGTGTCCAGATCAATCTTGAACAGCGCATCAAGACCATGGACATGCAGGACAAGATCCTACAGGTGGTCGTGCCCACAGAGGACGAGATAGAGATCAAGGGAGGTCAACGCAAGGCCGTTGCTCGCACGATCTTTCCCGGCTATATTCTCGTGCAGATGCGAATGGACGACCAGAGCTGGTTCGTGGTCAGAAACACGCCGGGAGTCACCGGATTCGTTTCGGCCGAAGACGAGAGCGAAAACCGTCCCAAGCCCGTCCCATTGGAGGAACGGGAGGTCGAGACAATCCTGCGCCAGATCGAGACGGACACACCGAGGCCTCGAATCGGCCTTGAAAAAGGACAGAGTGTCCGCATCACGGACGGCCCGTTCGTGGACTTCATGGGCACAGTTGATGAGGTTTCCCAGGAACGGGCGAAGGTCAAAGTGCTTGTCTCATTCTTCGGACGCGAGACACCCGTCGAGTTGGACTTCCTGCAGGTCGAACGCGCCTAGCACCTTTGCTTCTTCCATAACACTACACTCTTCAGGATAGACCATTGGCCAAGAAAGTACGCGCACTCATTAAGCTCCAGATCGAAGGTGGCAAGGCAAGCCCTGCGCCTCCGGTGGGTCCCGCGCTCGGACAACACGGCGTCAACATCATGGCGTTCGTCAAGGAGTACAACGAGCGAACCTCCCAAAATGCTGGGACGATAGTTCCGGTCGAATTGACGGTCTTCGAGGATCGGTCCTTCACTTTTGTGACCAAGAGCCCGCCGGCGTCGGAACTGCTCCGGAAGGCCGCCGGGGTCGAAAAGGGGAGTGGCAACCCCAGGGCCGAGCCCTTGGCTGTCACGGTCACCAGAGACCAGGTAAGGGAGATAGCGGAGATCAAAATCGGTGACCTCAACGCTGCTGATATCGAAGGAGCCATGCGGATCATCGAGGGAACTGCCCGCAGCATGGGCCTCAGGGTCAGCTGACACGCGACTCTCCCGCATATCCTGAACTACGAACAAGGACGCTATGCATATGGCAACTAGAGGAAAGCGATATAACGAGGCGGTCGGACTGTTGGATCAGGAGGCGAGGTACGCTCCACCGGAAGCCATCGAGTTAACCAAACAGACGGCCAATGCTAAGTTCGACGAGACCATAGAGTTGCATCTCCGTACCGGAGCCGACCCTCGCTATGCTGATCAGATGGTGCGCGGTGTTGCCGTTCTGCCTCATGGAGTCGGCAAGCCTGTGCGAGTACTGGTGTTCTGCCAGGGCGAGGCTGAGACCATCGCTCGAGACGCCGGTGCGGACTACGTCGGCAGCGACGAGTTGATCCGCGAGATCGAAAATGGTTTCTTGGGTTTTGACGTTTCCATCGCCACGCCTGATATGATGGGCCGTGTCGGCCGACTCGGCCGAATCCTCGGTCGCCGAGGCTTGATGCCCAATCCCAGGATCGGGACGGTGGTGCAGCAGGACGGCATCCCGCAGTCCATCTCAGACGCAAAGAAGGGCAGGGTGGAGTTCCGTCTCGACAGAACAGGCCTGATACATGTGCCGATTGGCAAGGCCAGTTTTGATGACGACAGGCTGATGGACAATCTCGTGACCCTAGTCGACAACATAATACGTGCAAGGCCCAGCGGCGTGAAAGGACAGTACATCCGGGCGGCGTACCTCACTGCTACTATGGGGCCGAGCGTACCCATGGACGTTGATAGACTGTCTGACCTTCGTATAGAATAGACTCAATCGCCAGAGACAGCGGGTTCCCCCGAGGGACGAAGATTCCAGCCCGCCGAGGCCGCACGATAAAGCATTCGAACGAATTCGATTGACGTATGTGCCCTGTGCATCTGGCTCAGGGCATTTGTATTTTGATAGGGGGTAGTTGCTGAAGTGCCGACGCAAGCCAAAGTCGATGCGGTAAACAAACTCGCCGAGAAATTCCAAAAGAGCACAATCGTCATCACAACCAACTACTCCGGTCTTCCGGTGGATGAAATGACGGAATTGAGACGCGCGCTCCGCGAGGCCGGAGTCGAGTATCGCGTCATAAAGAATACTCTCGCATTTCTGGCCGCTGATGAGGCGGGAAGGCCTGCAGTCAAGGATGTCATAGATGGACCAACCGGCGTTGCCTTCGGCTATGGAGAGCCTACGGAGCCTGCGAAGGCCCTGAGCGGGTTCATTCGCTCCACCCGGACCCGGTCGGCCCTGACGATCCAGGGAGGTGAGATGGATGGCCGTGCCTTATCCAGTGCCGACGTTGAACGTCTAGCTTCCTTGCCTACCCGGGATGAGCTTGTTGCGATGTTGCTTATGAGAATGAATGGCCCCATCAGTGGCCTAGTCAATGTGCTGAATGGCCCGATCGCCGGACTTGCCAGAGTCCTACAAGGTCGGATTGACAATCTGCAGGAGCAAGAGGCATAACATCTACCGTCAACGCATACGAAGAGTGGCAGCCCACATGGAGGTGAACGACAATGCCGCTAACGAAGGATGAGCTAATAGACGAAATCAAGGGACTGTCGGTATTGGAACTGGCAGACTTGGTCAAGGCCCTCGAAGACGAATTCGGTGTCAGCGCGGCGCCCCCGATACAAATGGCCACCGTTGCAGGTGTCGCCGGGACCGCGGAAGCCGCTGCCGAAGTCGAAGAGCAGACCGAGTTCAACGTCACCCTCAAAGAGATTGGCCCCAATAAGATTCAGGTCATCAAGGCCGTCCGCGAAGTTACGACGCTCGGACTCAAAGAGGCGAAGGACTTGGTCGAGGGCGCGCCCACCGCGATCAGGGAAGCCATTCCAAGAGAGGAAGCCGATTCCCTCAAGGAGAAGCTCGAGGGCGCAGGAGCTGTTGTAGAAGTCGCCTAACATCGACTAGCTATATGCTGAACCCAAAGGCCCGCGCCAATGGCGCGGGCCTATTTGCTTCCCTGTGAGGGTAGCCTTTAGTCGTCTCATTGGAACTAGGCAAGATAGGGAATCGTCTGAGGTCCTTCTGGGATCACACATAGTCGTGCATTAGGCCCCGCCGCATCTAGCCCATGGCGCATGGCGCGCTCGACGTCATCCACCGGCTCCAGGTGTGCTTCCCGAACTTGGTCGTCGCTCAGGAATTCAGTCTTGACCATGACGCTTGCCTTCAACTGGATCTGAGCCTGGATCTGCACCTGCCACTGGTCATGGATGTTGTGGCCGTCCGCGCAGATCATGTGTAGTAGCTCCTCTGGACTGCTCCTCGACCTCAACAGTCTGCTGTACTCGCCGTGCTCGGGTACTCCATCGGAGCATTCGGCCGCACAGATAATAGTCCCGCCACGCTTGACGACCTGGGCCGCCGCCGACATCCCTTTCACCGCCTGGTACAGGTTCATGTCGAGCGGGTATCCGCTGTTGGTTGTCACGACCACGTCGTACGGCTCTTCTACCGGTTGCATTGCAATGGACTTGGCGAATCGGCTGGCCGCCCGATGCGCCGTTTCAAGCTCTCCAGCATAGACGCTGGTGATCTGGTGGTCCCGGTTCAGTGTGACCTCCACCGAAAAGTCCACTCCCGTCTGAGCCGCGATTTCCCTAATTGCGTCGTGAATAGGGTTGCCGACGGTGACACCCCATGTTGCGTTAGGATGTCCGATCATCTCGGCGTTGTGAAGCATCATCGTGGTCTGGAATGCGGCGAGTCCAGGCGCGACCATCTTGGGCCCGCCGGAGAAGCCCGCAAAGAAGTGAGGCTCCACGAATCCCAGCGTCAGCCTGACGTCCGCCTCCGCCCATATCTGGTTGAGCAGGATCGGAATCCCTCCGGGTGTGTCTCCGAGGTGCACAACCCCAGCCGTATCGAAGGCGTCATGGTTGACGACCGTGAATCGGTCGACGATCTGCGCTCCAAGCATGTCGTGGAGCTCGCCATAGGAGTTGGGCCTGTGCGTGCCGGTCGCAATAAGAATGACGATGTTCTCATCGGGAACATGCGCCAACTCTTCCAGTACGACAGGCAGGATAGTGCTGGTAGGCATCGGCCTGGTGATGTCGCAGACGGAGATGGCGACGATGTCGGACGGTCCCGCAATCCTTCGGAGCGAAGACGCCCCTCCCACCGGATCCCGGACTGCCGTCCTGATAGCGCCGTACTGGTCCGGCAGACCTGGAAGATACTGAGGCTGTACTACCGTCGTGCGATCCTCCGGGACGTCTATGACCAGTCCGCTCCTGCCGTACGCCAGCCTTACCTTCAACGTGTCAACTCAGCTTTGACGGTCCAAACTTCACGCTCGTACGGCAACCCTCGCCTGTCAATCCGCATTCGCGACTGTCTCAGCGTGCGGCGGGGTGACTGCTTCCTCACCCACCCTTCTGGACCTCCAAGCGTCGATTCACGGGTAGTCAGACCCTCGATGTAGTAGTGCATCGGTATGACGACCTTGGGATTGAGTGCCTCCACTAGCGCGTCGACCTCATCAAAGGTCAGCAGATGGCACGAGTCGTCTACAGGCGTCATTAGCACGTCCACTTTTCCCAACTGCTGGACCGTTTCGTCGGGGAGGTCATGCCTGTTGTCTCCCACATGGCAGTATCTGACCCCCTCATGCTCGATGATGAAGATCACGTTGGTCATGCCGGCTCGGCCTGATGCCCCGGAGTGCAGATCACCAACGCCTGTTACAGTCGTGTTTCCGACAAGGAGTTCTCCTGCGTGCGTCATCATGGGTGTGCCGCTTGGTAGCGCTTCAACTGCGTTGTGGTCGAAGTGGTCATGAGTCACGGCTACCAGATCGACCTCTAACAAGGGGAACGTCGTGAGAAACCAGTAGTTATCCTCGTCGTTACCGAACGGGTCGATCAGTACCCGTTCTCCAGACGAATCCTCAAACAGAAAAGCGGAGTGCCCGAGATAGGTTACCGACATCGCCTATGCGTCCCGACGCAGCAGGGTCTCACAGAGGTGCGCAGCGTCAACCAGGTCTGGAATCGTCACGTACTCGCGGACCGTGTGCATACCGTGATCGGCCATGCCGACCACGACTGCGCTAATTTCGTTCAGCCTGAACACGTTCCCGTCCGTACCGCCTCCTGACGGCTGCATCGTCGGTGTCAGTCCCAGAGACTCCAGAGCGGCCTTGACTCGAATCGTCGCTGGATCGTCCTCTTCCAGCGTGTACGCTACGAACTCAGTATGCAGGTGGCAGTCGATCACCGCCTCAGGGTACATCGTCCTGACCTGTTCCACTGCTTCGTCCACCTGAATGCGTATGCCGTCGAGCGACTCGATGTTTCGGCTGCGGAATTCGCCGTGTACCGTCGTCGTCTCTGGGACGGCGTTGCGCACGGTGCCGCCTTCGATCGTCCCGACGTTGAACGTTGTCTCGTCGTCGAGTCTGCCCTGGGGCAGTCGGGTGATTATCTCGGCGGCGATGCGTATTGCCGAGAGCCCCTTCTCGGGCTCCACGCCAGCGTGGGCGGCGCGACCGGTGATCTCGATGTCAAATCCGATGTACTCCGGACTGGACGATGTAATCTGACTGGGCGGCCCTTCCCCGTCGAATACGATTGCCTCTTTGCCGCTGAGCAAGGAGAAATCCAGGTTGCGCGCCCCGACAAGACCGATCTCCTCTTCGCGGGTAAACGCCACCTCGACGGGGTTCCGGGGGACACCGTCTTCCTTGATCGATTCGAGCGCCTCGATAATCGCCGAAACCCCCGCTTTGCAGTCGCCTCCCAGAATCGTGGTGCCGTCCGAAACGATACGCTCTCCGTCAACAGATGGCTGAATACCGCGTCCCGGCTCCACCGTGTCCATATGTGCGGAGAGGATGATGGGCTCGTCGCCTCCGTCGCTGGCGACTACGTTCCCGTAGTCGTCGCGAACTACGTTGAAACCCAGTCCTTCAAGCCTGGCGACAAGGTGCTGCGCCATTGCCTCTTCCTCGCCCGACGGACTGTCGATCCTGGCAAGCTCGCAGAATGTCTCCACTATCCTGTTACGTTTGATCATTGAATACCCCTGCTCATGGTCTGCAAGTAATTGAGTCGCATCAATTGTATTGGCCCGCAGTCACCTGTCAACCCGGTCCTAGCCAGATGGATGAAATCGTCCCCAGAAGGAGTTGACGGCTTTGGAACACGTGTGCTACATTCTGCAAAGTGGGCCTGACCGAGCGTATAGTGTACGAATTTCGTTGTACAATCATAGTTGCCCAGAGATTCATTGAACTCATGAGCGAACAGAGCAAGCCCAGTTATACTCCAACAATCCACGATATGCCCTCTGAAGAGAAACCGCGCGAACGGCTTCGGGACAGTGGGCCTGGGAGCCTATCGAACGGCGAACTTATCGCTATCTTACTCCGCGATGGCACGAGAGGCGAGAACGTGCTTGCGCTGTCGAGTAGAATACTGGCAGAACTGCATGGGCTGGAGGGGCTAGCAAAGACGAATCTCGAGGAGATATGCCAGTTTCACGGCATTGGTCCAGCCAAAGCCAGCCAGGTCTTGGCGGCAATTGAGCTTGGCCGACGCACCGCAAGCATGGTTCCCGACGCCCGTTCGACAATCACCTGCGCCGAGGACGTAAGGAATCTGGTTGGAGCCGAGATGATGGCTCTGGATCAGGAGCAGCTGAGGGTGCTGCTCCTGAATAACAAGCACCAGGTAATCGGTGTGGATACCGTCTATCAGGGTACGGTCAACTCTGCGTCCATAAGAGTCGCAGAGATACTTCGTCCCGCGATCAGGCGGAACTGCCCGGCTATCTTGGTTGTCCACAATCATCCGTCGGGAGACCCGACTCCCAGCCCGGAGGATATCCTAGTCACGAGACGACTGAACCAGAGCGCGGAGCTCATGGATATCGACCTGCTTGACCACATTGTGGTGGGTCAGCCCGATGTAGTAAGCATGAAGTCGAGAAATCTAGGATTCTGATACACATTGGAGGTTAGAATGAGCGAGCGACAACTCGGAGATGTCGGTACCGAGATGCAATGGGAAGACGAGCACGTCATGACGTGGGATCTCGTGCTGGAACCTGGTCAGTCGAGCGACTGGCATCAGCACAGGAGTCCGTATGTGTTCATCGTGACCCGCCCCGGCAGGCTCAAAGCTGAATATGACGATGGAACGTCGTCGGAACGGGACTACGCCCTCGGCGAAATCGTACAGGGTCAATGTGGATCGATCCACAGAGTCACCAACGTCGGGAATGCGCTCTACAGTAACTCGATAGTCGAGATTAAGCAGGACTGACCACTAATAAGAGGAGGATCCCACTATGCCTAGAGGCGATGCACCACTCGGCGAAATAGCCACCGACGTTCTGTTCGAGAACGACGCGGTAAAGATATGGAACCTGGTCGTAGATCCAGGTGAGTCAAGCGACTGGCATATGCACGGGCGAGATTACGTGACGATCGTCGTCGAAGGCGCTGGGCTCACAGTCGAATACGACGACGGCACTTCCGACGACAGCCCTTCAGGTCCCGGTACCTGGAGGTATCATGATGAGCACAAGATTCACCGCGTCGTGAACAATTCCGATACGCGATATGTGAATGTCCTAGTCGAACTGAAAGAGCGGGAGTGAGCGGCACATGAATGTCCTCGTGATGGCCGCCGGCTCGGTCGGTGGCTACTTCGGTGGTCTCCTCGCCAGGGCGGGAAACGATGTCCTGTTCGTAGCAAGAGGGGAGAATCTGGCCGCTATAGCCAGTGAGGGCCTGATAGTTGAAAGCGCGACATCTGGAGACTTTACGGTGGAATCGAGAGCGGTGGAGCGTCCGGACGGCTCCTGGACTGCCGACCTCGTCCTGTTCTGCGTCAAAAGCTACCACAACAGCGTCGCGATCGATACGGTCTCACCCGCAGTCGGGCCCGATACGACCGTACTCACGCTCCAGAATGGCATTGGCAGCGGCGATGAGTTGTCGGCAACTTTCGGCGTACAGGGTGTAATGTTGGGTGCCGCATACGTTGAGGCCGCCCATCCCGGACCGGGCCTGTTTCAGGAGCTGGGCGGAGCGTGCCGCATCGTTTTCGCAGAGCAGGACGGCCGTTCTTCCAAGCGTGGCACGGATATCAAGCAGACCTTCGACGATGCTGGGATCGACTCGGAGATCGCTGAGGATATAGAACAGGCGCTTTGGAATAAGCTGGTCTACATCTGCGGCCTGAGCGGGATGACATGTATCACGCATTCGTCGTTCGCAGAGGTGATTGACTCCCCCGAGACACGGGCAATGACGTTGGGCGTCCTGTGCGAGGCCACTGCCGTCGGCAAAGCGGCGGGTGTCAATCTCGCCCCAGACCTCGCTGAGACGACCATGGAGATCTTCGTCGAAGAAGGCGATCATCTGATATCCTCGATGCACGCTGATCTGACCGCTGGCAGGCCGATGGAATTCGGCAACCTGAATGGCAAGGTGTCGGAATTGGGCCACGAGCTTGGGGTGCCGACGCCGATCAACGACTTCATCACTGCCTGCCTTATTCCGCAGCACAAGCGCGCCCTGGCTGGCGTGTGACCCAGTTCGACAGAGCCAGACTTCTATATCCAATTAACTCTCGGAGGAGCCGAGTTGACTTATACCTACGATCCGAATGAAGTGAAACTTAGAGAGCTTGCCCCAGGAGTGTTTCTCAGAACAATGTGGGGTGAGAAGATCATGCTGAGCGTTGTCGAGATTGATGCCAACTCTGAGGTGCCGATGCACGAGCATCTGCACGAGCAGGCCGGCATGGTGCTGGAGGGAGAGTTCGACTTCACCATCGGCGGCGTGACCACGAGGGTGAAGCAGGGTGATACCTACATCATTCCCGGCGGCGTAGAGCATGGTCTCGTGGCTACGGATCAGCCATCTAAGGCGCTGGACATATTCAGTCCCCCGCGTGAGGATTACATGGACTGAATCGCTTGCTTTCGTCGTGACAAGCGGAAGGGGCGTCCGACTGAACGCCCCTTCCGGTTTTCTAAGGAGACACAGATCTCATTCGGACTGCCGCCTACGCACCGTATCGGGCCTCGGCGACGGGGTCGCTGTACTCAACGCCCTTGGTGGCCCAGAAAGTGGCGGCGATGTCGTCCACTGCTGCGACCAGCGCCTCGGCGTTGTCCATGCTGACGGTCTGCTTGCACTGTCCGGCCAGCTTCAGGGTCGCGTTGAACTTGGCCGCGATCTCGTTGGCATCAATGCCTGGCCACGTGTAGTCGGCCCAAAGCACACGGAGCTCGTGCTTGCACAGCTCGGCATGCTCTTCCTTGACGGTGATGTAGCGGGACAGCGAGTTCTGGGACGCGACGTCGTCACCCTCTAGTTGCCCGATGCGAAGCACCATCTTCTGCACGGTTTGGGCGGCGATCTTCGCTGAAATAGGGTCGTAGATACCGCAAGGGATGTCGCAGTGCGCGCTGGCCTCGCGCATCCCCCAAAGTCCTCTCAAAGCAGACGTAAATGTCATAGCCTGCGTTTCTCCTTTCTTGTCTTGGCAGTCTTGCTTGCCTCGTGGTTTCGGTATGAAGATACAGAAATACAGGTAGGCGCGCAACCCTGAGACGCAGGATCACGCGCGCGTGGCAACGAAGGCCTCTACGCTCGACATGAAATGCTTAAGGTGAGAGCGGTGGACCGCATGCCCGGCGCCCTCATACACGGTCAGACCGGAGTTAGGGATGGCCTCCAACGCCCGTGCAGAGTGGGCAACCGGGAAGTATATGTCCCTACTGCCCCAGATCAGGAGGGTGTCGCATCTGACACCCGCGAAGATGGTCAAGTCAGGCTCTTCCAGGTGGACTTCAAGGTTAGGGAAGGGCTGCCTGCGTCTCAGAAAGCGATTCACCCACCATGCGCCCGTGCTTAGCAGCCTGCCTGTCATGGACAGCTTTCCAAAACCCATAGGGGCGATAAGTATCAAGCCGGCGATTGCCTCTGGCTCGTGCAGTGCCACTTCGAGACAGACTCGTCCCCCAAGTGAGTGACCTACCAGAGTGACTCGTTCGATGCCGACTTCCCGGAGGAAAGAAGATAGGAATGCCCCTAAGTACTTAGGGATACTCTGAACAAGTCAGCGATGATGTGGCATAGTAAGCATAAGAGACCTGATACTGAGTGGGGATGAGATTGTATGGACCAGCCAACGTTTGCAGACCTGGAATACGAGGGCAAGAAGCGC
>DAOUHG010000216.1:0-9703 GCA_034428835.1 Dehalococcoidia bacterium
CTAGGTAGTGTTGACATTTGATTATGAGGCAGTTCAACAACCCAGTTTCGTCATTCTGGCGTAGGCTGGAACCCAGAATGGAGGCGATGTCTGCTTCCAAAGGCGCCTGGATTCCCGCTTTCGCGGGAATGAGGGAAATGTCAACACTACCTAGTCCAACAGCCAGTAGATCGGCTACAGTTCGAGAAGAATAGAGGACAGTCATTCGCTCAATCAATTCAGTACGTGCGGTAACCCGCGTTCAGGCAGTCAGCGCACTCAGGTATCGCAACTACCGGCTATATTGGTTCTCCGGCCTGGGGCAGGCAGCCGCGCTGGGTATGCAGTTTCTCATACTCGGCTGGCTGGTACTGGAACTTACCGACTCATCCGCGCAGCTTGGGCTGGTGATCGCTCTTTATGGCGTTCCCAACCTGGCCATGCTGACGTTCGGCGGGATATTCGCTGACAGAATCGATCGACGCTGGCTACTGTTTTATAGCCGGATTCTTGTGATGGCGCTGATTCTCGTGGCGGCTACTCTGGCTGTCTTCGAGTTGATCTCCATCTGGCACATATACGCCATATCGTTCATTCTGGGTACGATTCAGGGTCTCAATATGCCTGCTCAGATGGCGATAGTGCCGGACCTGGTGGATGAAAAAGACGTACTCAACGCCACGTCGCTGAACATGGCTGTTTTTAACACTGGTCGCATCATGGCGCCGTCGCTGGCGGGAGTGATTATCCAGCACATTGGAATTGGTCAGGCACTATACCTGAACGCTGTATTCTACGCAATCAGCTGCCTGTTTCTGGTCATGATTACGGGGCTGAAATCACGCAGTCAGTCTTCGGAAGCTAACATGCTGCAGGACTTTGGCGAAGGCATCCGCTTCGTGGCAGCGACCCCAATCGCATTGACCTTGGTGGGATTGAGCTTCGCGTTCGGGTTCTTCGGAGCGGCGTATGTGCAGGTACTGCCAGCTTTCGGCAGAGAGGTACTGAATCTAAATGCGGACGGAGCGGGATTTCTACTCACGGTCGCGGGAGTAGGGTCGCTGACGGGCAACGTGTTCCTGGCGTCGTTGGGGAACGCGCGATACAAGAACTGGTTGCTGCTGGGCATGATAATCCTGTTCGGAGTCATGCTGTTCCTGTTTGCCCTGACGCCGATTTACCTGGTCTCGCTGGTACTACTATTCTTCACGGGAGTGGGCTTCACGGGTTTCATATCGATGGGAACGACCGTGCTGCAGTTGAGCACTCCGCCTGAACTTCGGGGACGCATGATGAGTCTGTGGCTAGTCGGTGCGGCGGTTCACTACATTGGCGCGTTGCCGCTGGGTGCTGTAGGCGAACACTGGGGCTGGCCGATTTCTCTTGGAGGTGGCGCACTGATAATGTTGTCTTTTGTGCTCTGGCTGGGGATACTCAGGCCGACGTTGAGGCAACTGAGAGTCTAGCAATGGCGGATGAACGATGGCGCGATAGCGTGTCATCGGAAGTGCCTGCCAGATTCGCCATCTCAATCGCAACGTGACGTCGATGCGAGGTCTGGCCGGACAGTACGATCCTGACGAATTCTCCCAAGATGAAGAGTACGATAAGCTGGCGGGCCACTTGCGGGAGTGCCTAAACATTGACCTTATGTATCGTGAGATGGGGATAGGATAGTCAAGGCATAACCGCTGCAAGTCTCGTTTAGAAATTCATGCTAGCTTCGAGGATATTTGATAGACCGATCTACCGATGGTGGGTATTCGCGGCCATCGCCCTCGGTACGTTAACTTCGGTAATCAACCACGGCAGCATGTCGGTTGCACTTCCGACTATTGCCCAGCACTTCGGGGCCGACCTGTCCACTGCTCAGTGGGTGGTCATTGCAGAAGGGCTCGCCATTAGCGCGCTCATACTGCCCATGGGTCGACTATCGGATATTGTGGGTCGAAAGCGCGTTTACCTTAGCGGACTTATCATATTCGTTGGCGCAGCCCTGATGGCGGCAGGCTCTCAGAGTATCATCGCTCTAATTGGATTCAAGGCCGTGCAGGGACTTGGCGCCGCCATGACCCAAGGTACGGGAATGGCGATGGTAACGTCAGTGTTCCCAGCGGAGGAGCGCGGCAAGGGTATCGGCTCCCATGCAAGCGTGGTAGGTACCGGCGGGGTGCTTGGTCCAGTCATCGGCGGATTCCTGATAACCGCGCTTGACTGGCGCTGGGTGTTTTACGTGAACGTCCTGATGGGGATGTGCGCAATAGTGGCGGTGCTGCTGCTAATCAGGAGTGATGCCTTCCGACAGGACAACCGCGACCGCAGGTACGATTTCACCGGCGCTGCCCTCTCGACGGCGGTTCTTCTCACCCTCTTGTTGGGGGTGTCCAACGGCTCGCGCATGGGGTGGACCTCGCCTCCGATTCTTACAGCGGCGCTCGGATTCGTCTGCTTCCTGTCTGCCTTCGTCTGGTGGGAAATGCGCTCCCCGTCCCCTATGCTAGACATGGGCCTGTTCAGGAGCAGGGTCTTCAGCATAGGCATCGCGACTAATTTCATGTCCTTCTTGGGCATAACTTCAGCCCGCTTCCTGCTGCCCTTCTACCTGCAGGCCGCGCGTGGATACACTCCTGCGCTGGTCGGCCTCGTTCTACTTCCCAACGCGGTAAGCAGAATCGTTATGGGTCCGTTGAGCGGACGTCTTTCAGACCGCTATGGCTGGAAGCCATTCAACATCGTAGGCCTAATTCTGTCGGCGGCCGGTCTGTTCGTGCTGGCGACCCTGACGGTGTCGTCTTCCGTGGCCCTAATACTTGCGGCAATTCTTCTCCAGAGTTCGGGTTCAGGCCTCTTCCAGTCCCCAAATTCAGCCTCAATATTCAGCGCCGCAGACTCGCGCAGACACGGTGTGGTCGCGGCATTTGTAAACCTCTCTCGCAACTCCGGAAACGTGACAGGTATCGCAATCGCTGCGTCAATCGTGACTGCCGTCATGGTGAGCGGGGGCTACGAGCCCAACATCAACGCGGTGCTGGAGGCAGGTCCGGGTTCAGGCCTCCTGGACTCGTTCATGACGGGGCTGAAGGTTGCCTTTCTCGTCATGGCTTTGCTACAGCTGGTCGGCGCTCTGGCCACCGTGTTCAAGACAGACGCTCGATCAGATACACTCCAGAGAGAGGGTGTCCAGGCGACTCCCAATATCTCCCCGTGAGCCCGATTTAGAGCACGCTTGTCGGTGGCGTCTATTGCTGGTGTCATTCCTTCGAAGGAGTCAAAGAGCTATGGAGCCGAGCGTCATTCGAAACTGCCCAGTAAACATCACGGCTATAGTTGCGCTCATATTTCTTTTCGCCATCGCTTGTGGCTCCAACCAGCCCGACGCGATGTCAGCCCCAACCGCAGCGTCATCTTCACTGTCGGTTACACCGCAACCATTGCCCCCCTTCAGGATCGGCGTCATGGAGTCTGTTACAGGTGTGGGAGAGACTTATGGGAACGTCGCCTCTCACGCGAAGCAGATGGCTGCAGACGAAATCAACGCGGCCGGAGGCGTCAACGGCCGTATGCTCGAACTCATCATCGAAGATTCGAAGTGCAACGCGCAGGACGCGATAGCCGCTTTTCGAAAGCTGACGGACGTGGACCGCGTCAAGATCATTCTGGGTACCTCCTGCAGCGGCGCAATGCTGGGAGTTGCACCGCTCGCTGAGGAGAACGGCATTGTCCTGTTCTCCGGGTTGGCCAGCAACCCAGACATTGCTAACGCGGGCGATTACATCTTCCGAACGCAGATCAGTGACGTCGAAGTAGGAGTCAGCACGGGGAACGTACTCTGGTCGGACGGCATCCGCACAGTGGCTACAATCACGGAAGAGACAGACTATGCCGAGGGCGTGAGGCGTACCTCAGTCGAGCAGTTCGAGAAACTCGGTGGAGTAATTGTGGCTGAGGAGCGGTTCTCATCGGATATCACGGACTTCAGGACGCAACTGACAAAGCTGTTCGAGAGGAACCCAGACGCGCTCCACATAGCACCCCAGTCCGAGTTCGCGGGAGGGACCATCGTCAAGCAGGCGCGAGAGCTGGGATATGACGG
Source organism: Dehalococcoidia bacterium (assembly GCA_034428835.1). GTDB lineage: Bacteria > Chloroflexota > Dehalococcoidia > Lucifugimonadales > UBA1123 > VXRN01. The sequence continues at coordinate 4,073 of DAOUHG010000216.1, forward strand.
TCCGATCTACGGAGAGACCGTGTCGGTTGGAACAACCGCGCTGGAAATCGCTGGCGATGCGGCTACGGGCATGAGAGCAATCACAGCCGCTCCCGACCCCGACAACGAGAAGGCGCAGAGAGTTATTGCCGAATTCAGGGACCGGTATAGCTACGTCACACTGCCCTGGCACCTGGGGTCAGCATATGACGACGTATACATCACGGCTGAATGCCTCAGGAAGACCGGTGACGACCAAGACGCCGACGGATTCAGGGACTGCCTGTACGGGATCACCTGGAGCGGTGCGATCGGCGACGGCTATAGCTTCGACGCTAATGGCGAGGTCGTGGGTCTCTCCAGAGCAGTCGTCGAGATTCTCCCTACCGCTGAGAGGACAGAAGACAACTATGGGTTCAGAGTTCTGGGCCTGGCGTCTGACTGGGGAGTCAACTCGAACTAGTATCGTTTCCATATGGTTCTGGCATATTCGAGGCCATCCCCACCCCTGGATTCCCGCTTTCGCGGGAATGACGAGTAGGCTGGAATCTCTGTCATGTTCATCTGGACATGGTACTAGGATCCTCGGGCAGGAACGACTTTCGGTTCCCCTTCCATTCTCAGGTGACCTGTTGCCAAGGCATATGGGTGGAACAAAACCATCTCCACGTTCGTCTATACTGACATCCCGCCTGCGAAAGGGGGGGAGTTCAAATGTACAGACCAGTATCCGTCGTTCTGATAGTCATACTTACGGCACTCTTGGCTGGACTCATGTCGGCCTGCGGTGCGTCTGAGTCGGGAGCACCGGGTTACCCGGGCAATCCTGGAGCACCGGGAGCCCCTGCCCCAGATCAATACCAACTTGAGAGCCTTCGGGAAAGTCAGGGGCTCGACAGACCCTCTTGGGAGCTCATTACGCAGTCGGACTCGGCTCAAGCGCTTATCCAGCCTGCACCTGCTGCGACAGCCGCTCCGGCGCCGGCCTCAGCACCCGCCGCCATGGCCTCTGAGGCCTCTGAGCGGGTGGTAAGAGAGGCAGAGGTGGTAAAAGAGGTCGCTGTCGAGAAGACGGTGTCCCAGACGGTGCAGGTCAGTTCAGAAGCTGACAGCACCCAGGCTCAGCTCGTCACTCAACGTCGGATCATCATCCGTGAAGTGGATATGGCGCTCGTGGTTGACGAGATTCAAGGCGCGATCGACGAGATTGCGGAGTTGGCCGAGAGTGCGGGCGGCTGGGTGGTCGACAGCGGTCGCTGGTCGCTGCACAGCGGCAGCATAAGCATGCGGGTTCCTGCTGACGTTCTCGATGACACGGTTGCCGAGCTGCGCCTTCTAGCCAACAAGGTAGATGCGGAGAATACTTCGAGCCGCGACGTTACTGACGAGTACGTGGATTTGGGAGCGAGACTGACGAACCAGCAGGCAACTCAGAAAGCCCTGCTTTCACTCCTGGAACGGGCGACAACCGTGGAAGCAGCCCTGGAAGTCCAGCGGGACCTTACAAGGGTCCAGGAGGAGGTTGAGCGACTCTCGGGGCGAATCAAGTTCCTGGAGGAGTCGGCAGCGTTCTCCATCATCAGGGTCAACCTCAGTTTGGCGCCTATGGCAGTGGTAGTGGACGCCGGAGCGGACCAGACCGTGGCGGTTGGAGTTCCTGTCAGCTTCAGGGCAACCTTCAGCCCACCGGACGGAATCGATGACTACACCATTGCCTGGGACTTCGGAGACGCCTCTGACACGCGAGTCATCCACCGCACCGCGCCCACGCAGACTCCGGGTGAACTGACTACAGAAACCGTTGCCCACGTTTATGGCACTACTGCTGGGTCGCCGTTCATCGCCGAGGTCTCCATAACCGGGACGGGTGAGGGCGGGATCATAGAGGGTAAGGACACGCTTACGGTCGCAGTGTCTGAGATTCCAGCCATAGAGGTGTTCGCAGGCGGGGGTAAGACCGTCGACCAGAACACCGAGGTGGAGTTCTCAGGGTCATTCACAAGGCCAAAGGGGCTGACAGACGTCAGATACGAGTGGGACTTCGGTGACGGTTCGACACCCACCGGGGGAGACCTCCCGGAAGGCGTGACCAGGGCGACAGCTACGCATGTGTACCCGGACCACCGGCGTGAGCCTTACATCGCAAAAGTGACCGTCAGCGCAGACAGCGAAGTCGGAGAAGTGGAAGCCTCCGCAGAGTTCTACGTATTCGTCACGGAGCAAGTTGGCTTCGTCGTTGGAGGTTTCGAACTCGGTGACAATTTCAAGACCGCGGTCAGGGGACTGACCGGGTTCGTGCAGGGACTGACCGTCGTAGTGATCTGGCTTGCGATCTTCAGCCTATTCTGGGGAGCCATCGTCGCGCTGGTCTGGTTCATTGTCCGATGGAGAGCGCGACGCCGGACAGAGGGCTGTGAGAGATTGGAGACCGAAGCGGCGGCAACTGGGGACGCAACTGGAGAGGCAAGATGACGACGCGACACTTCACTGCTACCGCCTTCGTGGTTTGCGGTGACAGTGTCGCGCTGCACTGGCATCCGAAGGTCAAGGCCTGGCTTCCACCGGGCGGACACATCGAACCGAACGAAGACCCAGTGCAGGCCGTTCTACGCGAGACGATGGAGGAGACCGGTATCGAAGCAGAGGTCGTTCCGACATCTGTCATTTCGGATCTCGCCTACCCTGAGCAGGTCCAACCGCCCTACACGATCATGGTCGAGGACATCCACGATCCGGTGGATGGGTTTCACAATCACATTGACATGATCTACTTCTGCCGACCAGTGACAGCTTCCAATCCCCTGGCCGAAGGATGGCAATGGGTGTCGAGAGCCTCACTCGTGGGCTTGTGCCCGCTGACGAATGGTGTACTGCCGCCGGAGCCACCACCGGAGGATGTCAGGCTCCTTGGAATTCATGCCATTGACCACGTTTCCGGGTGGGCGGATTCCGGGCCCGGCTGTTTAACGAATCGCTGATTTCCTGTACACTGTGCGCGCTCCGAATCCAGCCACAGCAGGATTCGACAATGCTGAAATTTAGCCCGCGGCTGGCGTTCGCGGACGTGTGTTATGTGTTAAACGGGAGGAATTCATGCCGAACACGCTGACTGACAAAGTGGCCATCGTCACCGGCGCTGGCCGAGGCATCGGGCGAGGGATCGCGCTTACCATGGCTGCCGAAGGGGCCAAAGTCGTCGTAAACGACCTTGGCGGCGCGGTCGATGGGACGGGCACCTCGAGCAGCCCCGCCAACGAGGTGGTTGCAGAAATCAAGGCAAATGGCGGCGAGGCCGTCGCCAACTATAACTCGGTCGCCACGATGGAAGGCGGCGAAGCAATCGTCCAGAGCGCTCTCGACAACTACGGGCAGCTCGACATCGTTGTAACCGTCGCGGGAATCCTCCGCGACAGGATGATATTCAACATGACCGAGGACGAGTGGGACGACGTGATCGACGTTCACCTCAAGGGCACATTCACTGTCGTCAAGTTCGCGTCCATTCTCTTCAGGCAGCAGCGCTCCGGTCGGATCATCACCTTCGCGTCCGAGTCCGGTCTGTTCGGCAACACCGGACAGGGCAATTACGCCGCCGCCAAGTCGGGCATTGCGGGCTTCACCAAGGTGGTAGCGCGAGACCTCGGTCGCTACGGCGTCACCGCCAACTCGATCTGCCCAAGGGCGGCGTCCCGAATGACAGCGACGGTGCCGGATGTCGCTCGCCAGATGCGAACGGACCGCCCTGATACGGATCGCGCGCCAGTGCCGGAGGCCCCCCTGGACCCAGATGACATCGCCCCATTCATCTCCTACTTAGCGAGCGACTTCGCAGCGGATGTCAACGGCCAGACGTTCCTGGTCTATGGCGGCAACATAACCTTGCTGTCTCTGCCTAGGCGCGTCCGCACCATCTTCAAGAACGACCAGTGGACCTTGGACGAGTTGAAGGAGCTGGTGCCGCAGCACATTACGCGCGGCCTTCCGAATCCGTCCCCTCCGCAGCAGCCGCGCCAATAGCGGCCACGGCCCACAAGACATTAGCCCAACATCTGATGACATCGCAACTCGACGGGAGACCAAACTATGGGAGACCTGCTGAAAGACAAAGTCGCCATCGTCACCGGATCAGGACGTGGCATTGGAGCGGGAATAGCCAAGCTGTTCGGGGCTGAAGGAGCAAAGGTCGTTGTGAACGACCTCGGTGGCGCGGTCGACGGCTCAGGCATTTCTGCCGCTCCGGCTGACGAAGTAGTAGCCGAGATAAGAGACGCTGGCGGGGAGGCTGTTGCCAACTACGACTCAGTCGCCACGATGGAGGGCGGCGAGAACATCGTCAAGACCGCCTTGGATAACTTCGGAAAACTCGACATCGTCGTCACCCCGGCTGGCATCCTGCGCGATCGGATGGTATTCAACATGACCGAGCAGGAATGGGACGACGTGATAGCCGTCCACCTGAAGGGCACGTTCACTGTATCGAAGTTCGCGTGCATCCTGTTCCGTCAGCAGCGAAGTGGGTGCATTATCACCTTCTCATCCACCTCGGGCCTCTACGGAAATTCGGGACAGTCCAATTATGGGGCCGCCAAGGACGGAATCGCAGGATTCACCCGTGCCGTGGCCCGGGACATGGGTCGATATGGCGCAAGAGTCAACGGCATCTCGCCAGGGGCCAACTCGCGAATGACCGCCACTGTGCCCGACTCGGCGCGCGCGATCAGGGCCTCCTCAGGAATCCAGGGCGGATCAGGGGCCAGGGCCCTGGATCTCAGGCGAGAGCCTGATGACATCGCCCCGTTCGTTACGTGGCTCGCGTCGGATGAGGCCAAGGACGTGAACGGGTATCTATTCCACGTTACCGGCGGCGAGATCTCACTGATGAACAACCCGGAGCCTGCGCGCACCCTCCAGAAGAATGGTCGCTGGACCGTGGAAGAGATCGCGGCGATGTTCCCCGGAACCCTGGGTATGGACATGGTCAATCCCGCACCGCGCCAGGCGCCGAGGCAGTAGGGTACTCGCGAGTGTTGAACTGATGGATCCTCTCGAGCTCAGGCAGCTAGGCACAACCGACGTTCAGGTCACCAGGCTCGGTCTTGGGGGCGCTCCGATGGGCGGGTTGTTCACGTCGGCCGGAGCACAGACGGCAGTTGACACTGTCAGGCGCGGCTACGAGCTTGGAATCAGGTTCTTCGATACCGCTCCTTTGTATGGCCGGGGCAAGAGCGAGAGGTTTTACGGTGATGGTCTTGGCGGCTTTGACAGGGATAGCTATACGCTGTCATCCAAGGTCGGGCGCGTACTGGATCCGAACGAGTCGCCTACCGACGAAGACGATGTCTACGTCGAGGTCCCACCGTATGACGTCGTGTTCGACTTCAGTCGCGACGGTGTTCTTCGATCAATCGAGGAGAGCCTTGAAAGGCTTGGCCTGGACCGCCTGGACATCGCCCTGATACACGATCCTGACGATCACTGGGAGCAAGCCATAGGAGAAGCGTACCCGGCGCTCGCCGAGCTTCGCTCGCAGGGCGTACTGGGCGCCATCGGCGCGGGCATGAACCAGTGGGAGATGCCGGCGCGGTTCGCGAGGGAGGGCGATTTCGACTGTTTTCTGCTTGCGGGCAGGTACACGCTTCTAGACCACTCGGG
>DAOUHG010000217.1:0-2524 GCA_034428835.1 Dehalococcoidia bacterium
GGCCTGACCGGAGAACCGCCCCTCGGATACCGCTCGCCTAGCTGGGAGCTCAGCGAGCACTCCCTCGAGCTCCTGGCCGACAGGGGCTTCGTTTACGATTCGAGCCTCATGGGAGACGATGCTCCATACGTCGTAAACGTGGACGACCGCACGCTGGCTTCGATCTCCCGCCGAACTACGGCCACTCGATCCCAAGACAAACCTAATACTCCACTCGCGACCGCCTCCTTCGTCTCGGTGACACAAGGCCATGCGTCCATGTCGCAGATCAAGAGGTAGTCATCGCTCATGGAGCCGATGTTTTGGACCAGAGCGGCCAACTTCGATCGCTTCTGCTGACTGTACTCCCATATAGACACATGATCGTAGTGTATCCGGAAAGTGGGGCAGAGTACTACCGTGCAGAATCTCCTATCGTCTGCTCCTTCAACGAGCAGCCACATTCTGTGATACCCGGAATTCATAGTGGCAACAGGTTTTGTGCGAACAGGTCCTCTACACCGAGTTCGCTTTGGAGAAATAGCTTCACGACATCGCTATCTGCTGGGCGTGTGACTTCAGAGCAGCCCTCCGAACCACGCGTCACCAGCAGAATGTCCTCCAGACTCGCGTGCCTTAGCAGCTCGGGATTATGCGTCGTGAAGATGACCTGCATCCTGTCGGTCACCTCGCTGATCATCTGCATGATCTGACCGGCAAGGTGTGGGTGAACATATCTATCCGGCTCTTCAAATATAGCTACAGCGCTGTGCTGGAAGTAGAGTGCTACAACCAACGCGATGCAGGCAATTGTCCCGTCTGAGGCCAGAACCGCCGGCAACCGATGGTTCCTATCAGAGTGACTCTCGGTCAGGGTTGTAATCAATTGGCCGAAACCGAACTCTTCGACACCTAGGTCATGAACGAATGGAAGCAGTGCCGACAGTAAGCTGATGAGCCGACCCTTCAACTCGGGCCTCCTGATGATTTCACGAAGAACGACAGCTAGGTTTGCCGTATCGGCGTCTAGACGACGTGCTCCTGTGATTGGTACGGCTTGCTGAGGTTTGCGCGGGTCAAAGTCATACACGGAGATGTCTTCCAGCGACGAAAAGCTTCTGGACAGAAAGACGATCCGCGGGAATCGTTCCAGCATCACTTGTTGAGGGTGATGGAGAACAAAACTGTCGTCATGGAGGTGGGATATGTCTTCCTCGCTAAAGGGGACGCCTTCGGGGATTTCAACACAGCACTTGATTGAGCCGGCCTCTCGATGATATAGCGTCTTGCCACTACCGAGACTTCGACCTTCCTTATAGGTTCCCGGGGGCAAGTCCGATTGTGACGAGACTCCGCCTATTGGAAGCCAAAAATCCACATCTGATCCATCTACGTCAACTGTCGGATGAAGCTCGACTATGGTGAAATGTTCGGTCAGTCTGTCGGTGACGACATTGAACCCTACATCGGACTCATCAAAACAGAGCGATAGCTCATATGTTGTCAGGACACTCTTCACCCCAAATGCCCTGTCCGCTTCAGCGCGAACCAGATTCCTTTGGATGTCGTCAGTCTCAACGCAGATTCGCAAGGCTCGATTCTTATCGAGATTGAAGTTCCTCAGAGTCTCCGCGCCACCACGGCTGCCGATCGCGCTCTCAAGCGTGTTCGCCTCAATGTCGTGTAAGAACCGAAGCGCGTCAAGGAAATTGGACTTGCCAGACGCATTCGACCCTACGACTATGTTGAATGGCCGAAGATCAACTTCGATCTTATCGAAGCTCTTGAAATTCTCGACTGCGAGTTTGGTGATCGCCACAGAATCCTCCCAATAGTCGGCATCAGTATACCGGGACAAGCGCAAACAGCGCGCTTCGTCTCCAATCCGTCCACGGTCATTCCCACGCTCGCGGGAGTGACGAGACCATTGGAGCATGAGCTCGGCTCTACTCTCACTTAATTATAACCCGCTGATTAGACTCAGCATGTCAGTTTTCCTCAGAGGTCGGGGAGTAACTTCAGCCGACCGACTTTCGGTGCGGGTACGACTCTATTGCTCAGGACCCGATCTCATGCCGAGGATGTTCGCTACTGTTGATGAGGCACGTTCTGTACAAAGGCTCTTTCGCCCAGAGCTTTGTGAAGTCGCGCTGTCCCAGTTTCTGTTGCAGTCTCCCTGAAACGGACGCGATTGCATCCAACTGGATTGTGCGGCTGTGACGCCTTTGGCCCGCGCTGCAGTTACGGCTGGCGAACGTACATCTTGACGCCAATGGGAGGTCCACCGGGCCCGGGAGATTCATCGCTCGTTAAGGCCATGGCTGGGTACTTCCTTACCACAGGCCAGCCGTTGAGCACGGTCTCTCTGGCGGGCAGTGTGATTTCTTAGCTCCCAGGACTTTGACGGGGGTTCGGTGCGGACTCGGCTGTGTGTCGCCTGCTCGTAATTCTGCCATGCGTCTGGACTCCAGCAGGAGACGAGGTCATCAGCCTAGGGTGGCTCACTGGGCCCAGGAGGATATTCACGGGCTGCCCCACTCAGACC
>DAOUHG010000218.1:0-9075 GCA_034428835.1 Dehalococcoidia bacterium
AGGTGACTGTGACATTTATGCCGGTCAGTTAGTCAGGACATTTATGCTGAGCAATAACACTCCGGGGGGACACTCGATACCAACCCGGCGACGTCGGTCCAGAGACCCAGGCACGTCGTCAGGGTCGGCAGGACCCCGGTCCTCAGCGACGACCAGGCCCGGACGCTGCTCGATTCGATATCAATAGATAAGGTCGCAGGACTTCGAGATCGCGCACTGATCGCGACCATGCTCTACACCTTCGGACGTGTCGGCGCGGTCATCGCGATGGACGTCGAGGACTACAGGCTGAGCAACCACCAGCGGACATTCCTGCTGCACGAGAAGGGCGGCAAGGAACACCACGTCCCCGCACACCACAGGCTCGTCGAGTACCTCGGTGAGTACATGGACGCCACAGATCTCTGGTACTCGCCCAAGTCGCCCCTGTTCCAGGCGGTCGACATCACGAAGTCACGGCTCAAGGGCACACGGATGAACAGGCAGATCGTGTTCCAGATGGTCAGGCGACGCGCCAGGCGGGCCGGTCTGCCTCCAACCATCAACTGCCACAGCTTCCGCGCCACCGGCATCACCAACTACCTCTCCAACGGCGGTTCTCTCGAGGACGCACGCGCCATCGCCGCCCACGAGTCATCCCAGACCACCCGTCTCTACGACCGCACCGGCGACAGCATCACCCTGGACGAGATAGAGAGGATACGGTTCTGAGAAGCAATCCCTCATCACGGCTCGCCGACGCCCGTTTGCCATTTGTACACCTGTGTAGACCAACCATACTATTACTCTCATCTTCGAGGCGATCAGAATTCTCCTCGTTGACACTTCCAAGATCATCTACTCTGCGGCACTCTGGACCATTGCGAAGTGATATCACTTGACACGATGACGCACATTACATAATCTAAATATGGGTTGAGTGCTACGATGTCAAATAGAAAGCCCGGCAACTACCGACCATGCGTCATGAAGCATTCCTTCGAAGTCATCCAGTCTTCACCGGCGAGGAGTTCGCCGAATATCTGTCGATTGAAGGCAGAGATGGGGCCAGGACGAAGGAATCGATTCTTGCATATCACACAAAGACCGGGCGGATCGTCGCCATAAGACGCGGGCTGTACGCTGTGGTGCCGCCTGGCTCCAATGGCGACTCCTTCCCGATCGATCCATACCTGATTACCTCGAGACTTGCCCGGGACTCTGTGTTGTCGCATCACACGGCCCTGCAGTTCCACGGGCGGGCCTACACGGTCTGGCAACAGTTCAGTTACCAGGCGACGAGACCGGCCGTTCCTCTTACATTTCGATCCAATGTGTTTCGGGGCACGAGGTTCCCGTCCGCCCTCGTTAACCGCGACGCCCGGATGTTCGACGTCCTGACTGTGGAGCGGGCGAACGTTTCGTTGAGAGTCGCCAGCCTTGAGCGGACCCTGGTTGACGTTCTGAATCGTCCCCGTCTCTCAGGTGGATGGGAGGAGGTCTGGCGGTCACTGGAGTCGGTGGAGTTTTTCGATCTGGACAGGATGGTTGAGTATGCCCTCCTGCTGAGCAATGCAACCACGGTGGCAAGGGTGGGATTCTTCCTGGAACAGCACCGGGACGTTCTCATGGTCGACGAGGCCCACCTGGCCAGACTTCGTCGGCACCGTCCCAGGGGGCCGCACTACCTCGATCGGGCCAGACGTGGCGGAAGGCTGGTCCCGGACTGGAACCTGGTTGTGCCGATGGATGTCATGGAGCGCTCCTGGGCGGAGGTCGCATGAGGATCTCTCCGGAGAGACTGATCGCTGAGGCTGAGGCAACCGGATTCCAGCCGGAGTTGCTGGAGAAGACTTTCCATCTGCTTGGACTTCTCAATGCCATAAACAGCCATCCGTTCCTCCGGGGAAAACTTGTGCTCAAGGGGGGAACCGCCCTGAACCTGTTCGTGTTCGACGTGCCGAGACTCTCGGTGGACATCGATCTGAACTACGTCGGTTCTGAGAGTATGGAGGACATGCGGAGAGAGCGTCCCATTGTTGAAGAGGCGCTACAGGCCGTCTTCAGCCGGGAGGAATACACCGTTAGGCGAATGCCCGAGGAGCACGCGGGTGGCAAGTGGTCGCTGCGCTATCCCACGGCATCCGGAGGCAGTGCCAGGATCGAGGTCGACGTCAACTATATGTACCGGGTACCGATGTGGCCCCTGATCCCGATGACGTCACGTCACCTGGGAAGATGGCAGACTTCAGAGTTTCCACTGGTCGACGTACATGAGCTTGCGGCCGGGAAACTGGCCGCTCTGTTCGCCCGCAAGAGGGCCCGGGACCTCTTTGACTGTTCTCTCATCTTCTCTCTCGACACCCTGGACCTTGAGAAACTGAGGACCGCTTTCGTGGTCTACGGGGGCATGAACAGGAGGGACTGGCGCACGGTCACTCTTGACGACGTTGGCTTCGACCCGGGCGATCTCGCAAGCCAGCTGATGCCAGCGCTCCGCGTCGACCGTAAACGGGAAATTCGACCTACCAGCTATGGTGAGTCTCTTATAGAGGAGTGCAGGACGGCGCTTTCTGCGCTACTGCCATTCACTGACGCGGAACGGGAATTCCTGGATTTGCTGCTGGAGGAGGGAAGGATAACTCCTGACCTACTGACTGTCGATCAGGCTCTTCAGAAACGTATCAGCATTCAACCACTCCTTGAGTGGAAAGCTCTCAACGTGCGCCGGTACAGGAGACTGACATGAAACAAATCATAGTGTGCACATTGAAGAGACCGTTTCTGTTGAGATGCGGAGGAAATGAAGGCGACGACCGCATGACCGCGGCAATTCCACTCCACCGGCGAGCAGAGCCCTGAGAGTCTGGTGCCCATGCTCCCGGGCAGCACTGACGCTGGTGTCTATCTCATCCAGCGGAGCACGGTGTAGCTCAATGGACCAGACGGACTGGAAGAAGGATCGACTCTACCAGGTGGTTACGGTACCTCCCGCGAGTGGTGGGAGTGTCAGCAATTGTCGCGGAAGGTGGGGAGACGGAGCCTGGCAGAATTGGAGGCCACATCAAGTTTTGCCTTCACATAAATTGACACCACACTACCTGTAACGACAGGGTCTGAGAATCTGATACATCAGATTATGTGCAAGCAGATGGCCACGACCACAGATCTGCCCGCAGCTACTGGAAATGCCCAAAAGGAGCGCTGAAAGGCGGGTCCGGTTTGGGTGGACTATTGGTAACATGATCCTGCGTGCACAGATTGCCTTAACCTGCTGACACACAATCTGATTTATCAGAACTTGCATGCACAGTTCCTTCAGGAAGTGAGGCCACCTCATGCTCGTAGCGGTACTGGCGGAAAAGGGAGGGGTCGGAAAGACCATCATTGCAACCAACCTCGCCGGCATGAGGGCGCATGGTCCAGGCCGAGTGCTCCTTGTCAACGGGGACAGGCAGGGCAGCGCCGACCTCTGGACCCGTTACAGGAAGCAGACCGATATGCCGGGGTTGGACTGCGTCTCACAGTATGGTCCGGCCCTGGGCCGTTACCTAGAAACCCGTGTCGACAGGTATGACGACGTGATCGTAGACCTGGGCCCACGGGCCGGCGTGGAGATGGCCGACACCCTGAGACTCGCGGAGCTTGCCGTCGTCCCCGTTCGTCCCTGTGCCTTTGACGTGTACACGATGCGACTCGTCGACGATCTGGTGGTGGAGGCCCGTGAACACAATCCGGGACTCCGTGCGCTTGCGCTCATCAACCAGGCGTCAACCAACCACCTCAGCCAGGAGGCTCAGCAGACCCGTGAAATTATCGTCACCGGATGCTCGGGGCTGCAGGTGGCGGCGGTGGTGGTGGGCTACAGAGTGGGATTCCAGCGCGCGTCGTCCGTGGGGCAGACCATAGCTGAGTTCGCCAGACCGAACGACCGCGGGGTACGGGAGATGGAGCACCTCTACGAGGAGGTGTTCGGGGAGGTATACGAACAGGCGGGCCTTGGACGTGTGGCCTGATGGAACGTCCTTGGAGGGAGTGATCCATGACCAACCTGCAGATTCCGGACCCCGGGTCCACGCCGGGCGGTTCGCCGGAGACCAACAGGTCCAGCGGCCCCAGGATGAAGGGTAAGAGCACGGAGAAGAAACGGTACGTGGGCCTGTCGTACACTGAGAGCCAGCACCGACAGCTCTACCTTGCCGCCACCCACCGGAACAAGTCTCCCGGGGACTACATCTGGGACATCATCTACGAACACGTGCAGGCTGATCTTGCAGAGCTGCAGCGCGATCTGGATAACCTGATCCAGTAGTCCACAATCCCGGTCGGGCATGTCAGCAGCCTCCAGGCGACCTTCCCGATGATATTCTGCCGTCAGTCGAATCACCACACCGGCCGAACCCCCGGTTTTGCCGCTTGTCCCCCCGGAAACATTCCCGCGGGAGCGCCCTGGAGCCCCTGTTTTCGGGCCGGACTACCCATGATGCATTGACCCTGCTCGAAACGCACGGTCTTGTCGGTCATGGGCCCGTCCAGACCATTCCCCAGCATCGGCTAGCATGAGTGCAGAGTGTCCCCTGGGCGCGCACTCTCAGGAGAGCTGGCCTCGATCCGCTCGCTGCAGTCCGCGGCGGTCAACTCGCACCACCCGCACTCCCGCCCGCTCGGCACGTGCCGGGCGGGCTCCTCGGAGACGATCCGTCGCATAATCCCGGCCACCTGTCCTTTGAACTCATCGTCTATGGCGTCCGCGCCTATCCGTACCTCTGTGCCGTCGGCGTACGCCACGCATCCGTCCATCCTGGCCCTGCGCCAGCGGCCGTGGTTGGACACCGGGAGGAGGTACATGTACAGCTTCACCTGGATCTCGTTCGCAGCCCTGGGCCTCCCGGTCTTGACGTCGTAGACCGTGGCGGCGCCATCCGGGGCCCGACCAATGATGTCGGGCTTGCCGATGACTATCGACCCGGTGATCGAGCTCCTCACCTCGAACCAGTTCTGCATCTCCATGTGCACACTGTCTCCCTGCCGCTCGAGGCGGTCGGCGAGCTCGTGCACGGCGGCGGTGTGTCTGGCGTTTCACCCGGCCAGGCCGGAGCCGTCCCTGTTGGTCTCGTAGTCCCGGTGCCAGGACTTGAACCAGATCGAGAATAGGCAGGAGTTGTCGCCCGCAATCAGCTTGGCCAACCCGCTGACATGTGTACTGGGTCTCTCTAGGCGTCTGGTCATGGGCTGCTCTCCCCACGGCCTGCCGCAATACATATGTTCTATTGTGTTAGTCTAGCACAGCTCAGGAGCAGGCGGGGAAGCGAGAATCGGAGTTTCTGTTGGGCCTCAGCCGGAGACGCCAGGCAGGGATGCCCTGCGCCCTTTTGGGGGTGAACAGCGACAATCATTCTGGCCCCTGTTGCCTCACCAGGAGATGTTACCGAGCTTTTCGCGGCTTCTAATTGACGCCCACAGGTCCCAAGTTAACCGGTCGCTCCTCTCGGTAACCTTTTCATTGAGGCAACGCGTGTGCGCGGTGAATGACGATCTCGTCCTTCATGCCGGTCGTGTCGGGGAGCTGCCATATCTTGGCGGGGTCGGCGCCCGCTATGCACGCTGCCGACTCGAGCACCATCCCGGCTGCCGACCCGGCCGTGACCAGTCCCGACTCGGCGCCTGTCATCCGCGCGATGACCTCGCCGGCCTTCTGGTTCAGCTCGTGCAGGTCGATGAACCAGCGCGACGCCTCGTTCATCGCCTCGACCACAGCAGGCGGCATGATGATGCCGCCGTACACAGTGATCCAGCTCGCCGCGTTGATGATTCGCTTGACGCCCAGCCGGTTGTAGAACTCGTTGGTCTGACTAGTCATTAGGGTCTTCGCTCCTCGAATCGCTTTTGCCCGATGATTCTCCATCAACGTCTTCAGATTGACCACCCTGCCTGTTGTTGTCGTCTGATACTATGCCGGGCAGGTTCTTTAGCGTGCTGATGAGGTCAACTCCGGTGAGGGACTGGACCAGCGCAGGAAGCTGAGCAATGGTGTTCGATACGTCCTGGGTGACCTTGCTGGCCCCGGTGCCCGCTCCATTATCTCCGCCGTTGCTTATGATCACTATGCTGTCGGTCTTCGCAAGAGGCTGCGCCACAGCGTCCGCGACCCGCGGCAGAGACTCGAACAGCTGCTGGATCATAGCGGCCTGCCCGTAGCCCTTCCAGGCATCCGCCTTCTTGTCCATCGCTTCCGCCTCCGCGAGTCCCTGCGCCCTGATGGATGCGGCCTCAGCCTCTCCACGCGCTTTGATGGCGTCCGCTTCTGCCTGTCCTCGAAGTCTGATGGCCTCGGCTTCGGCCTCGGCTTCGGCGATGACCCTCGTCCGCTCGCCGGTGGCCACGGTCTCCAGGCTGTAGCGCTCGGCCTCTGCCTCGACGCGGGCGCGCCGCCTGTTGCCCTCGGCGATCAGTTCCAGCTGGTCGCGCTCGGCTTCGGCAGGGCGACGCACGGTCGCGTCGAGCTCACGTTCCCGACGGGTGATCTCCTGCACCTGAATTTCGATCTGCTTCTGGCGCTCGACCACTTCGACCTGCAGCTCTTCCTCTCTGATCTGCTGGCGTGTCTTCGCCTCCTGGAGTGAGTATGCCAGCTCCGCTTCGGCCCTGCGCGCGTTCGTCTGCTGATCGTATGCCGCCTTCTCGACACTGAAGTCTCTTTCCGACTCCGCGATCGCGGTATCCGCGGCGAATTTCGCCGCCTGGTGCTCCTGTTCGGCCTGGGCAGCCCTGATTCCCGCGTCACGTTCCGCCTCAGCCTGGCCGATAGCGGCGTCCCGCTTCACCTCTGCGGTCCTCTTGACCCCGAGCGCCTCAAGATACCCCTGCTCGTCCTGGATGTCTCGAATCGAGAAGCTCACGATCTCCAGGCCCATATTGGTCATATCGGTCGCCGCTACTTCGCGGACCTGTTCGGCGAACGCCACCCTGTCCTGGTAGATGTCCTCGACGGTCATCGTCCCCAGGATCGCGCGCTGCTGGCCTTCGAGCGTCTGCAGGGCGACCTCAGAGGTCTCCTGCACACTCTTGCCGAGGAACTGCTCTGCGGCGGTCCTGATCGCCTGCTCGCTTCGACCGACCTTGACCTGCGCCACGCCATCGACCGATATGGAAACCCCTTCCGCCGTGTACACCCTCGCCGTATTGACCTGGAGTGTCATCACCTCCAGCGACAGCATCTGCGCCTTCTGAATGAACGGCAGGACGAACATCCTGCCGCCCACTTTCACCTTCGGCTGCACGTCTCCCCCTGACACGATCAGGGCGTAGTTGGGTCCTACTGTATGAAATCCTGCCATCTGGTCTCTCCTCATATATCTACTACCTACGACTGGGTTCTGATGGTCACAATCGTTCGTCCTGAGCTTGTCGAAGGGCGGTCTATCAACCAAGCTGGTTTGCTAAAATCAGCTGGACACGGTACTAGGAATCTCCCTCGAGCTTCTCCACCCTCAACACCTGTCCGTAGACTGCGGTGACCCGGATTTCGTCACCCTCTTTGATGAGAACTCCCGGGTCTGTCGCCGCCGACCACTCTTCACTGGCGACCCATACCTTTCCGGAAGGGGCAAGGTCCGACATCGCGACACCCCACTGTCCCTCCAGGAAGATTTCGTCATCCGACTGGTAGCCGCTCGAAGTGCCGCCTTCAGTCCTGACGGCGCGGATGAACAGTACCCATCCCGCGATCGCGAGTCCAGTCATAATAGCGATCATGACCGGACTCGCCATGAACCTCGGCTCAGGCAGGTCCGACGGGCTGAGGAAGTTCCCGAACAGGAATATCGATCCGAGCAAGAGGCTGACGACTCCTCCCACTCCCCACGCTCCGAAGCCGGGCGCTATGGTCTCGACATAGAACAGCGCCATCGCAAGTGCGATCAGGCCCACACCCACCCAGCTTCCGGGCACGTTCGAGAAGCCGACGAACGCGAGAATCAGCAGAATGACCCCCAATATGCCGGGACCGAACATTCCAGGTATCGCGAACTCGGCGACCACGGCCAATCCGCCAATCAGGAACAGCGCCAGGATCACGTTCGGGTTCGCCAGGACGCCCAGTGTCCGCTCCAGGAGCGTCGCGTCGAGCTTCCGGACCTCGAGGTCGGCCGATTCGACGGTGACCGTTCCAGCGGCGGTCATGGTCTCTCGACCGTCGATCGCGCTGAGCAGAGTGCCCAGATCGGCTGCGACGAAGTCGATCACGCCCAGATCGGCTGCCTCCTCTGACGAGTAGGACCGGGCTGTCAGGACCGTGTCTTCGAGCGCCTCAGCGTTGCGTCCGCGAGTTTGCGCAACGCTCCGTATGAACGCGCGAGTGTCCTCGCTGATCTTGCGGGAGAGCGTCTTCGGCAGGTCGTTACCATCTGATGTAACCGGTGAGGCTGCGCCGATGCTGGTGCCCGGCGCCATAACCGCAAAGTTGGCGGCGGCCGCGATGAACGTACCAGCGGAAGCTGCACGCGCGCCCGCGGGTGACACCCATACGACTACGGGAATCTCAGATGCAATCAGAACCTCAACGATGTCACGAGTAGAATCGAGAAAACCGCCAGGAGTATCCAGCTTGATAACCGCCAGATGGACGCCGGACTCGTGGGCCTCGTCGAGACCTCGGGCGACGTGATCGGCGGTCAGGGGATCGATCTCGCCGTCGATCTCTATGAGGAGGAGACTCTGGGCTTGAGCAACAATGGAGTCCGTGGAATGCCACGTCAACAGGAGCAAGCAAGCACAAGCCACTAAAGCGACTGCTGTACGCTGCATGACCTCCCTCCTGGTTTCAGCGTACCACATCCGCAGTACGCTCAATACGGGCCCGGAAATCCCCTCTCCCTTGACGGGCTGACAGGGGGAAGCATCACAAAAGTGGTGGGTAGAGGTAGAGGGGGTATCGAGGTAGAGAGGACTGGCCTTATCCTTGGACAGACACAAACACATCCAGGGAGAAGACCAGTCCAATGCAGGTAACGAGCACCCGCGCCATACAGATACCAGGCGAGATCGAATCTATCAATGAGCTTGAGGGCCGCATACACATCTTTGGTCTGAGACTGA
>DAOUHG010000219.1:0-14328 GCA_034428835.1 Dehalococcoidia bacterium
CCGCCCGTTGGCTCCATGCACTCCCCCGATTCTAGTACCCTCTGTCTCCCTGGACGTCTTTAAGGTACTCACGGATCATGAGGGCGGCTGTAGCTCCTTCGCCGACGGCGGCAGTTAGCTGCTTGGTACTACCGGTCCTGGCATCCCCTGCTGCGAAGACACCCTCGACGTTGGTCTCCATCGACGGGCCGGCCTGAATTGCGCGTCGTGGGTCAAGCTCAACGTATCCTTCGAGGAACGCCGTGTTCGGGTCGAGGCCGATGAAGATGAAAGCGCCAGCGGCCGGTATCTTGCTCACCTGACCGTCGTCGTTAACCGCGACGACAGACTCCAGCCGGGCGCTGCCCGTGAACTCCTGCACCTGCGTGTTCAGGCGCACTTCCATGCCGGGGTGATCGGCGGCTTTCTCCTGAAGGATGCTGCTGGCTGCGAGCTGGCCGCCACGAGCCAACAGTGTGACCTTTTCCGCGAACCTGGTCAGGAAAAGGCCTTCTTCGACTCCACTATTGCCGCCGCCAATAACTACGAGCTCTTCGCCTTTGTAGAAGGGGCCGTCGCAAGTGGCGCAGAAGTGGACGCCTGCACCAATGAGGTCGTCCTCGCCGGGCACGTTGAGCCTCCGATAGCGGGCTCCGGGGGCGAGAAGAACCGCACTTGCAGAGTAGTCGTCGCCGCTCTCGGTACTGACGATCCTGTACTGACCCCGCGACTCGACCGAGGTAACGGCCTGGGCAGGGAGCACCTCAACCCCGAAGCGCTCGACCTGGGCACGGATCCTGTCGGCAAGGTCGTCGCCGCCGATGCCGTCCGGGAAGCCGGGGTAGTTGTCGATTCGCTCAGTAACTCCGGCCTGGCCACCAATGCCGCTGCGTTCGATGACCAGCGTTTCGATACCCTCGCGAGCGGCGTACAGCGACGCGGTGAGTCCAGCGGGACCTCCGCCTACGACTATGAGGTCGTAGTGCTGACGCTCGGCCTTGGGACTGATTCCGAGCTTGGAGGCGAGCTCCGCGTTGGATGGCTCCGCCAGGAACGAGCCATCGTCGAACACGATTGTCGGGATGATCTGCTTGCCGCTATTGATGCTGCCGACGTACTCACGCGCGGCCTCGTCATTGTCGATGTCGACCCATTCGTATGGCACGCGCAGCTCACCCAGAAACTGCTTGGAGCGCCTGCAATCGGGGCACCAGGGAGCACCATAGACGGTTATCATGGAGCTAGACATGACTCGTTCCTCATATTCGCTGACTACGCTTTCGCTTCGATAAAAGGGACTGCCGGCGAAGTCATGACTGGAGTCACCGGTAGTGCCGCTGGATCTCGGAGGCATATCTTCGCCCTAACTCAGGACCATGTCGGTCCAGCCATTCCGACAACCTGGTGGAAGTCGGAGGCTCTGCACCTGATTTAGACACCAGGAGGCCGGCGGACAGGCCTTTTACTTCGTCCCAAGTAAGAACTATGTCCTTCAGAAAGACGCCGAGTAAGCGTCCGGCAGCGTACGTTAACCACTTGGGCGACGGCATGACCAGACACCTGGCTCCGATCTTGTCTCGCACCATTTTCACCATCTCCACATAGGTGAAGACCTCCGGGCCAACCGCATCTATTTCGGTGTTGTGGTCGCCCCGAGAGGACGCGACGGCAAGCTCGGCCAAGTCCTCGACAAATACCGGCTGAATGCCATAGTTGCCCGTCCCGGGTAGCAACACGACGGGAAATTTGCGCAGCGTCCACGCGATGTTGTTCAGGAGTATGTCCTCCACGCTGTACAGAACTGTGGGGCGGAGAATGGCGTACGAAAGGCCGAGTCCGCGCAGGACATCTTCCAACTGTCCCTTGCCCCTGAAGTAAGGCAGGGACGAGTTCGGGTCGGGATTGGTGATGCTGATGTGAACTATACGCCGGACCCCCGCGGCCTTTGCAGCGTCGAACAGGACGCGCGTTTCCTGGACGCAGCGCTCGTGGGTGCGCTCGCCGTAGTTGACGCGGATCCAGTAAGTGTTGAACAGGGTATCGGTGCCTACAAGTGTCTCTTCCAGCAGGTCGGGGCGGTCGAAGTTGAAAGGGTGTACGGCCACCCGATCTCCGAAGGGACTGGGGCGCTTTGGATGTCCGGTTATCGTCTGGACTGTGTGCCCCTCTTCGAGGAGGAGTCGCGTGATGTACTGACCGGTGTAGCCAGCAGCTCCTGTCACGGTGTGGGTTAGAGGCTTGGTCATACCAATTCCTTACTTCCCTCATGCCGAATTTATCGGTTGCAGGACGGTGTCCCTACTTAAATCGTAGGTGAGGATTGAGGCGCAAACAACGCTAATAGTTGGACTGACCCCGCATATAGCTATCTTATTGCCAAAGTCGGCCTATCGCATTGAATTGAACTGTGGGGAGCGCAGGGCGATTCAGGGTGGGCCACCACGATTAGAGAATGTGTTTGCGCGGTGTGACTACCGCAGCGTCCACTCGGTGCCCGCGGGCGTGTCTTCGAGAGTAACGCCTAGGTTGGCGAGCTCGTCACGGATGCGGTCGGCCTGATCGAACCGTCGGTCGGCCCGCAGATCTGAGCGAAGGTCCACAAGTAGTTGGATGAACGGCCCGGCCGAGGCTTCGGCATCATCGGTCGAAACCGACAAGTCCAGTCCTAGAATCGCGGCAAGGTCCGAAAGCGTGTCCTGGGCGGACGAAACGTCCGCGCCTCGTTCTCGTCCACGGTTGATTTCGCGGGCGAGATCGAACAGTGCCGCCAGGGCGCGCGGCGTGTTGAGGTCGTCGTCCATAGCCTCAACGAACCGGGCGCGAAAGCTGTCGGGTTCGACTTCTGGGCTATCTCCGGAGTCGACTCTCAACGCCCCGCGCAGCCTCTGCAAGGCGCGCTCTTGGCTACGCACGACCTCTTCGCTGTAGAACAGGGGCGACCTGTAGTGTGAACTCAGGAAGAAGAGGCGCAGCGCTTGGGGGTCAAATCGGTCGAGTGCCTCGGGCAGCGAGATGATGTTGCCCAAGGACTTGCTCATCTTCTCGACACCGAGTCGAAGCATCCCGTTGTGGAGCCAGAACCTCGAGAACGGTTCGACGTCGGTAAAGGACTCGGACTGCGCGATCTCGTTCTCGTGGTGTGGGAACACGAGGTCCTCGCCGCCGCCGTGGATATCGATCGACTCCCCCAGGTACTTGATCGACATCGCCGTGCACTCAATGTGCCAGCCCGGTCGCCCTGGACCCCAAGGACTGTCCCACGCGGGCTCGTCCGGCTTCTGAGACTTCCACAACGCGAAGTCCAGCACGTCCTCTTTGCGCTCGTCTACTTCTACGCGCGCGCCGCTCAGCAGGTCGTCTATGCTCCTGTGGCTGAGCTTTCCATAGTCGTCGTCCCGTCTGACTCGAAAATAGACGTCGCCATCGATAGCGTAAGCGTAGCCTTTGTTGATTAACGTCTGGATGATCTCGACAATCTTGTCGATCTCCTGAGTTGCCCGGGGATACTCATGTGCCGGAGCTACATTCAGCGCGCCCATCGCGTCGATGTACTCCTGGATGTTCGAGTATGCAAGGTCGGACACTTCGATGCCGCGCTCGTTGGCGGCGGCAATCATCTTGTCGTCTATGTCTGTGAAGTTCTGAACGTGCCTCACGTCGTAGCCGCGGAATTCGAGATACCGCCTGACGACGTCAAAGGACACGGCAGACATGGCATGACCGATGTGAGACGAGGAATAAGGGGTGATCCCGCACACATACATGCGGACCTGCCCGTTGGGGGAATCGAAGTCGTGTAGCTGACCCGAGAGGGTGTCGTAGAGTCTCATACTTTCGAGATGGTGACGACTACGATGCAGCAGATCCCCTCTTCCCTGCCGACGAATCCGAGGTGATCGGTGGTGGTCGCTTTCACGCTGACCAACTCTCGGTCAATTTGTAGAGCCTCGGCGAGCGAAGCTCGCATGTCGTCAATGTGGGGCCTGAGCTTGGGTCGTTCGGTGACAATTGTAGCATCAACGTATTCGGGCCGCCAACTTTGTTCATGAAGCATCCGCACGGTCTCGGACAGCATAACTGTGCTGCGGACTCCAAGGTACCTTTGGTTAGACGACGGAAAGTGGCTGCCTATGTCGCCCAGGTTTGCTGCTCCCAGGCAGGCATCGATGACCGCGTGGACCAGAGCGTCTCCATCACTGTGACCGTCTAGTCCCCGATCGAATGGAATGACTACTCCACCGAGTACGAGGTCCCTGCCGCCGACAAGCGGGTGAACGTCGACGCCTATGCCAGTCCTGGAAATCACGCTGACGAAGTCTCGCGTCTGCCCCTGGCTATGGCCTCTGCCACAGGGACGTCTTCAGGAGTTGTGACCTTTATATTGTCGTGGGACCCCATGAACAGCTTGACTGGACGGCCGAGCATCTCGACCATCGCCGCGTCGTCAGTCACGTCGTCGCTGATCTGCGAATGAGCCTTACGGAGCAGTTCAGAGTCAAAGGACTGCGGCGTCTGAGCCGCCCAGAGTGTATCTCTCGGAGGAGTGGAGGCGATAGTCATGTCTGGCAAAGCGACCTTGATGGTGTCCTTCACAGGCACCGCTGCGGATGCGGCGCCACACTCTCGTGCCGCGTCTATGGCCCTTGCGATGACCGCATCGTCCACAAATGGCCTTGCTCCATCGTGGACCAGCACGATGACCACATCGTCGAGAGCGTCAAGGGCGTTGGCGACTGAGTCCTGCCTCCTCACGCCACCTGGTACGACAGACGCCACCTTGTTTATGCCATGTTCAGAGGCCAGATCGCGGACGCGAGAAACGCTGGTGGGCGCGGTCGCGATCGCAATGCGGTGAACCAGAGAAGAGTTTTGAAACGCTTCCAGGCAATACAGCAGCAACGGTCTGGCTAACACTGGAATGAATAGCTTGTCACGGCCCTGCATCCGGCGGCTGGCTCCTCCGGCCACGACCGCGACGCCGACGGTTGGCGCCAATCCGGTACTGTGATCCTGTTCGGACTGTTCCAAACGCAACCAGGCCTAAGATGGGCTTGCGAAGATCATGCATCCGGCAGCTGTCTGCAGAACACGCGCCACCGTAACGTCGAGTTCAGTGTCAATGTAGTGCACTCCGGAGTCCACGACGACCATAGTGCCGTCTTCCAAGAATCCGACTCCCTGCCCAGGCTCCTTGCCTTCATGTAGAATCTTGAGCCGGATACTCTCTCCGGGGATCACAACCGGGCGGAGCGAGCTTGCCAGTTCGTTCACGTTTAGAACCATGATCCCGTCGATCTGGGCGACGCGATTGAGATTGAAGTCGGTGGTCAGGATGGAGGCGCCGATCTCCTTGGCTAGCCCAACGAGCTTCGCATCTACCTCGCGGGCCTGCGGATAGTCGATCTCAAGCACTTCGGTCCGTACGTTGCCCTCTTCCCTGATCTCGCGAAGCATCTCCAGCCCCCGGCGACCGCGTGCGCGCTTTATCGCGTCCTTGGAGTCCGCGACGTGCCTCAACTCATCCAAGATGAACCTCGGCACCACCAGCGTTCCCTGGAGGAATCCAGTCTTTGAAATGGCGGCTATCCGTCCGTCTATAATGGCACTGGTGTCTAGGAGCATTGGCCCGCCATGGCCATTTGTAGAAGAAGCCACCACGCCATTGACAGTCGAGAATACACGGTTGTCCTGAACGAATCTGTGGAATATGTCCCGGGAAGGCGCGAACATGAGCGTAGCGCCAAGATATGCTAGGAGCAGGCTTATGGCGACGGGAAGGATCAGACCCACCCAACCGGGCACCCTGAAGAGAGGAATCGACACGAGTAGTGCGACTATGAGCCCTACGACCATGCCTGCAATTGATGAAAGCAGGCGCGAAGTGGGTATTGAACGCGTCTGTTCCGCAATGCTTTTCGACAGTCGCGCGGTGGCAAAAGGCGTGGCGATGAGTCCGATAGCAACGCCGGCAATAGTTAATCCGAAGGCCCAGAACACGAAATGTTGCGGGCCCCACACATCTGCTATGTAATTACCGAGGCCCCATCCGCCCACCGCGAGGATGGCGCCACCTGCAATGCGGGACAGTATATCCGCGACCATGCTTCAGCACCCGTCCAATAACTTCAGCGGTCCGCCACCTCGTAGGACCAAGGCAACCACGCCCAATGGAATGATCTACGACCAGGAATCTAATCCAGATATACTTCCGGGGCGCAGCCTGTCCTCCCGAATGATGCCGGAGCATTGACCACTTTCAGAATAGCATTGGCCAAAAGTAGTGTCAAAGTAAAAAAGACCTGAATACGATCATCTTTTGGAGAGTCCGTGCAAGAATTCAATTGTTGACTTATGAAAATTCGCGCCAGAACTGAAACAACGAAACCTCGCCGCATGTGGAAGGCCGGCGCCCAGAGACTGGGTCGGCGCATCGCGATCGGACTCGCTGTAGCGCTGGCTCTGATGTCACTATGGATCGCGGCCACACCAGAGGGACGTGTCGCATGGAGGACAGCGCTCTTCATACCGCAAGTCGTGGGATCGCTTCCCGTGAACCCGCAGCCGTGGCTAATGGGCACTCCCAGCAAGGAGGAGGTCTTCTACGAAATTGGAGGGGGCCTGGGAAGCGCCGATCTGTACACACCCGCGGGCGACGGTGTTCACAGTGGAGTACTGCTATTCCTTGGAGTGAACCCGGCCGGCCGGAACGACCCAAGGGTGGTCGGACTGGCAGAGGGCCTGGCGCGTTCCGGAGCCGTTGTCCTGGTCCCGTGGTCGGAGGGGATGACCTCGCAGCGTGTCAGTCCTGAGGAGGTCGAGGACCTGGTGCGGGGATTCGAGTATCTGATAACTCATAAGCGCGTGGATCCAGAGCGTGCCGGTGTGGCGGGATTCTGCGTCGGAGCGTCGCTGCTCACAGTCGCCGCGAGCGATGCAAGAATTCGAGACGAAGTCAGCTTCGTGAATTTCTTCGCCGGTTACTACGATGCGCGCGACCTGATTGCGGCGGTCCTGTCGAAGAGCAGATTCTACGACGGCACCGTCGAGCCCTGGACGCCCGCAGAGCTTAGCCGAAGCGTAGTTGCCGCCCAGCTCATTGAGGGCATGTCGGACCCCGGCGAGGTCTCTCTATTCAATCGCGTATTCGTAGACGGGGACGCGGAGCTCGATGCATCGACGCTGACGGCGATCTCGGAAGAAGCTCGAATAGTTCACAGACTGCTGTCCGGGGTCGACCTGGAAGAGGCGCGGCAACTTGTCGACAGCCTCCCGGAATCTACGCTTGAGACCCTGGCGTCGATTTCCCCAAAGGCCACCATCGACGGCCTGAAAGCGCGTGTCCTGATAATGCACGACCGCGCAGACCAGCTCGTTCCGGCCGCCGAGTCAAGGCGATTGGCCGAGGCGCTGGCGGAACGCGGGGACGTGCACCATACCGAATTTTCGCTGTTCAAACACCTTGATCCGACGCAACCTGTAGGCCCGGCCGAGTACGTGAGGGAGCTCGCTAAGCTCTACAGGCACATGTACATGGTCATGCGCGAGCTGCGCTGACGCCACCGGTTGGCTGACAGAGAACTGTTGATATAGACTGCAATCGCACAAAGAAGGAGGCACAGACTTCAAAATGGGATATGAGTTCAATCACGTTCACCTAAAGGCTCCCGACCCCAGGAAGACCGCTGAGTGGTATGCGGAGGCGTTCGACTTCACAATTGTCAGCGACATTGTCCGGCCGTACGGAGACCAGTTCGTCGTGACCAGGACTCCAGACGGGGTGACCGTGAATATTTCAGGAGCGCGGACCGGCGAGTCAATGGGCGACGGCAACGCTGACGTTCATTGGGGGCTTGAGCACATCGGCATTACCATAGACGATCTTGATGCCGAGCTGGAGCGACTAACAGGCATGGGAGCAGAGCTCAAGGAAGGCCCGATCGATGTACCGAACGGACCGCGTATAGCATTCATTGCAGGCCCGGACGACACGCGGATCGAGCTTCTTCAACTCCCAGGGTAACGACAACCTGAGCAGGGCCCACCCCGCATGTTCCTTTCAGGCAAGAGGTCAAGCTATGCCAAGACGATCTTACTTTCCGAATCCCAACAACAAACCCTCAGGATTTTCGCCGGCTGTACGGACAGGCAATCTCATCTTCGTATCGGGTCAGGTGTCAGTGGATGCAGATGGCAACCTGGTCGGCGAGGGTGACTCCTATGCTCAAGCCGTCCAGTGTCTTAGCAATGTGGAAGCAGGTCTGCGCGCTGCCGGAGCGACGCGGGCGGACGTTACCAAGATCACGGCGTTCCTAATCAACTCGGAGGACTACGCCGGCTACGCGAAAGCCAGGCTGGAGTTCTTTGAAGGAGATCCCGGCCCTGCGTCAAGCACAGTGTTCATCAAGGGTCTCGTCAGTCCCAGCTACCTGATAGAGATCGAAGCGATCGCAGTTGTAGGCGTGTAGCGACGCAGGGGTTGTCATGGTCGAGATCTGCGTTTTCTGCAAGATCAGAGACGGCGAGATTCCAAGCGATATCCTCCACCGGGACGAGCACTGCTTCGTAATCCGGGACATCAACCCCATGGCGCCCGTACACCTGCTGGTGATTCCTGTGGAGCATTTCACGTACCTGTCAGGACTTCAGCCAGAATTCCACCAAACGATAGGCGCTATGTTCAGCGCAGCTAGAGAGGCTGCAGCCGCCGAGGGTGTATCCGAGAGTGGGTACAGGCTCATCATCAACCAGAGGGGCGATGCGGGCCAGGATGTCCCTCACCTGCACTTGCACGTCCTAGGCGGACGCCGGTTGGGAGCGATGGGATAGTGAGGAATGTCTGACCTGCCCGACGCAATTGGGGCAAGACTGAGGGAACTCCCAACTGGTCTGCGAGACCACGTTGAGCGTTCCAGGGTTGTCGCACAGGAGCTCGCGATTCGCCACGGCGTCGACGCGGTCCAGGTTGATACAGGGGTCGCGGCGCACGATCTTGCAAGAGCGCTGAGTGAACCTATACTGCTGCGTGAGGCCGAGCGACTCTGCCTGGAAGTCAGTTTCGTCGAGCGGAAGCAGCCGCTCCTGCTTCACGGGCCGGTCGCAGCTGCATGGCTCAGCAGCGAGGGCGGCTACGACATCGGACCAATCCTGGAGGCAGTGGAGTTTCACACAACTGGCCGTCCGGGCATGGCAGACTTGTCCAAGGTCGTTTTCCTAGCCGACAAGCTGGATCCTTGGAAGGTGGAGCGGGCACCGTTCCTGAACCGAGTCGCGGAGTTGGCAAGAGACGATCTTGACACGGCAATTGTCCACTATCTGGACCGGACCATCGAACGGCTGGTTAAGGACGGTCAGATGGTGCATCCAACCGCCGTCGAGTTCCGGAACCATCTGCTCGCTCGCGCAGACAGGGCCTTAGACCGCCGAGGACTTGAACCGGACAGTGCATTGCAGGCTCCGATCAGGGCGATTCAGTCAGTATGGCGACCCTATCACCGATGGTAGAATTCAGCGTCCTCGCCGCATTTCCGTTGCCGACTGCTATCTCGACGGTTCCCTCGCTTCCGATTATCGCCAAGAGCTTCCCGACAGCTTCCGAGTACGAGGCACTAAACCCCTCGATCCTACGTCCCGCCACCTCGAATGCTGATCCAACTGGAACTGAATCGGCCGGAATGTTAGTAATCAGGTTTCCGTACCTGTCGATGTGGACTACTGTCCCGCCGGACAGGTTCGCGCCGTCCGAAGATACATGTGGCAAGACTCCAATGGATTCCAGTGGCGAGCCAAGGTCAGAGATTGGCACACCAGACGCGATATGGGCAGACACCGGTGCGAAGACATCGCGACCGTGAAATGTCCGGCCGACATTGGGCAGCCAGAACGACGGATCGTCCAGCACGACTCCCCTGCACTGGTCAGACAGCCTAGCTTGTAGGAGAACCTGCAAGGTGTCTCTCGTCGCACCGATATCATCATTGGGTTCAGCCGGAGTCTGGATATACTCGCAGATCGCAAGGGAGATAAGTCCGTTGTCGGGGGCAACGAAGGTGCCGGACGGGGTGTGGACGGCTATAGGTCTTCGATCTGACCCTACTCCCGGATCTACCACGGCTACGTGAATCGCATCAGGTGGGAAGTGCGTTGCCGCAGATGCGAGAACGTAGGCCCCCTGCGGGATAGACTGCGGCTCGATTTCGTGGGAGATATCGACGACATTGGCCTGTGGACACCGGCTCAGGATCACTCCCTTCATCGCACCGACATAGGGGTCGCGAGTGCCAAAGTCGGTTGTGAGGGTGATGACTGGTCGATTCACGGCCAGCGGCCTAGAAGAATCGCGCGCTCGTTATAGAGAGCCCGAGGAACACGACTATGAGCGCAACTGTGAATCTGAAGAGTTGGAGCTCGATGCCGCGCCGGGTCCTGAACGAGTTGTCAGCCGCGCCAAACAGCCCAGTGCCCTGCCCTTTCACCTGCATCAGGATAATAATCACCAGCAGAATTGAGACCAGAATCTGAATTATGTTGAGAACCGTCATGTTTGGCTGACCCCGGTGTTCAGGTGGAGAGTAGTTCTATGCAGAAGCAGAATAAGATTGCAACTCAGGCGACGCTCGACGTCTGCCGTTGGTGGAACCGTATATGTCCATGATAGCGGAAGCAAGCTTGTAGACGTCGTGCCGGACGGGATGCGAAGCGTCGGCCATGTCGGCAAGGACGACCTGAGCGTGGGGTATCGGCATTCCATCGTGTACGACGGGCTGCCCAGCAAATCGGTCGTCAAGTGGGAGAGGGTTGCTGTTGGCAAGAATGCAGTCGGCGATGGTGTCGAAAGTGTGCTGCTGGAGCGCCATGACGTGGTCCCGGACGGCGTATGAATCGGTCTCGCCGACCTGGGTGGCAACGTTGCACACGTAGATTACCGTAGCGTCCGTCTTTGCGAGGGCGTCCGAAATTCCCTGCACAAGGATGTTCGGCAAGATACTCGTGTACAGGCTGCCCGGGCCAATGACGACTATGTCCGCCTCCTTGATGGCCTGTACGGCCAGGGGGTGCGCGGGCGCGGACGCGGGTTCGATCATCAGTCTTTCGATCTCTCCTCCGCGTTCTGTGATGCTGGACTCGCCTAGCACCACGCTCCCGTCACTGAAACGCGCAGACAAGCGCAGGTCGGCAGACGTCGAGGGCAAAAGACCGCCCCTGACAGCGAGTACACGGCTGGACTCCACCAACGCCTGATCAAAGCTCTTGGTCACGTTGGTCATCGCGACAATGAACAGGTTCCCGAAGCTGTGCCCCTTCAGGCCGCTGCCCTCGTCGAACCGGTACTGAAACAGGTCTGCGAGCAGAGACTCGTCTTCAGACAGGGCGACCAAGCAGTTGCGGAAGTCTCCGGGCGGCAACACGCCGAGCTCACGTCGCAGTATGCCAGAGCTTCCACCATCGTCAGCGACGGTAATGATTGCGGTCAGATTGTCAGTATGCAGCCTGAGACCTCGAAGCAGTACGGACTGGCCGGTACCGCCACCAATCGCGACTATCTTCGGGCCTCTTCCCCTGGACCACCTGTTGTAGACAGTATCTGCCACGGCGTCGATTGACTGCGACCGCATGAACAGCGGGCTCAGCGCCCTGTAAAAGCCGTACATGGACAGCAGTATCGCGCCACCTCCGACGGTCAACAGGAAGAACCCCTCAAAGTACCACGGTAGAAAGTCGGGAAAGCTGACTGAGAAGAACTTCCTGATCAGATACGCCACGCCTATTGAACAGAACGCGACACCCACTGCGCCAATCAGAGCCCATCGCTTAAGACCTACTCCGGGATGCAACAGGCGCATGAAGCGTTGAAGACGACTAACAGGCGCTCCATTCAACGCCGAGCCAGGACTGGCCCCATTTCTCAGAGCCGCCATCAGCGCATCGCTTCCAGGTGCTCACGAACCATCTGGCTGGTCATGCGAGGGTTTGCCTTGCCGCGCGTCGCCTTCATCACCTGACCCACGAGGAAGCCCATCGCCTGTTGCTTACCCGCCAGGTAGTCCTGGACGGGGTCCGGGTTAGCTGCAATCGCTTCCAGAACTGCGGTCTGAACGGCACCAGTGTCGGAAATCTGAACCAACCCTTCGGACTCAGCAATCTTCCGTGGCGGCAGACCCGTTTCGAACATCTTCTCGAACACCGTCTTCGCCATTGTTGAACTCAGTGTAGAGTCATCGACCATGGTCTGCAGCTCAGCAACCTGGGCGGGCTCAATTCTTACATCCGAGATGTGCTGCCCGGACTGGTTCAGGAGGCGCGCCATCTCCCCTAGCATCCAGTTGCTTATGGCTTTAGCAAACTGAGCACATACATCAGGACCGCTAGCCGCGCCATTCAGTACGGCCTCGAAGTAGTCGGCAGTCGACCGAGATGCCGTGAGAAGTCCGGCGTCATACTCAGGAAGCCCAAGTTGATGCACAAATCGACTCTTTCGGGTGTGCGGGAGCTCGGGAATCGAAGCCTGGACCTCGGCTACCCACTCCGGCGAAATCCTGAGTGGGGGCAGATCCGGCTCAGGGAAATACCGATAATCAGATGCGCCCTCTTTGATGCGTTGGGAGAAGGTCACGGACTCTTCCTCGACCCAGCCACGTGTCTCCTGGACGATCCGCCCCCCAGATCTGACCACTTCGCTCTGGCGCTCGATCTCGTATTCCAAAGCTCGGAATACCGACCGGAAACTGTTCATATTCTTGATCTCGACCTTGGTGCCGAGCTCGACCTGGCCCACGGGGCGAACGCTGATGTTGGCGTCACAACGAAAATTGCCTTCTTCCATGTCGGCACTGCTGGTGCCTATGTACTGGAGTATGGAATGAAGCTGGACCAGATACGCGCGCGCCTCTTCTGGACTTCTGAGATCTGGCTCGCCGACAATCTCCATAAGCGGGACGCCCGCCCTGTTAACGTCGAGAAGCGAGTATCCCTCCCCGAACTCCTCCGTCCGGTGCATGAGCTTGGCAACGTCCTCTTCGAGATGGACGCGAGTTATTCCGGCGCTGCGCCGTACACCGTCGACCTCAATGGGCATCGCGCCGTTGGAGGCAATCGGCAGGTCGTACTGGGATATCTGGTATCCCTTCATGAGATCGGGGTAGGGATAGTTCTTCCTGTCGAACTTTGTGTAGGAGGATATTTCGCAGCCCAGGGCGAGTCCGGTGCGAATCACATGCTCAACTGCCCTGCGGTTGATTACGGGCAACACGCCGGGCATACCCATGCATACGGGGCAGACTACCGTGTTAGGCTCAGCCTGCTGGTAGTCCGAACTGCACGCGCAGAACATCTTGCTTTCAGTCGATAGCTGGGCGTGAACCTCCAGCCCAATGACGACCTCAAAATTCATGGCAGAAGCTGGCCTCGGCAAACCTAAACAGTGGGGCTTGAATCAACGTAAAGTATAGGTAACGGCACTGAGGGTTGACAACGCCGTGAGCAGTCCTACCACACTTCCGATTCGGACCAGGCATCACGTCCGATCAGCGGAACGAACCGACACGCCCCAAGCGATCGAGTTACGACGCCGTCCACGGTCTTAACAATCTTCATTAGAGTCTGCTCACGCAGGCTACCGACCGGGATGATTAGTCTACCTCCGACTTCGAGCTGGCTTATCAGCGTCTGGGGCAGCCTCGGCGCTGCCGCAGCCACGACAATGGCATCGAACGGAGCATCTTCCGGACGACCAAGTATGCCTCCCGCCTGCTCAATCCGGATGTTGCTGTATCCCAGACGACCCAGCAACTGTCGCGCCGATGCAGCTAGCTCTGGGACTCGCTCGACGGTTACCACCTCCCGCGCCAACTCGCCCAGAATGGCAGCCTGATACCCGCTGCCGGTTCCGATCTCAAGCACTCGGTCGAACCTTCGCAACTCCAACTCCTGGATCATAATCGCGATGATCGTCGGTTGGGAAATTGTCTGGCCCCCAGCGATTCCGAGCGCGACATCATCGTACGCCACGTGCCGGTCTGCCGCCCGCACGAAGCGCTCCCTCGGTACCGAGGCCATCGCGTCCAAGACCCGCTGGTCAGATATTTCTCCAGACAGCTTCCGAAGGAGTCTATCCCTTGCTCGCTCCACTGGCATGTACGTAACGGGTCCCTTTCGCGACGGTCGTTTTGCAATACACCTGACACCTTACCAGAACTGAGGACTCCCAAGCCTTAACCCGAATCCACCGAAGGGGTGGCGTTACAGCAGCGGGATGGCGATGAGTGGCAAAGGGGGGCGATGGTTCGGACAGGACTTCGGGTAGAAGGGTCCGGCGGCGGCCTTTCGGCAGCCGCGTGGAGACCTTGTGGCCGT
>DAOUHG010000220.1:0-5715 GCA_034428835.1 Dehalococcoidia bacterium
AGGG
This sequence comes from Dehalococcoidia bacterium, assembly GCA_034428835.1. Classification (GTDB taxonomy): domain Bacteria; phylum Chloroflexota; class Dehalococcoidia; order Lucifugimonadales; family UBA1123; genus VXRN01. The sequence continues at coordinate 5 of DAOUHG010000220.1, forward strand.
AAAGTGCGCCCTGTTCCTCCGCAGCTCCTCACGGTAAGACCGCTGAGCTCCCGGCGGATCCGGCGTCCCGGGATTCAACCTCATTCAGCGCGTACGAATTGACATACTGAATATAGGGCGGACCAGTTCGATTCTTTTGAACTGGTCATCGTGCCACAGCAGCTGCTCGGCAGTGCTTGCTGGCGGGGGCCATACAGCGTGCTCGTCTTCTCCAACCGGATGGGGTTCGCACCTGGAACTTATGCCGACTAACGCCGTTTCCAAACTCGTCAGAGTATCTAAGCGGCGCGGCCAGGATTGCTGTATCCCCTATCACGGTCACGCAAGCAGACGCGAAAAAGATACGCTTCTCGAACGGATCGACAAGCATCTCCGGGAAGTTGGTTATGTTGCCGGCGCCACTACTGTAGCAGTGGCTGGCAGCGGCCGAGAGCAGCCAAATGTGTGGCCGAACGTTCAGCACGGTTCCAGATCGCTCACGATTTTCAGATTCGGATTGTCTGTCAGTATGGACGGAATGCAACCAGTGAGGCTCGTCTCATGCAAATACAGAGTCGTCAATTGAGTCAAGTTACCCAACTCTGCTGGCACTTCCCCGGTGAGATTGTTCTTATCCAACCTCAAGGTTTTCAGCTGGGCGAGGTTTCCCAACTCCGGCGGTATACTTCCACTGAGTTCGACCCCGGTGAGTACCAGCGTCTCGAGGTCTTTGAGGTTCCCCAACTCTGGTGGAATCGGCCCGGACGGGTAGTTTCGGTTGAACAGCTGGATGCTCTTCAGCCCCGTGAGTTGCCCGATTTCGGGAGGGATGCTCCCTTGCAGCAGTGTGTCGAAGTGGTTGGGTGGGGCACCCAGTCCCACCACACGAGGAAGACCGCCGCCGATCGTAATCCCCTCCCAGGCGTCTATCGATTGGTTTGGGCCCCAGCGAAGAAGCACACCCTCGCCCGCTAATGTGTCACGCATTTGCAGCAGCGTCTGGCAGTCCCGAACCAGGCCCAGATTTCTCTTGGGACTACGCACCACCGTGCCATCCCAGCACGCGTCTACGTCTCTTTCAACACTTTTGTCTGTCCGCCAATCGGAGTTCTCCGCTACGAAGTCGCCACGTACGTACCGCGCCAATATCCGTTCCTCAGAGCCATCCAGGGCAGTCGTGTGTAGAACAGCGTCCTGATCCTGGCCCGTGAACCTGGCGACAATGAGGCGGGAACCGTCAGGGGAAAATCCGGCGCCAGTCTGCGGACTCAAACCCTCCTGAACCGTGCGAAAGCCCGTCCCATCCGGATGGACAGAGTGCAGTCCCATCTCCCAGGCACGGACAGTGGCCCCGTCTGAGCGGGTAGAGACATGGCCCCCTGGAGGATATGCGTAGAACCGGATCTCCGAACCGTCAGGCGACCACCACACCGCGTGCTGATATGAGTCGTAGTGTGGGCTCGGTGGGAATGGCCTGTTAATCGAGAAGACGCGCCGTAGGTTGGCCCCATCCCCATCGACCAGGTAGAGAACTGTATGTTCGTCCTCAGTCGTGTTGAACACCAGACTCTGACTGTCAGGTGACCACGCGGGGTCACTGAACCACGAATCCGACTCCATGACCCTCACGAATTCCGTGCCGTCCGATCGCACAGTGGCAACGAAGTGCCGGACTGGGACAAACTCATCATCCTTCATGCCCCGGTCATGATCGGTGAACGCAATGGATCGCCCGTCAGGCGACCACACGATCTGCGGGTCGTGGTAACTCGAGTTCCCAGCGCGCGCAATGAAACGCTCATCGGTACCATCTTGGGACATCGTGTAGATTGCTGCGGTAAAACCTTCTCTGCGGGTTACGAACGCGATTCTGGTCCCGTCGGGAGACCAAACGGGATTGCTGTCCTCATTCTCGTCTCTGGTTAGCCTCGTATGATCCGTACCGTCTGGCCTGGATGTGACAATCTCATAGCTGTGGACCCTGTCCCAGGGCATCCCAGTTGCATACCTGAAGGTACTGTATGCCACACGCGAACCGTCGGGAGAAATATCGGGAGTGAGATCGCGAAGAAAGTAGCTGGACGCCGTCGGGCCGTCTGGAATTCTACTCAGGAGAGATCCATCCGAACTGACGGAGAAGATTGATCGTCCCAGAGCAAATACGACCTGTGAGCCGTCAGGAGACATCTGGGGTAGCCACGGCCCATGCGGTCGAGTTCCCGGCGGTTCCGGCCAGTTGGAACTTCCGGCATCGCATTCGGACACGGCACCTGTGGTGAGTAGCACCGCCAGTGCCAGCACGATGCCTCGGGTGGCACGGATTAAAATCTGTGGGGGGAAGTCACTCAGGGCTGGTCATCCATCTGTCTGATACAGTGAGTATATTGCCATTATGTCAAAGGGATGTGGGTAACAGTCCTCCGGGCTCACGTTTCGCCCTGGTCTCTCGACCGTCTCTCTGGCGGAGCGCGTCATCCGGGCGACCCGCAGGTCCTCGATTGCAATCAGGTTGAGCTTCCAGGCCCTGAACGCCCTTTGCAGGACCGCAGGTCCCAGTGCCCGGGCCACGTTCATCGCGAGCCTGTGGTCGAGCTATGATGCAATATCACCGCAGAAGTCGCACATCGTGATCTGAATGCCGGGCTTCTGGTCGCTGGCCACACGGTAGGCATCCAGGCAGTAGCCGTGCCAGGTTCCTTGCGCCCTCACCACGGCTTGTCGCATCTAGGGCAAGGTGCACAGACACAGCCTTAGCCCAGTCCCGCGTCGTCATGGCAGTGATGAGCAGACGACAGTGGATACAGCGCCCCGCATACCTTGGTGGTTTCTTGTCCGTCATGTCGTCTCCATTGTTTCGAGCCGCTTCGACGCGGCAGTGGCGCGACGTGGGAGATCAATCAAGCATTTGATCGCGAGGTACCTGGCGTCCGGCTGACGATTCTCCGCGGTCCCGGGGAAAGTATCCGACGACGCCGGCTACTACTCGGCAAAGGCAGCTGAAGAGATAGATGCGCTGGGAGTGGGCCCGTTCATCGCACCGGACCGGACCCGCCACGGCAGGATGTCGCCCGCAGCGCCCCGCGGTCGCATACACAGCCGGCTGTCTCCCAGGGACCGGATGCGACGGAAGCTGCAGATCAGGCGGGGTCGGCAGCGTTACGCTCTTCGAATAGAGACGGTATTCGGCCAGATCAAGCAGGGCCGGGGCTTCCGGCAGTTCCTGCTGCGGGGACTGGAGAAGGTGAACGGAGAGCGGTCGCTGATCTGCACCGGTCACAACCTGTTGAAGCTGTTCCGCTCAGGTGCCGATCTGCCCGACAAAGCACGGGTCAACAGGTCTGTCCAACGCAGCAGCGACTTCGCCGAGATCGTGAACACGGGGCTGTTGGCAAAGCGACCTGGCGGGTCTGAGTGGCTGCGACCGGCGACAATAGTCGTCGCAGCCTGATCTCCCTGACTCACCAGGTCCGTCAGTCATTCCTCAGACGGGCTGCTAGTAACTTCTCGCCGTAGCTCGCCCGGACCGGCTCCTGAAACAGTCGCTACAGTAGACCGGGCGGTCTCCTCGAGGTCGGAAAGGCACGGTGGTGTCCTTACCGCATTCGGCGCATACCGCCGGATGCATTTCCCGAGTGTCTTGACCATACCCACTGCTGAAGCCACCACGGCTGTCGTTCTGGCTGCGTCTCGCCTGACGGCAGGACGGACAGCGTCTGGGCTCATTCGTGTAGCCCTTCTCGGCATGATATGCTTGGTCATCAGCGGTAAAGGTGAACGCTTGATCACATTCCGAACACGATAGGGTTCTGTCTTGATAGTTGTTAATGGTGATCTCCTTACAATTCATCGTAACTTCAATTGATCGTTAGACTGCGGCGGCATGTAAACAGACGCAATACGGCTGGGGAGATCCGAAGGGAAGCAAGTGAGGAACCGGAGGGTGAACTGGGGAACCAAGGGGCGACCGAGGGAGCTCTGAGTGCTGCCACCAAGGTCAGCGTATCACAGAAGCCAGAACCGGTGAAAGTGCAGGCTCCGCGTCGAACCTGTATCAATTTTGTAGGTGACTCAATAAGCAGCAGCGTTTCGGCGGGATTTGGACGAACGAATGAGGGCGAGACACCCGCGCTCCTGAACATGGTCAAGCAGCCGCACCTACAGAATTGTTACAGGCGCGTATGGTTCGCCCTATAGGCATTATGTCAAGTGGTTACCCATAGGGTGCAGAAAACACGAGCTCTGGGAGCCGTAGAACCCCGGATTGGCGGATCTCGCTATGAGTGCTCTGGGCTGTCTCACCTAGCTGGCACTATGTGCTGAGGCCTGCCCCAGAAACCAGACGACGAGGAACGGGACTGCCACGAGTCAACGGTCTCGGGATTGGCGGCGACTCCACGGGGAAGCTGCACCAGCCCACTATAGAGCTGCCAGTAATAGTAGTAATCAACCATGTCCAGGTGAAGATCCTCACGCTTCTGCTTGTCCCACGAAAGGTTAATGTTGATGTACATATAGTCTAGGAACCTGCTCTCGAACGAGCAGCCCCAGGCCGGTCGGCTGAACGTGCTGTCAGAAGGCGGCGGAGGCCAGTCGAACGGGTAGTTCGCCGTCTCAACCGAGCAGTTCTTGATTACGGGGAAGGCTTGGGTGCGGTCTCTCATGCGAGGCACCACAACGCCGCCGTACTCCTCGTTCAGCAACCCGACCCTTACGCCGATCGCTTCCCAGTCTGTAGCCACTGCGTCAGCCTGTTCGAGACAGAGAGGACCCGTCTCGCAAGCGTACTTATTCAGCGTGACCTCGAAGCGGACACCGTCGGAACCCCTCGGAAATCCCGCTAGGTCGAGCAGGCGTTCAGCCTCAGCTCTATCAGTCGGAATTGTCCACGGCCACTCATAGTTCGGCTCAGCGGCGTTGTCGTACTCTGGGTACTCTTTCCAGCTCGTACCTTCCCCCAGAATGTAGTCGTCGTACTTCTCGTGGGCGGACTTGACCATAGCCGCGTTAACCGTGCGGTCAGGACGCCAGCCGGGGAACTTCGGACCCATCAATTCCAGGTAGATGGGAGTGCCAACGCCTGCGTGGAGCACGTCTACAATGCCCTGCCGGTCGACGGCGTGGGAAAGTCCCCAGCGGACCAGGCGAGCCTGCTCCATGTCGCTCATCCCGGCGGGATTGTTATCGTCGGTGTAGTCGCACTTGTCTTCCCATGGGCAGCCGATCCAAGCGTAGTCCTCTGAATACACAGGAGACAGCCAGGGTTCGAGCGCCTCTTCGGTCTTGGCATTCACGTCAGTCCAGAGGTTGCCGGGCCAGATCGCGCTCAGGGTCATCGTGTCCTTGTCGGACATGGTGGTGATGAACCTGAGGCCCTTGCTCTCAAGCTCCCTGAGCCTTCCGAAGTCAATCGATCCGATGTCGGCGTCGCCAGTCTGCATCATCGCCATGCGCGTTGTGATCTCGGGAGCCTGTACGACGCGGAACTTGCCGATGTGAGGCGGCTCTATCCAGTGGTCGGGGACGGCGTGGACTTCGCCATGGCTGTTTGGTACCCACTCACCCATGGTGAACGGCCCTGATCCGATGGGAATGAGCTTGATGGCATCGGAGCCGACGGCATCGTAAGCTGCCTTGCTGTCGAGCCTGATGGAAGTGTCGTTCAGATCGAACTCGGTTATTGGCAATGCCCAGAAGATATCTGTAACCAACGGCGCCTTTACAGTGTACTCGTC
>DAOUHG010000221.1:0-7434 GCA_034428835.1 Dehalococcoidia bacterium
CTCGGTAGGTGTGTACGTGGGACTCGGGATCGGCGCAGGCGTGGGAGTTAAGGTGTGAACAGGGGTAGGCGTAGGCGTGGGTGTCGCGGTTGGTGTGACTGTGAGTGTCGGAGTCGGTACGCCTGTAGGTGTCAGGGTAGGCGTTGGTGCTGAGTTCTGTAATAACGGAGGCGTTGCAGTCGGTACAGCTCGTGGCGTCGCAGATGGGGCAGGTTTAGAGGTGGGCGTAGGCCTGGGAGTTGAAGTCGGAGTGGGGGATTCGTCCAAGTCGGTGACAGTCACGGCGACGTCCAGAGTACTTGTATGGACCCCGTCGGATGCTGCGATGCTTAGCAAATAGGAGTTGTCTCCGTCAGCGTCCCCCGGAGTCTCGTAGTCAGGCGGCTCCCGGAATGTCAGTACTCCATTGTCAATTGAGAAAGACGTGGAGTCTTCTCCTGATATCGTCCACGAAACAGCGCCATTCTCTGGGTCGTTGTGTGTGTAAGTGGCTAACGCATTGGCGGCTCCCTCTTTGTGACTGATCACGGTTTCACCTGTCACTTCTGGCCCTTCATCTACGTCAGTAACTATGACTATGACCTCAATTGAGTCGCTGTCACCTGCCCCGTCAGAAGCCCTGACAGTGACGTAGTATCGGGCCGTCGTTTCACGGTCCAGTTCGACATTCGTATACAACCGACCAGATGTCTGGCTGACGGTGAATGAATCCCGATCTTCCCCATCGAGAGAGTACTTCAGCCTGTCTCCATCGCGGTCGCTTGCAGAAATTCGTCTGCCGACTTCGGTCCCTATCTCACTGTTCTCAGCCACGGAGCGTGTCGTGTCTGAACCCTCGGTGAACTTCGGTTTGCGATTCGATGGGGATCTCGTAGAACCACCACCACCAGCCCCTCGATCTCTCTCGCTAGTCGTGGGGCTCTGGGTGCTGTCGCTACCGCTAGAACCGTCTTGGTCGTCCCCTCCATTCTGAATCTGATCCTGATCGTCATCGTTGATGGTAACCAAGCGAAGCCTGGCGTTTGGGTCAATCGCAATGTGGCTGGTTGTGGATGAGCTTCCAATTACCAAGCGGGCCAGCTCGACAGAGAAGGTCTCCGGGCCCTCTTGGTCGCCGTCGTTGACGATTGCGATCGACACCTGCTCAGATGCCCAGTACCGCGCCTCGCCATTCGCCGCCAAGACTTCATTGAAGTCGTTCAGAGCGAATGTGATTCGGTCCACTACGGGCGGGATAAAGTCGCTGCCAGACGTCGCGGTATCACCAGTAACGAGAACTTGGAAAGTCCCGGCATCGGCATGGGGTTCTTCGTCTCGTGTGGTTGTAACTGTTACAATTGCCGCGACCGATTTGCCTTCCGTGACCTCACTGGGCGACACGGCTAACTGCACCTTCGCCTCAGGAAAGTCGTTGTCCATCACGCGCGTCGCGTCGCTGTCCCCATCGGCCTTGATGTCGTAGGTGTCGTCACTCTTGATCGTGGCTCTTACAGTTGAGTGGGCCTCCCAAGTGTCGTCATTCATATCAGTAACTACCGTCAGCGTCGTCGAAGTTGCATTTCCGGGAATTGCGACCGATCTTGTACCCTCCCCTTCGAGCGGATCAGACACCATCGTGTCTGACTCGGTGACAGACACCACCACGCGCAGGTGCTCGGTCACTGCCGCGCTGCGGGTAACTTCGAACACGACCTCGTTGCCCTCGGTGACGTCAGTCGCTGTCGCACTGATGCTGACTTCGGGTTTTGCCCGGATCACCGTTATGGTGTAGGTCTGTAGCACAGTATCGTCTTGGGCTGAGACTCTCACCTTGATGACGTTTTCGCCCTCGACTAGGTCCACCTGCTGTCCCGGAGCACTATCGTCAGCGTCAGCTACCTCGTTGTCGCTTCCGTCAAGGAAAGTCACTTGTGTAGTGCTTCTGCTCAAAATCGCGGTAAGGGTGATTTGTTCAACGGTGTAGTCTACATTGGCCTCATAGGTAGTCGTGCTGGTCGCGAATGGTGGTATCAACGATCCCGCATTTAGAGCCAACACGCTCAGCTCCGCCTCGGGACCATCGTGGATTGTAACTCTAAGAATGTGGTTGGCTGAGTCTAAGGCAATCTGACTGGCCGCCGGCGATGTGCCGGTAGCAACCTTCGCGAGTATTACGATGAACTTTTCTGCCCCCTCCCTATCACTGTCAAGCGTGGTGGCTATGTTCACCTGCTTGGAGGCTCGGTGACGCGCAGGGCCATTCCCGTTGAGAAGAGTGAAATCGCTCTTGTCGAAGTTGATAGTTCCCTGCACGGTGGTCAGGGCAGTGTAGTCGACTCCGCCAATTGCAGTGTCGTTCGCGGTACTGATGTACAGATGTCCGCCGTGGGCATGAGGCATTTCATCGCGCGCCGTCGTGACCGTGACCTCAGCGATCACCGTGCCACCCTCGACCACGCTGTCGGGAACCACGGTCAGTACGGCAGTGGCCTCGGGGAAGTCGTTGTCTTCGACCACAGTCTCGGCGGCGCCTTCGCCTATCCTGATTGTGTAAGAGTCACTACCCGAAATCGCAACTGTCACTGTCGAGTGTGATTCCCAAGAATAGTCATCCATTTCTGTGATCACAGTCAGGTCTGTCGACGTGGCGCCGGCCGGGATGACGACTGACCGAATGCCCTCTCCTCCGCTTCCGTCATGCACCAGTGTACCGTCCTCAGTTACGCTCACGATAACGGCCAGTGGTTCCGGAGGCGCAGAAGAGCGAGTCACCGTAAAGCTGAGTATCTCTCCCTCAGTAGCGACTGTCACGTCCGCGCCGACACTAACTTCCGGCTTCTGCCGAGTGACCATAACTGTGTAGGTCCTGGATGTGTTTGAATTCTCTGCCGTAACTTCAACGGTTATCAGATTTTCTCCCACCACCAGCGGCAGGGCAACGTTGTGTTTCTCTACACCATTGAGCCTTACTAAGGGGGTGCTGGAGCTGGCATGGGCGGTAGTGGCAGTGACCATCGTCTCCGATACCGAGTAAGGAGCGATGGCAGTGTAGTTGACAATTTCACTGGAGAACGTGGGGGAGAGATTTGCTCCGCTCAGACTCAGTGAGCTTAGCCCGACATTGTTGTCAACTATGTTTATGCCCACCGCTGCTGGTTCCGCCAGGGTCAGACTTGAAGGTGCGTCGACGGACTTGGACATGGAGATCATGAAATTCTCGCCGACCTCAACCTCGCTATCATCGGTAATCAAGATCGTGGCTGTGTACGCTGACCTATATCTGTTCTCTCCCGTGACAAATGAGAAATCAGTATCGGAGATCGAGAACGAATTCTGGCTAAGACTTTCGTAATCCACTGGCTGGGCTGTGCCGCCGTCGACGCTTAAAATGAGCGCTCCGCCACCGCCGTGCGGCTGCTGTTCGGCATTAGTAGCTATCGCGACCGAGACAGTCAAGGTCTCCCCCTCAGCTACCGGGTTAGGCGTTACCGACAATGCTGCAGTGGCCTCAGGAAAATCGTTGTCCATCACCTGAACGTCGGCGGAACTCTCCCCAACCCTGACCGTGTACGCTTCGATTGTTGCTATGGCTGCGCTGACCGCGGAATGCTCCTCCCACACGTCGTCATCGACGTCCGTGGATACTGTCAATACCGTTGTTGTCGCTCCCGATGCAATCGTAACCGTCTTGCTCCCCTGTGCCGGATCAGCCACCAGAGTGCCGGTTTCGGTCACGTCTACTATCACGTCCAGCGCGTCCGATACTGCCGCGTTTCGGTTCACCGCAAACACGACCTCAGTTCCTTCAAACACCTCCGATGACTTGGGCGAGATGCTCACCTCTGCCTTGGCCCTGGTCACTGTGATTGTGTAGGTCGCGACCGTTCTGTCGTCCTGGGCTGTGACTACCACTTGGATGGAGTTCGTGCCGACGGCCAGATCTACTGGATGGCTGGAGCCGGTGGCCACAGTGGTCATGTCTATCGAGACCGATGCGTTGCTGTCGCTCAAGGTCGGCGTTAGCGTAACTCTTTCGACTCCATACCCCACGCTGGCCGCGTAACTTGTCGTACTGCTGACGAACGTAGGGCTTAACGTTTCCTCGCTAAGGACCAGCGAGATCAATGTGGCGTCAACCGAAAGGTCGCTGGCGCTGATCGTCACTAGCGCTGTGGCACCCGTAGTAAGGCTGATTTGCGCAGTCTCAGAATTCACAGCCAAGGTAATCTCTAATGTCTCATCCAGCTCGGTATCGACGTCGTCCGCGATCGTGATCGTGGCCGTGTATACAGCCTGGAAGCGGACAGCCCCGTTCACGGTTACGGAACTGAAGTCTGCTGCGGCTATCCCGAACGAAGATTGACTGAAACTGCCATAGTCGGCTGCTTGCGCTGTACCGTCCACAACGCTGAGGGTGAGTTTTCCGCCTTCGCCATGGGGGCGCTCCTCGGCAGTCGTAGTGATAGTTACGTTCGCAGTCAACATTTCCCCCTCAGCGACAGGGTCTGGCGACACTGTAAGGACAGCAGTGGCCGTAGGGAAGTCGTCGTCCTCTATTTGGACTTGGGCGCTGCCTTGGCCGACCTCTATTACATAGGCTGCACTTGTTAAAATCGAGGCAGTTAAGATTGAGTGCTCTTCCCAAAAATCGTCATCAGCATCCGTAACTACAGCGAGAGTCGTCGATGTGGCTTGGGCAGAGATGGTGAAGATCACAGTGCCCTCGTTGGCATCAGACGTAAGCATGTTCGTCTCGTCCACATTTACCATTACTTCCAGAATGTTAGACACTGCTGCATTACGGCTAACGGTGAATATAACCCCTGCGCCCTCGGACACATCAACTGCGTTTGTGCTTATTCTGACCTGAGGTTTGGCGCGCGTAATGGTAACCGTGTAGGTTTGTGTCGTTTTCCCATCTTCGGCCGTGACTTTCACCTTGATGACATTCTCACCTACAGTTAGTTTGACTTGGTGCCCGGCAGTGTCGCCGGCGTCGGCTAGGACACTGTCGCTACCGTCCAGGAACTCGACCTGCGCGCCTTGGTCGCTCTTGGTTGTCATCACCGATATGCACTCGACACCATACGACACCAAAGCTGCGTAGCTCGCAGTACTGGTCGCAAAGCTTGGACTCAGAGTTCCTTCACTGAGACTGAGCGCGCTCAGCTCTGCATGAGTCCCCGCATCATTGGCGGCGATTTTCACGCTAGCAGTCGTAGGGGTTCCCAAGACGATCTGTGTTGCGTCGGCGCCCTTAAATAACTGAAACAGAATGTTTTCGTCCGACTCACTTTCGCTGTCGTCCGAAATCACAAGTGTGGCTGTATACGTGCCCTGGTAGCGAAACGCCCCGCCACCTATATCGGATTGAGAGAAGTTGTCCTTGGAAATGGGGAACGTCGTCTGGCTTAAGCTACCGTAGTCTGCATCCCCCGCGGTGCCACCGACTAGACTGAGTGTGAGCGTTCCACCACCACCGTGCGGCAGCTGCTCACCATCTGTAGTGACGGTAATCGTCGCCGTTACTATCCCTCCCTCAGCGACAGTGACGGGATCCACTGACAATGTAGCCGCGGCCGACGGGAAGTCGTCGTCTTTCAACTGCGTCTCGGCGCGGCCCTCGCCCGGCTTGACGGTGTATGCGTCATCGTTGGCAATCGTGACTTTGGCAGTTGAGTCAGCTTCCCAGATTTCGTCATCTGAGTCCGTAGTCACAGTGGAAGCCGTCGACGTGGCGCCGATTGGGATTGCTACTGTCCTGTTTCCTTCCTCAATGTCAAAAATCAAGGTGCCGTCTTCGTCCACATTGACGCTCACGTCTAGCCTGTCAGGCACCGATGCCTGTCGCGACAGTGTGAACATCAGGTCGCTACCCTCGACCGCCTCTGATATTCCGGCTCTGATGCTCACTACTGGCTTGGTCCGCGACACAATGATGGTGTAGATCTTCATCGTAGTGTCGTCTTCAGCTGTGACCTTCACCTTGATGACATTCTCCCCCACATCGAGGTTCACCTGATGTCCGTAAGTGCCGTCATCGGCGTCGGCGAGGTCGCTGTCGCTGCTGTCCAAGAACGAAACGGTGGAGTTGTCGGCGTTCTTATTGGCGGTCACGGTAATCTGCTCAACGGCGTTTCCCACGCTTGACGTGTAGGAAGTAGTACCGCTAGCGAAAGCTGGCGCCAGCGTTCCTGCGCTTAGGCTCAATACGCTTAGCGTGGCGTCGGTAGAAGAGTCATTGGCCCGGATAGTCACGCTTGTAGTTGCTGGTGAGGAAAGAGTTATCTGGGGAGCGTTCGACTTCGCAATCGTAATGTCGAACATTTCGTCGACCTCGGTGTCACTGTCGTCTGTAATCACAATGGCGGCTGTGTAATGGGCTCGGTATCGTGTGGCTCCATTGAAGGTTAAGGGGGTGAAGTCCGCTGGGCCGATCTGAAAGAATGTCTGGCCGAACCTGCCGTAATCTGCGGCCTGTGCGGTGCCGTCGTGTGCGCTGATTGACAGCGTTCCGGCTCCTCCGTGCGGCTGCTGATCAGCATCAGTCGTTACCGTAACTGTCGCCGTGACCGTACCACCCTCGGCCGCCGGATTGGGTGAGACTGACAAAGAGGCCGACGCTGCGGGAAAGTCATTGTCGTTCACTTTTGCCGAGGCGCTGCCCGCACCTGTCATGATCGAATACGCGTCGTTCTCTGAAATGGTCGCAGCGACAGTTGAGTGGGCCTCCCACGCATCGTCGTCCACATCCGTGAAAACAATAAGAGTCATCGATTTGGCGCTACTGGGAATGGTGACTACCTTGGGCCCCTCGTTGGCATCTGGAACAAGCTCTTCTGTTTCGGTCACCGATACAGGTACATCCAAGGGTTCTGGGACCACCGTGTCGCGGGTCACTGTGAACACAACGTTCTGGCCTTCGGAAACTTCCCCCGCCACCGTGCTTATACTTACGCTTGTCTTGGCCCGAGTGACAACGATTGTGTAGGTCCTGAAGGTGGTGGCATCCTCGGCTGTCACCTCCACTGTGATCTCGTTGTCACCTACCAACAAGGGCACCGTCCCGTCAGAGGCCATAATGCCGTTGCCCTTGACGGTCGGTAAACTGGAGTCCTCGTGAGTCGTAGTCGCAGCTACTGTGGTCTCGGTAACCGTGTACTCCACCCGTGCGGTGTAGCTGTAAGTATCGCTGGAGAACTCTGGGGACAGAGTGATGCCGCTTAGATCCAATTGGCCTAGTGCCGAATGTAATTGATTAGCGGTAGTGGTTGGTGAGATTGCAGTCGGCAGGTCATGTTCTTATACTTCGGCCATGTGTACCGACAAAGACCGCTCCTTGATCGTCGTCGTCAGACGCGCGACCTGGCCTTGCAAGCGGTCGACCTTGCCGATCAGGTCGTCGTGTTCACAGGGAGGGCGGTCTTTGTCGGTACACATGGCCGAAGTATAAGA
>DAOUHG010000222.1:0-11292 GCA_034428835.1 Dehalococcoidia bacterium
CCCCGTATCGGAGTACGGGGCAGGCTCTGAGGGAGCTGATAGGGGTAGGTAAATCGAGCCTGTGTACCCTTCGGCCACCTCCCCACCCCTGGATTCCCGCTTTCGCGGGAATGACGATTTGCGAGATACCTACCCTTATCAGCCTTGCGGACCGGGTCTTCAAGACACTGCAAGAGCTTACCGAAGAGTACAGCCCAAGAGAGAGAGCTTCCAACCAGGAGATCGAGGCCGCTCAACACCTGCGGGGACGGCTCAGCGATCTCGGATATGAGACTTCGATCCAGGACTTCAGCGTCACCTGGATCGCGGCCAGGGTAGAGCCGACATCCCCGGCGCCGAGACACTGGACGCGCCAATGGCGCTCCCGATGGTGATGGGGCGAGACGGCATAGCCACAGGCCTGCTGACCTACGTGGGCCGCGCGTTCGAGGAAGACATAGCCGAGCGCGACTACCCGTTCAACGTGAGGGTCATCCTGTTCGGCGCGGAGGAGATCGGGCTGTTCGGCAGCCGCCACTACGTGAACAACATGAGCCCTGATGAGATCGACAACACGATCGCGATGCTGAACTTCGACGCGCTGGGATCGGGGAACACGCTTCATGGTATTGGCGACTACGACCTCACGTTCGAAGCCGTAAGGGTCGGGAGAGAGATGGGCGCGCACATCTCCCTGGAAGGCGGTGGTTGGGCGACGAGCGATCATGCGTCGTTCGAAGAGGTCGGCATTGCAACGCTGTTCCTGTCGTCCAACGACGTCTCCCGCATCAACGCCCCGGAAGACACCATCGAGCACATCAACCCCGACCTGCTTGGTTACGCCGCCGAGATCGGCATTGCCATGCTGGACTGGCTGGCGATGGAAGTGGAGAAGCAGTAGGGGCAGGTTTGAAACCTGCCCCTACACGTCGGATGCGCCTTCCGGCTCTGGCACGGCCCAACCTGGGGCCGACCGAGATCGTTGTAACTGCAAACACGAAGGTTGTAACCTCACGCCATGAAGCTTCTCCCTAACAGTCGGGGCCCTCAACTTCTGCTACTCGTCATCATGACGATGGCTGTACTCGTCGCCTGTGGCGGCCAGGAGGCTGCTCCGGCACCAACCGTTGCGCCCACTGAGACGGCAGCGCCCCCAACAGCGACGGCGGCTCCTCCGACCGTGGAAGCTGGGCCGACATCGACGCCAAGGCCATCGCCGACTCCGATGCCGATGATGCCAACGCAGACACCGGTACCGCGTCCAACGTCGCCCCCCGCGCCTACCGTCGTACCGACTCCAGCAGTGCCGAGCGTACTTGCAGGCGAGGTGTTCAAGACGCTGCAGGAGCTGACCGAAGAGTACAGCCCAAGAGAGAGCGCCACCGACCAGGAACTTGAGGCAGCCCAACATCTGCGGGAACGACTCTCCGATCTCGGCTATGACACTTCGCTCCAGGACTTCAACGTCACGCTGACGTTAGCGAGAGTGGAACTGGCATCGCCGACAGGCGATACACCGGAGGCGCCACGAGCGCTCCCGATCTCGACGTCTGTCCAGGGAATCGCTACCGGTCTGCTGACCGACGTGGGCCGCGTGTTCGAGGAAGACATTCCAGCCGACGGACTGGAGGGCCAGATCGCGCTGATAGAGCGGGGCGACATCACGTTCGCGGAGAAGGTCAAGCGCGTCGCCGAGGCCGGAGCGGTCGGAGCGATCGTCTTCAACAACGAACGGGGCCTGTTCTTCGGCAGGTTCGCCAACCAGCCCAGCATCCCGGCGGTCGCCATCAGTCAGGCCGACGGCCGCGGTCTGCTCGAACTCATCGAGCAGGGTGAGCTGGGAGCGACCGTATCGGTGGGAGACGAGACCTCGCCGTCCAGAAACGTCATTGCCGACAAGCCCGGAAGCGCGGGCAGCGACCGAACGGTCATCATCGGGGCGCACTACGATACTGTGCCCAACACCGAGGGGGCGAGCGACAACGGTTCGGGCGTCTCGACGGTGCTGACGGTCGCCGACCACATAGCCGAGCGCGACTACCCGTTCAACGTGAGGGTCATCCTGTTCGGCGCGGAGGAGGTCGGTCTGTTCGGCAGCCGCCACTACGTGGACAACATGAGCCCTGATGAGGTCGACAACACGATCGCCATGCTGAACTTCGACGCATTCGGCTCGGGCAGGACTCTCCAGATGGCCGGAGACATCGAGCTCACTGCCGAGGCTACGAGGATCGGGAACAACCTGAGTATGAACCTGGGGACGTTCTCGGAGGAGCAGTGGGGAAGACTCAGCGGAGCGAGCGATCACGCGCCGTTTCGGCTGGCAGGCATTCCGGTGCTGTTCCTGATCTCCGACGACATATCGCGCATCAACTCGCCATTGGACGAGATGCGGCACATCAACCCGGAGCTGCTGGGCCGCGCCGCCGAGATCGGTGTCCTCATGGTCGAGTGGCTGGGAGACGAGAACTAGTACTTCACCCTCACCCCCGTATCGAGTGCGGGGCAGGCACTAGCCTTCTTCTGAGGGATCTGAGATGGGTATGTATTCGTGCTTTTCACCCTCACCCCAGCCCTCTCCCTGAGAGAGAGGGGGCCTGTCGGTTGACATTCATTCTTGTCTGCACACTCTTACATACCCCTGCCAGCCTGCTGAGGGATGGAGGGATGTCGGATACACGAAAGCCACCCCGGGCACTGTCGAATAACGAGCCTGGGGTGGCTTTTGTCCTGCTATTAAGGACTGACCTTGAACTCTACTCCATGCGGGAGCCGCCCCAGGCTCGGGATACACCGGCGGCTGTCGCCTCTACTATGGCGTTGATGACGGCGGGCTTGCCGCTGTCGAACGCGCGCTGGAGGGCATTCTTGACCTCATTGGGGTCTTCGACTGTCTCGCCGTAGGCGCCTAGCTCGCGGGCCATGCCGTCGAAGTTGGTGTATCCGAGCTCGCGTCCAGGCTTGCGTTTGTCAGGCGTCCGGGCGGTCCAGCCGGCGTTGTTGGAGATCACGGTCACGACCGGGATGTTGTGGCGGACACAGGTGTCCAGCTCCATCGCGTTCATGCCCATCGAGCCGTCGCCGTGCAGCACGAGCACCTGCTTGTCGGGCTTGGCGAGCTTCGCGCCTATGCCGTAGGGCAGGCCGACGCCCATAGTGCCGGTGACGCCCGAGTTCAGCCTGTGTCCGGGCATGAACGTCGGGATGGACTGGCGACCGAAGTGCAGGATCTCGTTGCCGTCCACGGAGACGATGGCGTCACGGTCCAGGAACTCACGGATCTCCTTGCACAGACGCAACGGGTGCATCGGAGTCTGGTCGGAATTCTGCAGCACGGCGCCCTGAGCGGCACGCTGGTCTTCCACTTCGCTCAGTCTCAGGATCCAGTCCGACTCGATGCGGCCCGCCCAGTCTGCCTCGCGGTTCCGTGCCTCTGCTATGAGCTGCGACATAACGGCCTTGGCATCGCCGACGATACCGAGATCGATGTCGCGGTTGTGTCCGAGCTCAGCGGCGTCGATGTCGATCTGTACGACCTTGGCGTTGGGGTTGAAGCGGTGTCCGTACTGGACCATCCAGTTCATCCTGGTGCCGACCACCAGAACGAAGTCTGTCTCGCGCATGGCGGTGCTTCGCGCGGCCTGGAACGATACGGCGTGGTCCTCGGCCACCAGTCCACGTGACATCGGGGCAGTGTAGAACGGGGTCGAGGTCAGATCTACGAACTCGGTCAGCTCATCGGCCGCACCGGAGAAGAACGCGCCTCCGCCCGCGAAGATCATCGGCCGCTCAGCGGCGGCGAGCATGTCGATGGTCTCTCTTACGACGTCGGCCTCGGCAGCGGGTCTGCTGCGTCGCTCGGCGCGCCAGGGAGTTATGGCGTCTTCCTCATCGACCTCTTCGTAGAGCACGTCTGCGCCGCAGTCGATATAGACAGGGCCGGGGCGTCCGGTGGTGGCCTTGCGGAAGGCCATGCTGACGACCTCGGGGTAGCGCGCGGCCTGGGTGGTCTGGTGTACCCACTTCATCATCGGCTCCATGATGCCGACTTGGTCGACCTCCTGGAAGGCCTCGCGTCCGACCTCGTGGACGGGGCCCGCGCCGCCGAGAATAACCATGGGCGCGCAGTCGATGGCGGCGGTGTAGACGCCGGTGAGCAGGTTGAGCGTTCCGGGTCCGGAGGCCGCTGTGCAGACGCCGGGCTTTCCGGTGACGCGAGCGTAGGCGTGCGCTGCAAATGCCGCTGCCTGCTCGTGTCTGAAGTCGAGGCAGCGGATGCCAAAGTCCTCGGCTGCCATGACGATGTCGAAGTTGGGTCCGCCCATCAGGTAGAAGAGCGTGTCCACGCCCTCTTCCTTGAGCGTCCGCGAAATGAGATAGCTTCCGATAACCTTGCCCATGCGTCTCTCCTAGTTTGATCTCCGGTGAGTTAGCGCCCGGTCAACAGGCTGTTGACCAGGCACGCAAAGGGTATCACAAACGTAATTGGGCGGTCACGGATGGCGGCTTTCGGCTATCGAGGGGTGCAGGGTCAGTAGTGGTAGTCGTTGGGGTCGAAGTCGATTTCCGGGGGGGGGGGGTGCCGTGTACCTCGCACTCGGGATCCTTGCAGCCGGTGTATGACTTGAAGTACTCCTCGTCGAGGGCGGCGAGATATGGGTCGAAGTCCGGGTCGTCGCACTCGTTCATGAAGTCGTACAGGGGAGAGTCGAAGACCGACAGGTAGGGATCGTTGTCGATGTCGATGACAATGCCGCGATTGGGTTCGGGCTCTGTCTGAGAATGCTGGCGATGTTGCGCCCGTCGTTGGTGTTGTCTCTTATGAACTGTGATAGGGACATGTGATCTTTGTCGCCTGATGCAGTACATATGTACTAATCGAAATGATAAGGGGTGCGGACGACTGAGTCAAGAGGAAAGTGTCTGAACTGAGATTCATGTGATGCTGGGATTTACAGGACTTGTTGGTTCGGGTGAGCCGGTCACGCTCCCGTCTCGACGGATGCCTGAGATTCTTTCGCCTGTCTCTCGCGTGTTCACGAAATTGACACCGATTGTTGGCGTAACTAGAGTATGGTTCCAACCATGAGGATCACTGACGAGTTTCGGGGAAGCGAGAAATGTCCAAAACCACGCTGACATTCGAACTGGGTGGGCAGGTCGAGCTAAAGGAGCTTGAACAGGGGATCACCCTCTTCAGACGCCTAGTATCTAGTCTGACGTCCAGGAGCGGAGTAACCTGGGTTGTGGAAGACCTGCAGCCTGGAAGCGCCACCGTAACGCTCCGAGGTGAAGCGGATGACCCAGCCAAGGTGGAGCACGTCATAAACGAATATGAGAAGATCGGAAGCGCCCTCTCTCGGCATGAAACCTCGCGTCACACAAAGACAAGAGTGACTCGGGCCGCCCACGCAATTGCAGACTTCGCTGGACCTCTGGAGTACGTGCGTCTCGGCACGCCGGATCAGGACTACATAATCTACGGCAGCGGAGCTGCCGACGAAAGTGTTCGGATTACGCCGTCTGTCAGCATCGGCGCGATTACGGGGAGGGTGCAGATACTGAGCAGCCGTTCCGGGTTGAGATTCAATCTCTACGACACCGTCCATGACAGAGCGGTGACGTGCTATCTCGGACAGGGACAGGAAGAGATCATGCGAGAAGCATGGGGAAATTTGGCCACAGTCGTCGGCAGGGTGTCGAGAGACCCCGTGACAGGCAAGCCGATTTCCATACGAGAAATCCGGCAAGTGAAGCGTCTCGACGATATTCCCCCTTGGACATATCGAGAAGCCAGAGGAGCGGTCCCGCGGGAACCCGGCGACATGCTGCCCGAGGAGGTCATTCGGCTGCTGAGAGATGCCTGATACCCCTTCAATTCTCTACTGGGACTCATGCGCCTTCCTCTCGTATGTGAACGAGACTCCAGGCCGCGTCCCCACACTGGAAGCCTTCCTCGAAAAAAGCGCCAAAGGCGAAGTCGAGATTTACACATCAGCGATTTCCCATGTCGAAGTAGCGTTCGCAGCTTCCGAACAACAGCGAGGGAGATTAAACTCGGAGATCGAGCGGAGAATAGACTCACTTTGGTCCGATCCGAAGGTCGTGGCATCCGTCGAGTACCAAGACCTTATCGGTCAAATAGCAAGAGACATGATACGCGAGGGTATTTCCAGAAGTTGGAGCGTCAAGCCGCTCGACGCAATCCACTTGGCAACGGCGCAGTGGCTATCGAGCGTGGGGATTGGGGTGGACGAATTTCACACCTACGACCACAGACTTTTCAGGTATGTGTCTGTCGTCGAGTTCGATGTTCGCGAGCCACGCACTCCTCAACCCAGGATGATTTAGTCCTGAACGTGCGCATCCCGGAGATTGCTCGTGGCGATTCTGGAAAGTCAGCTCAACGGACGCATCGCCACGCTGCTGGGGCGCATGGCTCCCCGGTGGAATGTTCGCGGGGAGAACAAGGGGGCGTTCCAGGGCAGCCAGAGACAGCCGGACATACTCATTACACAGACGGGCGCTCAGCCTGTTGTGATTGAAAACGAGTACCTGCCCGCGAATACCGTCGAAGCTGAAGCGCTGGACCGGCTGGGCGAATCGCTCGATGCGGGTGTCGTTCAGGCGTCCGGGCGAGTTAACGCAGTGGTGGCGCTCAGGTCTCCGACTGAGCTGCGCGAATGCGCCCGCCGGGCTGGACGACGTGGACGCGATGCTACGCCGGGGCGTCACGCTGGAGTATGCGCTCTTCACCGGGCAGAGCGACATTGACTTCACCCGGTTTCCAAAGTCGGGCTTCATCAAGGGGCGCATCAAGGATCTGGCGGCGTTCCTTGCGTACGCGGCTACGCCTGAAGATGCCGTCCAGAGGGCGGTCACGATCCTGGAGGAGGGAGTGCAGGACGCGGCAACTATTCTTAGGCAGGCGGCCGAGCTGAGCGGCGACACCCAGACGGAGATAATCGAGCATCTGAAGCAGCCGTACAGTGAGCAGACTCTGCGGATGGCCGCGACGATACTGGTGAACGCGCTGGTGTTCCACCAGAACCTGGCCGGACAGCACGGAGTGAAGAACCTCGACCAGATTGCTACCGCCGGTGTGCTGACGCAGGCCAGTGTACTTGAAGAGTGGCGGAAGATACTCGGAGTCAACTACTGGTCGATATTCAACATTGCGAGCGATCTGCTGCGCTCCATCAACCCGCCGGGCATGGCAGTCGAAGCGCTGCGGGTGATGAGACGCACGGCGGACAGGTTGGTCGCGCTGGGAGTGTCGCAGTCTCACGATCTATCGGGAACGGTGTTCCAGAGGCTGATCGCCGACCGCAAGTTCCTGGCCACGTTCTATACAAGACCGGAGTCGGCTGCGCTGCTGGCGCACCTGGCGATACCGGACGATGGAGGCTGGAGCGACGCGGAGCGGGTCAAGGACTTCCGCATCGCGGACTACGCCTGCGGGACAGGCACGCTCATCCACGCTGCGTACCGGCGACTGAACCAGCTTCACTGGCTCGCAGGAGGCGACCCGGAGCCTCTTCACGCACACATGATGGAGAACGCGCTGACAGCGTGCGACGTTCTGCCATCATCGGTCCATTTGACCGCGTCGATGCTGTCGTCGTCGTATCCCAGGCAGCGATATGACGGCTCCCGCACTATGGTCGCTCAGTACGGAAGAACCGAACAGGGCGGTGTATCAATAGGCTCGCTCGATCTGCTGGACGACACCGGGATGTTCAGACCTCTCTTCTCTCTACACTCGGCCACGGCCGTTACCGGGACCGGGGAGGCGAGTTCCGAACTTCTCGAAGCCATGCCGCCGTTCAGCCAGAACCTGGTCATCATGAACCCACCGTTTACGAAAGCGGGGTCGGACTGGGAGGGAGACAGCAGGATATCGGACTCTATCAAGCCATTCCAAGGGCTCAGAAACGACTTAGAGACGCAGACGAGAATGGCCGAGATGGAAAAAGAGTACACCAAGGGGACATGCTACCACGGGTACGCAGGTATCGCGTCGGCATTCGTGGCTGTCGCCGACCGCATGGTAAAGAAACGCGGCACGGTGGCACTGGTGCTTCCAATGACAGCCTTGCAGGGTGTTAGTTGCAGGGTGTTAGTTGGAAGAAGGTGCGCCAGCTAATTGCACACAAGTACCGTGACGTGACAGTGCTTACCATCGCGGCTGCTCGACAGCACGATCAATCATTCTCAGCAGACACCGGCATGGCAGAGACCATGATCGTGTGTCGCGAGTCATCCAACGCTTCGGGCGGACGCGGTCTGTTCGTCTCGCTGCGACGCCGACCAGACAGCGAGATGGAGGCGACCGAGATCGCGAGGGCAATAAGGGCGGCAGCCGAAAGTTCGGCTGCGAGGACGCTGGAAGGCGGTCCATTCGGAGGTAGTCCGCTTCTCGTCGGTGATGAGCGAGTTGGGGAGATGGTCGATGCTCCACTGAGCAGGGACGCACCTTGGTCAGCCGTGGGCATTGCTGACTTCGCCGTAGTACAGACCGCGCTACAGATGGCTCAGGGGGTAGTCTGGCTGCCCCAGATGCGGGAACAAGACACTCAGCTTGTTCCGATGTCGACTATCCAACATGTGTGCCAGGTTGGGATAAACCACATGAACATCGTCGGGAACGGAGGCCAGACTGCCTTCTATCTCAACAAGCCGCCATCAGCGGCCCCAACCTATCCGATGCTTTGGAACCATGATGCCCAGCTCGAAAAGCGCTTGATGGTCGCCCCAGACAGCGAAGGACGTGTGAAGCGGGGCAGAGAGAACCGGGCCGCCGAGATATGGGAGACAAGGAGCCACGCGCACCACAACGCCGACTATCGGTTCAACTCTCAACCGCTGGCGGTCGCATTCACCGAGACTCCGACCATTGGAGGCAGAGCCTGGAAGAACATTAAGTTCGACGATTACGCGATCGAGGTCGCTCACACGCTCTGGGCCAATACAACCCTGGGTCTGCTGTGCTACTGGTGGCACTCCAGCCGTCAGCAGGCGGGACGGGGCAGTATGCCAATCACAGCCATGCGGTCGATGCCGACGCTGGACGTCACCAAGCTGTCCCCGTCGCAGCTCGCGAAGGCTGAGGAGATATTCGAGGACATGCGCGACTCGCAGTTCCTTCCGGCAAACGAGGCGTATCGAGACAACACGCGGAAGGAGCTGGACCATCGCGTGCTGATCGACATGCTGGGTCTGCCTGAGAGCATCCTGGAGCCGCTTGATCTGCTCAGGCTGAAGTGGTGCTCGGAGCCGAGCGTCCACGGGGGCAAGAAGACGGCGCCGGAGGGATGAGGGACGTCAACCGCAAGCAGTTAGGAGTGTGGAGCGCGCGCCGCCAGTATGTGCCTGCTGCTCAGCAGGGAGATGACGTATTGATTCAAGCTCACGCCTTCCTGTTTTGCCTGAATCGCCAGTCTGTAGTGAAGTGACTTCGGCATACGGACGAGAAACTTCCCACTGTAATCATGAATCTGAGTCGGCTCGGGTACTTGATAGCCGTCTTCGATCTGAGTCTCAATCCACAGCCGTTTCGCTTCTTCCAGGCTTTCCAAGGCTTCATCCGGAGTAGAGCCGTCCGCCATGCACCCGGGCAAGTCGAGTATCTCGGCAAGCCAGTACTCATCGTCGTCTTCAGATTGATGGGACAACTGAACCGGATATGACAGATCCAAGTAGTATGCCAAGTCCTTGTGTGGAGCAAGCGTCTGGGTCATCGCTCTAGTCCTCCTCTATGAATCCTAGCGCCTGTGCTTCTTCAATGGCGTTTATTGCCGCCGCTACATAGACCCTCCTCATGGGGTTACGACGGGAAATGAAGGACACACGAGGTCCGGATTAGTAGGCGGGCGGTCAGGAGCCTCGCAGTCGGCGGAGCTCCTCTTCCAGTTCCCGGACTCGGGACTCGGCCTGTATGCGATGGGCCTCGGCCCTTATGCGACCGGCGCGCTCTTCTTCGGCACGGGCACGCTCGTCGTCAGCGCGGGATCTCTCGTCTTCGAAGGTCACGATGTGCCGACCTGTCTCGGGGTCGTGCCACTCCAGGCGTCCGTCGTGCCACCGTATGTTCAGACCCAGAACCTCGCTGCAGCCCTGCAAGGTGTCTTCCGATAGCTGCCCGATCGGCATGGGCCGGTACTCGCCGTCTACAAGAAGGTCAGCGGCCAGACGATCACCGTGATACTCACCCGTCTCGTCGAAGCGCCAGTATTCGGGGATGCCCAGTGAGGCGTAGTCGTCTCGCTTTACGCCGGTATCCCTGTCAGCGGTGCTCTCTGAGGCGACCTCCATCACGAAGTCAGGAGGCTTGCCCTGCTCGGAGATGATGTAGCCGTTGCTCTCTTTGTAGGCGACCGGATCGACGTCGAATGCGATGAGAAGGTCCGGATACCTCCGTATAGTGTCTCGACCAGCCGGGCCGGGCGCCAGAACGATGTAGCGATCGGCGGTTACCAGAGTGGTCTCAGGGTTGCCGAAATGCTGAACCAGGTGGTGGGAGCTGCCGGTCCTGTGCAGATGGTCGTAGCTGGTCATCTCGTCGGGCTCGCATTGGGGAATGTCCGGCAGCCGGAAACGGCTCTGGGGCTTGGTGGTCTTGAGTGTGGTCATGTCTCACCTCGTGGGGATGGCGAGTATGCCTGAGTTCTGAATCGGTAACCGCCAGAGACGGCACCGACCGATTCGATAGTTCTCCTAGAACTCGATTATACCCGACGGCCATGTGGACGGGTGGGAGTTGTGAAGGAGGCCGACGGCCCCGAGAGTCAGTGAAGGGGTCAGACAGCGAGCGCGGCCTGCTCGTACCAGTTGTAGCCGCCGGACCCGTCTGACGTGGCGTTGCCCTGGCCGGAGGGAATCACGAGGCCGGAGGGGGACAGCTGCGATGAGTAGGACGAGTTGCTCCCAACCGCGTTGGCGGAGACGGCGTACGCGCTGGTGAACAGCAGCATGGCGACTATTATCGCCAGAGCAATCGGAAAGACTATTGGTATGTCACGCATGACGCAAACACTCCTCGCCTCACTTCCAGATATTCTCTCATATTCAGGAATGCACTCCCGACTCTGGATTCCAGTCTGCGCCGAAGTCACCTATGCAGTTTAGAACTGCACAATGAGCCATGAAAATGGCTTCACCCTCACCCTCACCCTAGCCCTCTCCCTGAGGGAGAGAATAAGCATCGCGTAGTTGCCGCCGGATGTCAGCAATTGGTCGTCGAGGACGATGTCGAAGAGCTGGTGCCCGTCTTCGAGGTGGCGGCCGAGGCGTTTGAGCGCGTCGAGGCAATCC
>DAOUHG010000223.1:0-7087 GCA_034428835.1 Dehalococcoidia bacterium
GCGCTTCTTGCCCTCGTATTCCAGGTCTGCAAACGTTGGCTGGTCCATACAATCTCATCCCCACTCAGTATCAGGTCTCTTATGCTTACTATGCCACATCATCGCTGACTTGTTCAGAGTATCCCTAAATATGCAAGGTCGGAGGTGGAGCCGTCTTGAAGGAGAGTGAGGAGCGCGCGCCTGTGTACAGTCGTATCCTGGACACGGTGCGGCAGATACCTTACGGGCAGGTGGCTACCTACGGGCAGATTGCTCTCATCGTCGGCGACTGCACGCCCAGGATGGTCGGGTACTGTTTGGCGTCCCTGGACTTCGACTCGGACGTGCCTTGGCAGCGCGTCATCAACTTCCAGGGCAAAGTAAGCCCGCGCAGTACTGGGCACGGAAGCCAGCTCCAGCGTGAACTGCTCCAGGAGGAGGGCGTGGAGTTTGACGACCAGGGACGGGTCAACTTCCGAAGGTTCGGGTGGATGGAGCCCGAGTAATGGGGAGACTTGCCAATGCCTGAAGCTCCGGAGATGCAGGTGGTCGCGGAGTTTCTCGGCTCGCGGCTCCCGGACAAACGCATCCAGGCCGCAAACATACTGAAGCCGATTGTAAGGTCGCTCTGCGGGGACTTCGAGAAGGACGCGGTCGATCGCCGGACCGAATCTGTGGAGCGGCGCGGCAAGTTCCTGCTCATAGGGCTGTCCGGTGGACGTCAGATCGTCATAAACCCCAAGCTGACCGGCGGCCTCCAGCACTGTCCCAGCGGGACGCGCGTGCAGAAGCGGACGTGTGTCCGCATCCGACTAGATGGCGATGTCGATCTGCGCTACACCGATGGCCGCCAGATGGGCCAGTTCTACTACGTCCCGGACGACCGGGTGGACGAGGTCCCGGGGCTGGCGGAGCAGGGCCCCGACGTGCTGGACGACTTCACGTTCGAGGAGTTCACCGACCGTCTGAAGGGCTTTCATGGCGAGATCAAGGGAGTGCTGACCAGGGGCAGGGTGATCTCAGGGATCGGCAATGCTTATGTGGACGAGATCCTGTTCGATGCGGGGGTGTACCCGTTCGAGCGCAGAAAGGCGCTGTCTGAGGACGAGTTGCGCCGCATCTACAAGAGCTCGCGGCGGGTGATCAGGGAGGCCGTGGAGGAGGTGCGGAGCAGGATGGGTGAGAAGATCGATCACAAGGTGCGGGACTTCCTGCGTGTCCACAACCGGGGAGGTCAGCCGTGTCCACGCTGCGGCAGAGCGCTGACTGAGCTGCGTGCGAACCAGCGGATCACGACCTACTGTCGGGGTTGCCAGCCGGGAATGCTGCTGAAGAACTGACCGGCGCTTGCTCCGTCGGCGGAGTTGGCTGGGGAGGGAATGGCTCCGCAGGTAGGACTCGAACCTACGACCAATCGGTTAACAGCCGATCGCTCTACCACTGAGCTACTGCGGAGCGTTCAAAGAGGAGTGGCACGTCTGGCAGGCCACTCCAGTATCATAGCATCGCGATAAGATGGCGCTCAAGTTTCGCTGAGCGCTCAGCGGATCGGACCTGGCCGGATCACTCCTGTGAAAGCTCGCAGTTGATCTGCCAGCCGATGCCGAACTTGTCGGTGCATGCGCCGAAGTAAGATCCCCAGAACATATCCTGCATCGGCATGGATACGGAGCCGCCTTCCGATATCTTGGCGAATATGTCGTCGGACTCCTCACGGGACTCCGTGCTGATGCTGAGCGAGAAGTTGTTGCCCGGGGCATGGGACGCGCCGAACGTCGAGGAGACGTCGCTCCCCATGAGTACGCTCGTTCCGATCGGGAACGAGACGTGCATGATGTTGTCCAGCTCGTCGTCGGGCATTCCCATGTCGGGCGGCCCGTTGCGGAACGTCTCCATAACGGCGAACTCCCCGCCAAAGACAGAGCGGTAGAACTCGAACGCCTCACGGCAGTTGCCGGCGAAGTTGATGTAGGTGCTGAGGGTCATGAACATCTCCTGATACTGTATGAGTCTTATAGCTGAAACGGAAGAAGGCGGGTTAATCCCCCTTCCTGTCTCTTCATGGTAAGTCCGGTCTTTTTGCCAGGCTATGGGAATCTGGGCCATCGGAGAAGAAAAAGCTGACTGTGGTATAGTCAGCCCAGTTTGAGCAGTGTCAGGAGGTGCAGCTGTGGGAGATAGCCGACTCGCAATCGATGGTGGAACACCAGTAGTGTCAGAACCGTTGCCGACGGGCGTATCCGGCCCCAGCGTTATTGGTGACGAGGAGATAGAGGCCGTCACTGAAGTGCTCAGAAGCCAGGAGCTGTTCCGCTACCCCAAGGACAAGAGCGAGGCTGCCAGGTTCGAGTCAGAGGCGGCAGACTACCTGGGCGTGGAGTACGCGCTGATGGTCAACTCCGGTACCAGCGCTCTCATCAGTGCACTGACCGGGGTGGGCGTCGGGCCCGGCGACGAGGTTATCGTTCCCGGATACACATATATCTCCACCGCCGCCGCGGTGATGGCCACCGGCGCGGTGCCTGTAATAGCGGAGATAGACGAGTCGCTCGGACTCGATCCCCAGGACGTCGAGAAGAGGATCACTCCGCATACCAGGGCAGTCGTTCCGGTCCACATGCGCGGCGTGCCTGCGCGGCTGGACGACATTCTTGCTGTCGCCCGCAAGCACGGGCTTAAGGTGGTGGAAGACTGCTGCCAGTGCGTCGGAGGGGCCTACATGGGCCGGAGCGTCGGCACTTACGGCGATGTCGGCGCATGGAGTCTGAACTACTACAAGACTATCTCGTCAGGCGAGGGCGGACTTGTGTTCACAAATGACCGCGACATATATGAGCGGGCCTGTTTCGCCTCGGACCCTGGTCTGCCCATGTGGACGGCCAGTGACGAAGACATCGAGTGGCGCAACGAGCCTTTTCCTCGACAGACATACCGCCCCAGCGAGGTGCTTGCCACAATCGCGCGAGTGCAGCTGTCGAAGCTCGACGACATCCTCGAGCATCAGAGGTCGCTCAAACAGGCCTTCCTCGATGGTCTGGAAGAGGCCAGGGGATACAGTTTTCAGCATGTGGACGATCCTGCTGGAGACACGGGTGTGTCGGCGTCAGTCATCGTCCACGACAAGGAACTGGCAGTCGGGTATTCGCACGCACTCAATGCCGAGGGGGTCGAAGCGGCCACCGTGTACAACGACGGCTTCCCGGACAGGCACATCTATACATACTGGGACTCGATCCTGGAGAAGCGCTCCCATCATCCGACGGGGTACCCATGGAACGATCCGAACTATAAGGGAAACGTCGAGTACTCCAAGGACATGTGCCCACAGACGCTCGACATCCTGGGACGCAGCCTGCGGTTCGACTTCAACATGAACATGACGGTCGAACACGCGCGGCTCATGGCTGAAGCGCTGAACAAGGTGGACGCGGCTGTGGGTGGCTAAGTCCGGATGCGCCTGTTGTAAGCATTGAGGGGCGACCACAGAGGTCGCCCCTCCTAGTTGTCGCTCAGACGCGGTACTGGTCTATGCCTACCGTGGAAATGCCCTCCCCGGTTGGCATCACGAGGGTCTTGGCGCGGTCTGCGCCCACGACCACGATGTGCCAGCGGTCTGCGCTCTCGAGCAGCGGCACGGTGATGTCGAGCCGCTCCTTCTCGGTCAGACCTTCCAACCAGCTCCACTGCTTTCCGACGCGCGCGTCGTCTATGGGCATGTACTGGATCAGCTTGCCCAGGCTGTGGTTGGCATGGTAGTGGATGAACTGCTTGGCTTCTTTCTTGGAGAAACCCTGTCCGCCCACAGGTCGTGCGACGTCCGGGGGCATGAAGATCAGCCGTTCAGACCCATTGGCTGAGCCAAGTCCCATTGTGCCGAACGTGCTGCCGTAGGCGATGGTCTTCAGCAGACCTTCGGCAGACGTGTTGCCCTGGTCCTGGACGTCGAGTTCGCCGTCTGTGATGAACACGCTGACTGTGCTCTCATCAGCGCCAAATCCCTGGTCAACGTGGAGAGGCTGCCAGGGGCTCATCTCCTCGTTCTCGGCGATGCAGTGGACGAACTTACGGGTTGTGCCGATGGTGTCCATGTCCATCTGTCCCGGGTACCAATAGCCCAGGTTGCGCAGGCACATCGAGAAGGCACGGCCGATGGTGATGTTGACCTCGTTGTCGCGGCCAGGTCCCAGGCCGGAGCGGGGGTTGATTCCCAGCTCCTTCGCGATCGGGCCGTTGACGACGAGCATTGGCGCGTGCGGGCTGGTGGACATCAGGAGCGACTTTCCGCCGTGCTCGCCGACCTCTGACAGCGCCTTGACCGCTGCGATGATGACAGGCATCTGCTCCGGCTTCGCGCCCGCCATGGCCGCGTTGATGGCGATCTTCTCCACAGTCGCAAGCCCAAAGCCAGGCGGCATGTCGCACACCAGGTCGTCCCTGTCCAGGCCGGCGCCCGCAATCAGGTCGGCAACCGCTTCCGGGGTTGGCGGGTGCAGGACCAGGGAGTCGCCCCAGTCGCGCATCAGCCACTGTTCGTTCATCTTCAGGATCGCGTCCCACCTGTCCTCGCCCTCGAACCTCTCGATGGCTGTCGTGGTGTCGCGCTCTCTGCGACCGTGCGCCTTATCGACGGTAAGCACCTCGATGATGTCGTCGATCACCGCCTCTGTCTGGCTGATGCACAAGTCGGGAGCCAGGTTCCGATAGATTCGGGGTACTATCACGAACTGCAAGTCGGGCATCGCGAACGCGCGAGAGCTTGCGATGGCGTCCTCCTCGAAGCGTCCAGATACGATCGGGATGGCGGGCTTACCCGTCTTCTCGATCTCAATCATGTCGTGGACCATCCACGACGCGCATGTCCCTCAATCGGCTGTGGCGCCGATGACGACGTCACACTCCCTTGCTGCCTGCTGGACTATCGGCGGTGGCGTCGGGTAGTTGCCGCCGGTGTAGAAGTTGACCGTGACGTTTTCGAACCGCTCCTGGAGCATCTGCCCCGTGCGGTTAAGCGCGAGGTCGCCGCCGTGGGTGCCGCTCCAGATAAGACCGACGATCTTGTTGTCGAGAGTGTCCGGTCTGGGCGTTATCGTCAGCGAGTTCATCAGCCCGCGTTGCTGGCCGATCGGATTGAGCACTTCAAGAAGATGCATTGAGAAGAACCTCCTGTGGCTTCTTGTGGGTCATCATTGCCAATTGAGCAGGTTTACTCTATATCCCGCGCCAGTAGCGTCGTCCCTCCAGCGTGACGAATCGGCCGACGTGACGGTCGGGGTGGAAGTGTCCGGCGGCCACGACCATCTCCTCCCGCTCCGCGCGATCCATGAAAGCCTTTCGGGAGCGGCGCGTGTCGTCAGGATTGGTGTCTACGAAGGCGCACCAGTCGGGCTCGTGGATCTGGACCGGATTGTGGATCAGGTCGCCGATGATCGCGGCTTTTTCTCCGTTGGAGCTTACGAGTATCACCTGGTGGCCGGGCGTGTGACCGGGCGTGTCCAGGGTGGTTATTTCGTCGGTCACGTTGTGGCCGTCGTCAATGAACTCGATAAGCCCCATGTCGTTCAGCGGGATGACGTTCTGGGATATGTGAGGAGCGGTCGGCAGCACGTCAGCCTGCATGAAGTGCTCCCAGTCCTTGCGAGGGCCGAGGTATCGCGCGCTCGGGAAGAATGGTCTGGCGGCATCGCCGGAGCTGTCCACGTTCCAGCCGACGTGGTCTGGATGCAGGTGTGTGTGTATGACGATGTCTATGTCGTCCGCCTTGACGCCCGCGTCGCTGAGCGCGCCGAGCAGGTTGCCTGTCCGGTTCTCCAGGTGGGCGTGGGGTCCAGGTCCCATGCCGGTATCGACAAGTACGGTCTGGCCACCAGACCTAACGAAGAAACTGCCGTAGTAAAGCTGCAACATGCCGTTTTCCAGCACTTCGTCTTCGTACGGCGCCCACGCCTCGCGCGGCTGTTCCCTGATGAAGATGGTCGGATCGCGCGGAGGCGGCACCATGTCCAGCACCGCGACTATCTCGACGTTACCTACCCGGATCATATCTGTCATGTGTAATCCATCCTTGATTCTGGCCTTGATATTGGCGCGCCCGGAAACGGGCGCCCAATGCGTACTATGAACCTACTCTCCCAACTCAAACGTCTTCCGCCACACTCCCGGCGACTCCGGCAGGTGGATCATTGCCTCTCGCATACGAGCGTTGTCGGGGTGCGCCGTCTGCTGTGTGAGCCATTCCTGATCCTTCGAGACCTCTGTGTGGTCGAACTCGTACATCGTCATGTACTTGGGAGAGCCGGTGACGGCCGTGTAGCGCCTTCCTCGCGTCACGCCCTGAACCGTCTCGTAGTTCGGGATATAGACCGTGTTGTACCAGTGGTTCCACTCGTCTTCCGTGTCCGCAGGGATGTCCATCCTTCCGATCTGCAACGCCGGCGCCATTGGACTGGAAGCGATCTCGTCTGTCAGCCCTGACGGGTGGACCATCTCGTACACGTTGCGGACGTAGATGGTCGCCGTGTATTCGGGCGACATCCGCTGAGACCACTCGGTGGGATTACTCCTCACCTTCAGGTACTCCTCAGATTCCATAACGGCTGAGTTCTCAAGCTCATACACGGCGAGATGCTTCGGACCGCTCATCACGGCCTCGTAACGCGCCGCGCTCAGAACTCCCGAAATCGACAGCCGCTCCTCGATGTGCTCCTCGTTGTACCAGCGATTGAACTCGTCCTCTACTTCGTCTGGCACCTCGCACCAGACCATGAGCAGACCTGTCCCTTTCCTCTGCGTCATTGTTGATCTCCTTCATCTCGATGGAACGTCGTTCTGAGTGAGGCAAACCTGAATCAGGGGCCTGCCACGCGCGAATTGTACCACGCTTAACCATGCGCTAGACTGCTCGGTTCAAGGCTGACAGAGGTAGGTAAAATTACCCTCACCCCAGCCCTCTCCCTCAAGGGAGAGGGGGCTCTTGATTGACATTGGTAGCTAATTGCACATTTACATATCCATGTCTTCCGGCTCAGGGGCCTGTAGAATCTCTGAAACAACAAAGCGCCAGCGACCTGATGGCCGCTGGCGCAACTGTAACGATGGCTAAGTGAGGCTG
>DAOUHG010000224.1:0-23078 GCA_034428835.1 Dehalococcoidia bacterium
CGACGAGAACCAGTTGAGCGGTGCGTTACCGCCGGAGTTGGGCAGTCTCTCCAACCTGACGAGGCTGGAACTCGGCGGCAATGAGCTGAGCGGGGCGATACTGGCTGAGTTCGGCGATCTCTCCAACCTGGAATGGCTGAGCCTCAAGGACAACCAGTTGAGCGGTGCGGTCCCTGCGGAGTTGGGCAGTCTCTCCAACCTGACGAGGCTGTACCTCGGCGACAACCAGCTGAGCGGTGCGATCCCCCCGGAGTTGGGCAGTCTCTCCAACCTGACGAGGCTGGAACTCGGCGGCAATGAGCTGAGCGGGGCGATACCGGCTGAGTTCGGCGATCTCTCCAACCTTGAACGTCTGGGCCTTGGCGGCAACCAGTTGACTGGGTCGATTCCTCACAGCTTTACCAGCCTGACCAGCCTGAGGAGCTTCTACTTCTCTGACAACGCGGGGCTGTGCGCACCGACTGATGACGCATTTCTGGCATGGCTCCAGGGCATTGAAGGCGTCGACGGACACCCTTGCGACTTTGCGGCAGATCGGGCCGTGCTTCTCAGACTATACGACGCCACGGACGGCGCGAACTGGGAGGATAGTTCCAACTGGCTGAGCGATCGACCAATGGAGAGTTGGTACGGAGTCGCCACGGACGATAAGGGCCGAGTCGGCGGGCTGAAGCTCATTAAGAACGAGTTGAGCGGGCAGATTCCGATTCAGTTAGGCAACCTCTCCAGACTGGAATGGCTACTCCTCGAGGACAACCGGTTGAGCGGAGAGATGCCAGCCGAGTTGGGCAACCTCTCCAACCTCACGGAATTACGCCTCTGGGGGAACAGGCTGAGCGGTGCGATCCCTGCGGAATTGGGTGATCTCTCCAACCTGACGGTGCTGTACCTCAGCGGTAACCTGCTCACCGGGTGTATTCCAGCGGCGCTTCAGAGCGTCGTCAGCAACGACCTCGATGAACTTGGTTTGCCGTTCTGCGGCATACCGACGGTGGTCATCACCGTCGACTCCGCGAACTATCAGGTAAGAATCAACTTACCAATCCCAGTGACGGCCACGTTCAACGAACCGGTCAACGGCTTCGCCGTGAGCGACGTTACCGTGGCCAACGGCTCAGCCGGCAACTTCGTCGGCAGCGACGGCGACTCGGTCTATACGTTCGACGTGACGCCGAACGCCGTCGGCGTGGTGACCGTGGA
This sequence comes from Dehalococcoidia bacterium, assembly GCA_034428835.1. Classification (GTDB taxonomy): domain Bacteria; phylum Chloroflexota; class Dehalococcoidia; order Lucifugimonadales; family UBA1123; genus VXRN01. The sequence goes on from DAOUHG010000224.1 coordinate 1,201, forward strand.
CATTGCCGCTGGCGTGGCGGAAGACTCGGATAGCAACGGCAACACGGCGGCTGTCCAACTAACGCTGGGACTTCCATACGACGATGACCACGACGGCGCAATCAGCAGGGAAGAAGTCATCACTGCTATTGGCGATTACCTGTTCGGCGGCCTCCTCACCAGGGCCGAGGTAATACAGATTATCGGCCGCTACCTATTCGGCTGACTCGGGGGATAGCGCGCCTGTGTAGACCTTTGAATAACCCCCTCTCCCTTGAGGGCTGACAGGGGTAGGTATTCGTACTTTTCACCCTCACCCCAGCCCTCTCCCTGAGGGAGAGGGGGTCTGCCAGATGGCATTCATGCCTGGCTGTACACTTTTACCTACCCCTGTCAGCTCCCTTGAGGGAGAGGGTTGGAGCCTGCCCCGTACTTGATACGGGGGTGAGGGTGAAAAGGGCTTGATCGCAAGCTATCATGCACCACCTACGGCCTTCTGGATTCCGGCCCCGGATCAAGCCCGGGGCAGGCTCTTCGCCGGAATGACGAAGTTATGCGAAGGTCTCCCTGCGTGGGAATGACCGCAGGTATAGGGCAGGAATTCGGCGCTGAATGAGCAGAACGCAAGGCGGCCTGTAAGCCGAGTTCTGTATCCCGACCGGAGTCGGGACGGCGGCCATCCATCTAGGCCTGCCGTTGCCGACAGGCTCGAGCGGCCAACCCGGGGCTGGGCCGGACTCCCTTAGCCCCCTATTTGGCCTTGCTCCGGATGGGGTTTGCCTGGCTCCCCGCATTACTGCCGGGACGGTGAGCTCTTACCTCACCTTTTCACCCTTACCCACCACACACAGCGGTCGTGGAAACGCCGTGGATGGGGGGCGGTATGTCTCTGTGGCACTTTCCGTCGGGTCACCCCGCCCCGCCGTTAGCGGGCATCCTGTCCGGTGGAGCTCGGACTTTCCTCTCCCCCTACACGTCCGAAGCTGGGCCTCGACGCGGTAGAGGCAGCGACCGCCCGGCCGCCTTGCACTGTCATTGTAGGCATGACGGACGTGTGACGCCAGTTAAGTGATGAGTCAGCGTCCCATCGTCGCGCGGTCGAGCAGCGCGTGGAACAGTCGCTGTGGGAGCAGCCGCGCTCCGAATATCCCGACCCACGCCTCGACTCCGACCGGGTACCTGAACGAGGGACTCCGTGCGCTCAGCGCCTTCTCGATGACCCTCGCTACCTTGATGGGGTCGGAGGCCAGTCGGCCGAACTGGTCGTGACGGCTGTTGTAGCGCTCGACGTAGGTCGCGTAGGCGGAATCGGCGTCCTGCGATCGCACCGCCCTGAGCTGGTTCTTCTGGAAGTCGGTCGCGAACAGCCCTGGCTCCACCAGGGAGACGTGTACGCCGAACGGTCGCACCTCAGCCCTCAGCGACTCGCTCAGTCCCTCCAGCGCGTACTTGCTGGAGACGTAAGCGCCGTTGAACGGCGTCCCCATCCGGCCAAGTACCGAGCTTACGTTCACGATCCTCCCGGACCCGCGAGACAGCATCTGCGGGAGCACCGAGTGGACCATCCTGACGGCTCCGAAGAAGTTGGCCTCGAACTGTAGCTTGAGCTCGTCGATCGAAAGGCTGTCGACAGGTCCCCAGACTCCGAAGCCGGCGTTGTTGACCAGCGAGTCGACGCGTCCGAACTGGGAGATCAGGCCAGGCACGACACCCTCGACGGACACGTCCGAGTTGGGGTCGAGCTCCACGCCGAACAGGCGGACGCCGCGTTCTTCAGCCTCGTCGAACAGCATCGCCAGTTGATCCAGCCTCCTGCTGGTGCCGATGACAACATAGCCGCGACCCGCGAGATGCAACGCGGTGGTCTTGCCGATGCCGGTCGAAGCGCCGGTGATGAGAACGACGTGTGACTGGGCCGGGAGGGCGGGACTATCGCTCACGAGCTCTACTGGCCGCGCAGCTGCCGCAGTTCGGCTTCCAACGCCTCCACGCGGGTCTCGGCGGCCTCCTGGGCCGCACGCCGCTCCTCAGGCGTCGGCAGGAACCCGCCGGTCAGCGGGTCTCGGAACCGCAGCTCTCCCTCGTCCCAGCAAATATCCAAGTCCAGCACCTCGCTATGGCCCCAGATCAGTCCATCGGGATCACTGACTATCTCCACAGGTACGTGCACACCGTCCACCAGGACGTCACCGGCCAGGGGAGCGTCGTGAAACCTGCCGGCTGTGTGGTCAAAGCGCCAGTACTCACGCACGCCGTAGCCTGCGTAGCCCTCCCGCTTCTCTGTGTAGTCCCGGCGGCCCGTGCTGCGCGATGCGACCTCCAGAACGAAGTCCGGGGGCTTTCCAACCTCGCTTATCACGTAGCCGTTGCGGGCCTCTATCGCGTCCGGGTCCACTCCGAAAGCCACCACGCAGTCCGGAGCCAGTCTCTCGTTGGCGTTGCTCCCGTTGTATCGCAGGTAGCCGTCGCCCGAGATCAGCACGTCGTCGCGGTCAGCGAAGTGGGGTATCAGGATGCCGTCGACTGATCTGATTCTTCTGCGCTGGTTCATGTCAGGCTCCCGCGGCGGATCGGGCAGCGGTTCGAGCTTAGAGTAGTCAACGGTATGAGGTTGTTTGAGCGAGCTTCGGGTGGTCATGGTCGGACTCTCCGCTGTTGGTGCCAAACTCTCGATATGAGTGCCAATCATAGCATGGTTGGGTGACGTGGACGCTGGGGATATCTTCACCTATATCGGCGACGGCGTCGGGCTCGTGGACTTAAGAACTCGCGAGCTTCGTCCCTGAAGTCGTAGATAGCCTGAGTCACCATGCGGAGGGTGGCCTTCTCGATCTCTTCAAGAAGCGCTGGTTCTGAATCGAGTCGACGAGGGTCCAGGGTCACAACAGCTTGCCCTGCGCGTTGAGGCAACGCTCGCTGGCCAGAGCGGCATAGTGCGGCAACAAGTCAATGCCCAGGTATCGTCGTCCTTCGCTGATGGCCACGACGGTTGTGGTGCCGCTCCCAACGAAACAGTCCAGGACCAAATCATCTGGAGCGCTGAATATTCGTATCACGCGACGGGCCAACTCCTCGGGGAATTGGGCCTCATGATCGACATTGGCCCGAACCGACGGTATGTGCCAGACGCCCCTTGAACCCCACTCGCTCCACTCAGCCCTGTCCAGCCGGGTTCGGTCTATCGTCGTGATGCCGGGCTTCCAAAAGACATAGACGTACTCGAACTCATCGACTGAACGGTACGAGAGACTGTGCCACTGACCATTCTCCCAGCAGGGATCCTTCACCCAGACGCGACGGTCGTAGAGATAAAGACCTGCGTCGTCTGCCCACTGTTCGATCAGACCGCCGACCAGTTTCACCTTTCGCTGGACCGTGTACTTACCGCCCCGCACGTTGTTGTTATTCAGTCGTCGGTCAATTGTCTGCTCGCTGCATCCCAGCAACTCGGCAAGCTGGTACCTGTTGAAGGTGGGGTGTTCCTGCTGGGCCTCCAACACCTGCTCTCTGGTGATCTTGACTCTCTTGTTGGATACATTGTCCGCCTGGATGCGCGGCATGTCAGGATCGGGAAATGCCAAGATGTCAGCTATGTTTATCGCGAGGAATCCTCCAGGCTTCAGCACGTCGAAGTGGAGTTCTATTGTTTCACGGATCAGGTCCTGCCATTCTTCGAAGGTCATATCCCTTTCGTAAGACTTGCCAACGAAGTACGGCGGGGACCAGAAGCTTAAGCTGACCGACTCCGGGCGCACGAGCCTGAGCATGGCACGGACGTCGCCACAATAGATGCTGTCGTCTTGTAAGTATCCCTGCAAAGTATCTGAGGCAGTCATGTCGAGTCCCGCAGGAGTGGCTCCCATCAATAGTACAGTCGGAGACTACAAGACGAGGGAAGAGGCGTCAAGAACAAACGTGCCATTAAATGACTGCAAATGTGATACCTGTAGGGAGAAGGAATGGTGAAAGCGTCTTCGAGAATCGGCCATCTCGGAATGGGGACGTCTTCTCGAGGCTATTGACCGCGCAGCTGCCGCAGCTCTGCTTCCAACGCCACAACTCGGGCCTCGGCGGCGTCAGCTCTGACCTCAGCCGCTTCCTGGACTGCTCGACGCTCATCAGGCGTCAGTAGAAACTCGCTGGTCGACGGGTCTCGGAACCTCAGCTCGCCCTCATGCCAGCACAGGTCCAGGCCCAGCACCTCGCTGTGGCCCCAGATCAGTCCGTCCGGCTCATGTATTATCTCCAGAGGTTCGTACTTGCCGTCCACAAGAACGTCCCCGGCCAGCGCGGCGTCGTGAAACCTGCCGCCAGTGTGGTCGAACCGCCAGTACTCGCGCACGCCGTAGCCAGCGTAGCCATTGCGTTTCGCCGTGTAGTCCCGACGACCTGTACTGCGCGACGCCACCTCGAGAACGAAGTCCGGTGGTTTGCCAACCTCGCTTATCACGTAGCCATTGCGGGCCACTATGAACTTGGGATCGACCCCAAATGCCACTACGCAGTCGGGAGCGAGCCTCTCGTTAGCGTTGCTCCCATTGTTGCGCAGGTAACCCTCGCCCGATACCAGTACATCATCTCGGTCGGCGAAGTAGGGCGTAAGAATACCGCGAAAGGAGTAGATCCTATCGGATTGGTTCATGTCAGGCTCCCGCGGCGGATCGGGCAGCGGTTCGAGCTTAGAGTAATCAACGGTATGAGGTTGTTTGAGCGAGCTTCGGGTGGTCATGGTCGGACTCTCCGCTGAGGTGTCAATGCCAATCTCCTAGCCCTGAAAACAATCATAGCACGGCCCGAGTGAGGTGGCCGATCAGGGTGGCGGACCGCCACTCAGCGACCGGTCCAGGTTGCGGGCCGTGTGGATCAGCCCGACGTGGCTGTACGCCTGCGGGAAATTGCCCAGAAGGGCGCCTGTGCGGGGATCGATCATTTCGGAGAACAGGCCCAGGTGGTTGGCGTGAGACATGACCCGCTCGAAGTACTCGGCTGCCCTCTCGGTCTGGCCAGTGTAGAGCAGATTGCCGATCAGCCAGAAGCTCAGCAGCGTGAACGCGCCCTCTTCCTGCGCGTCGAGGCCGTCGTCTGTCTCGGACGGCAGATACCGCCACACGAACGGGCCGTCGGCAAGCTCGCGCTCTATGGCGTCAGCGTTCATGCGGATGCGCGGGTCGTCCGGGGGCAGGAAGCCGAGGAACGGGATCACAAGGTTGCTGGCGTCGAGAGCGTCGTCATCGTACCGCTGGCGGAAGGCCCGCTTGCTGTCACTCCAGCCGTCGGTCAGCACCTGCTGTCTGATCGCCTCCGCGGCGAGGGCCCACCGGCGCGCGAGTCCGTCCTCTTTCAGTGAAGTGGCTATGTTCGCAGCTCGGTCAAGGGCCGCCCAGCACATGATCTTCGAGTACACGAAGTGTCGCTGTCGACCTCGCACCTCCCACACGCCCCGGTCGCGACGCTGCCAGTTGAGCATCACAGTCTCGGCGAACTTGGTCACCAGCGCCCACGCACCCCGCAGAATCCGGCCCTGGAGCCGGAAGATGGTGTGGATCGCGAGAATCACCTCGCCGAAGACGTCGAGCTGAAGGTGCCGCGCCGCGCCGTTGCCGATACGCACCGGGCGGGACCCTGCGTAGCCTTCGAGGTGGTCCAGCGTCCGCTCTCTTAGCGACGTATTCGGCGTCTCACCGTACACGATCCTCGTCTTGCGGTCGTTCAGCTTGCACTGGTCGAGAAGCCAGCCGATGTACCTGTCGCCTTCAGTATCGTCGCCCATCCGATACAGGATATCGACCGTGAAGCTGGAGTCTCTCAGCCACGCGAACCGGTAGTCCCAGTTGCGCGAGCCTCCGAGCGTCTCCGGCAGGCTGGTAGTTGGCGCGGCGATGATCGCACCGGTCCTCCGGTACATCATCAGGTGCAGCACGAGCAGAGACCTTGTCACCGCCTCCGACCACGCTCCGTCGTACCTGATACCGGCGACGATACCCTGCCAGAACCTGCGGGTATCCTCCAGTCGCTCCTCGGTGCGATACGTTCTGAGGCGAGTCGGCCTGCCGTGCCCATACGCGAGTACGAACGACTCCGACTCCCCCTGGCGCAGCGTGAACCGAGCGACGGCCCGGTCGCCACCGATGCGCATCGGGACGCTCGCCAGCAGGTTCAGCGTCTGTCTGCCACCACGGGCCTCGACCCCTTCGCGCAGGGGTCTGAGTACAGTGACGCCTCGCGCGTAGTCCAGTCTCGGCTCGAAGACGCAGCTGACGTCCACGTCTCCGGAGTCGCACCTGACTATCCTGTGTATTTCGTGCGGGGCCTCTTCGGAGAGCGCGGCGCGGCGAACGGGCATGAAGTCTGTGACGGTCAGCGTGCCCGTAGCCGTCGAGAACGACGTTTGCAGGATGTTGGTGTCCCGCAGGTACACCTGCCTCGTGGAAGCCACGTCAACGGGCGCGATCTGGAACCTGCCGCCGGACTTGCTGTCGAGCAGCGCGGCAAACACGCTGGGCGAGTCGAACCTGGGCATACAGCACCAGTCGATCGTCCCGTCTGTAGCGACCAGGGCGGCAGAAGACATGTCGCCGATGAGGCCGTGACTGCCTATGTCCGGGGTGTCCGCGCCAAGCGTCATCTAGTCAACCGGAAATGGGGGCTAAGTGAAACGTGGCGGCAAATCTAGCACAGGTTCATGGCATTCGCAACGTATCTGACGCGGTTCCCGCAGACATCTTCACAACCCATCCCTTAGGGCTCTCAGGGGAGGCAGTTATGGCTTTCGGGTTGAAATTCAAGCAAGTGCCCCCTCTCCCTCAGAGAGAGGGTTGAGGTGAGGGTGAAAACAGCCTGGCGGCAAGCTACTGGGGAATTAGCTCACGCTCTCTGGATTGCCGAGCGGCGAGCCACTTGGTGGTGAGGGCCGATCCAGGGGCCACGTCAGGCCAGACTTGTGTGCGTCCAGAGCGTCATCCGCCAACCGATCCTGGAGGTCATTCGACTCTGGGAGACTGAATAACTCATCCCAGCGCCGTTCCGAATCCAGCTCCGCAAGTAGGAAACGCGCAAATTCATCCTGTTGACTATCAGGCAGTTCGGATGCTCTGTGAAAAGCCCGCTGGAGAAGCTCAGTCATCGGTACTGGTTCTTGCGCGAGTGGAGGAGTCTTGGTTTGGATTATGTACGCAGCTCCGAGATATTCTCAAGATCTCACATCGCCTGTGGGACGGTTACGGAGTGGAGGGAAGTGCAATACTCAATCTGAGAGGTCTGACGCGAGAGTGGCGTGGGGGAATCACTCAGGAATGGGACGGACTTTGGATCGGGCCAGTCATCGTCGGCGTTACTGCCTTGCGAGTTGGGCGCGGCCATTTCTTCGATTCTGTCAATCTTGCTGCACATATTGACTGATGGTATGCTTGCGATTACAGGATGAACGATCGCCCGAGGAGCCGCCACCATGATCGGAAGATCCCCCACACTTACCCTTCGACTGAAGGTGTACGTTCCCTCACTCCTCCGCTGTTGATAGAATTGAACAGAGGACGGCGGCGATGGCGGATCACCCACCACCGCTATTGAGCGTCATTGGCAACTCATAGATGTCGGGGGCCTGATGAGCCACTCGGCCCCCTGCCCGAATAGCGGCGATGCTGTTCGCATCTAGACATCCCCGCCCGGTCTGGATTTCTTTGGTCGAGTATTGATTAACCTCACAGAACCGGATCAGTGTGAGATACGAGATATGGCTTTAGCTGTTGAAAATGTTCTGCAATCCAATCTGACCCTCGTCGGAGTCAAACTGGTCAACACGCCTCAAGAGCGAGAGGCGTTTCGCAAAGGTGTCGATACAGAGGTCGTGACTACTGAGGCTAGTTTAGTGGGAAGCGACGAGGTTATAGAACGCATACACAACTTGAGTCGGGACCGTATCACGGTAGTAAGTACCCCTGATAGAACAGTTATCGTAAGAGAGTATCCTGCAAAGAATGATCTTGAACGGCTGGCCCAAGTTGCTGCGATGGCAATTGAGAATACTAACCTCGATGGGCAGGAACTTCGGGCAATTGGGTACAACATCGAATTGGTTTGTGAGTCGGATTCAAAAAATCTTGCGATTGAGTATCTCGCAGAACACCTGTTTATGCCGCACCTCCTCAAGGGTGACGACTCGCGACTGTCTGGTGGAGCTGGGCGGCTGTTTTTTGAGAAGTCTGGTCGGAAATGGCAGGCTCGTCTGGAGCCGAGGTTCAATGATGAGACTACTACCAAGATTTTTGCCAGTTTGAACCTGCATCACTCAGAAGCCAGCCTTTCCTTCCCGACGGAGGACGACATCAGAGATTCCCTGACGCTAGTTTGGGATGAAGTCCATGATCTCTTAATCCATCTTGATGGGAGTAGCACGTAATGACCAGGGAAGCGCCAGTTGCCCGCAGCAGAGTCGCAAACGTGGGGCCAGTGCGGATGGAGCCAGGGTCTCAGCAGGAGAGCGAACACGCGATTATCAAGCGTAGCTTGATCCCTCGGTTCTATTGGGGTGGTGGTAGGCTGGGTAACCAACCTAAGCAGTCCTATGTGGATGAGGCATCTACTGATCAGTATTCTTACACAACTGAAGGCCACGTTTTCATCAATCATGGCTTTCCTAGCCGTTCTATGCGTGGTGCCCAAGCTGATCTTCAGAATTCGCTAGAAGTCAGCAATACCCCTTTCCCCCAAGCCGGCCTTGAGAAACTACTGCCCCTGTCGCGAGCGTCACAACGGAATTCCGTAATAGCCGTGACCTCGGATGGTCGCGTTAGTGTTATTAAACGCAGGATGTCAGACGTTGAAACTGCCAATCTGCCCAGCGAACCAGAAGTGCATGTTGAACGTACGGCTTGGCACATATCCCAATCCTTTGAAAAGAGTTTTGCCGATGCCTTCAAGGGATACGTCGATGACTTTGAAAGCGGTACACCTGTCCTGTCGTCACAGACAGGTAAAGTTGAATGGCTGATTCCCACCGAGTGGACTCAAGGTAACTTCATTAAGCTAACTACGGGCATCCCGAGTGAGACTGCTGTTCCCTCCCATTTGACCAACAATCCGGAAGTCTCCGTCCTTGCAGGGCCAGGACCTCACCACGACATCTATGAAGCTCGGATCATAGAGCTTCGCGGGTTTGCCGAAGACGATGAAGACATCGAAGCAGTCAACGAAAACTCCATTAGTGATTTCTGGTCATTCATGGAGGATAATCCCTACCTGCGCCGAGCTGGTCTGGCCCTCCTAGATAATGGAGACCTACGTGCCGTATGGAGAGAGAACGACGGCAACAACGTGGGCTTGGAGTTCCTCGGCGATGAATCAATCTTGTATGTGATGTTCAGGCGTTACCCCGATGGTCGTGAAACAGAACGAGATGCGGGCATAACCACCTTTGACGGTGTCGTGGGGAAACTTCAAGACTTGGACCTGCTCTCTTTTGTGAATGGATGGGATGACTGATACAGAACTCCCAAATTCGGACAGTGTGGTCTTATATGCCAAGCCTAATCAGATATTAGATGACCAGCCAGGAAAGGTGGATGGTTCCGCCTTCGTCTGGAAGGGAAGGGGAGAGGGGCTTTCGGTCAACTGGTTAGAGTATTTCAGATCTCTGTCTAAGGCGCAGCAGATTGACAAAGTCAGGCAGTTGATTCACTTGCGCATGAGGCCAACAGGAGGACTGGCGGAGTTGAATGTGGGGACCGTACTTGAACGTGTCTCCGATGAACTGGACGAGCCTCGATTTGTCCACAGACCAACTCCTCCATCTCCGCCTGAGTATCCGAACGAGAATCCGACTCATAGTGAACTTGTGGGTTTGCCGAGGCCTGATGAACGTGTGTTCGCGGCAGAGATTGGCGAGCTGATTGCCGAGTGCGTATCGAGGATTCACTCAACCAGGGCGTCAACCAGGGGCTAGTACAGGACAAGAATCGCGTATTCAGGCAAAATACACTCAGAACAGATAACCCCTCAAATCCCATAAGCCCCTAGGAATGCCCTAGGGGCCTTTCTTGTGTGTGCTTCTCTCCGTACCCGATCCACATTGCGCCCGTATCTACTGGATGCTAGAGTGAGAATCGGCGCCACACCTGACCTCAAGAAGTCAACTTGTACGACTACGGACTCATAGGGGACATGTCCTCGGCGGCACTGGTCGGCACGGACGGCTCGGTCGACTGGCTTTGCCTGCCCCGTTTCGACTCGCCGAGCGTCTTTGCCTCGATCCTCGACCAGGACATCGGCGGGAGGTTCCGCATCCGGCCCAGCGGAGCGTACACCGGCGCGCAGGCTTACGTGCAGGACACCAACATCCTGGAGACCACCTTCACCACGTCCACCGGTGTCGTTTCCGTCACGGACTTCATGCCCATCCAGGACGACGACAAGGACGGCAAGCCGGACACCAACCCAGCCAATCCACCGGAACTGCATCGCATCGTCAGGTGCTCCGCGGGCAGCGTGGAAATGCGGTGTGACTACGAGCCGCGCCACGATTACGCTCGCGCTGTCCCGACGTTTCGTGCGATGCGAGGCAACGGCAGCGGCACCGCGGTCGAGGCGCAAGGCGGCGGGCAGAGCATGATGCTGCTCTCTGGCATTCCACTACACGAGAGCGCCGGCGGGGTGTCCGGTTCCTTCACGCTGTCCCAGGGCGAAACGGCAACCTTCGTGATGGCGTACGGCGCCGACCGACCGGCGACCATGGAGCATTACCGCACGCGCGAGAAGCTGCAGCTGACGCAACGCTACTGGCAGGAACTTGTCGCTGGGATGCACTACGAGGGACTGTGGCGCGACCAGGTGGTGCGCTCTTTCCTTGTGCTGCACCTGATGATCTATCGAGGTACCGGCGCCATCGTCGCAGCGCCGACCACGAGCCTTCCGGAGACAATAGGCGGTTCGCGAAACTGGGACTACCGCTACTCCTGGCTGCGCGACGCCAGCTTCTCCGTCGACATCCTCTACCGGCTTGGGGACATGTACGGAGCCGACCACTACATCCGGTGGCTGCTGGAGCAGTGCCAGCTCAACACGCACAGGACGCGCATCCTGTATGGCATAACGCAGTCTTCATCGCTCGAAGAGCAGGTCCTCGGTCACCTGCGCGGCTACGAAGACTCCAGGCCCGTTCGCATCGGCAACGGTGCGGCAGAGCACCTGCAGATGGACGTGTTCGGCGAGGTCATCGCGTCCATACACTCGCTGCTGGTGCTGCACGGCGAGATACCGGAGGAAGCGTGGAACCTGGTGTGCTCGCTGGCCGAGGACGTCGTCAACAACTGGCAACGGCGCGACCGCGGAGTGTGGGAGGTGCGCGGAGGGATGCAGCACTTCGTGTACTCCAAGCTCCTTTGCTGGGTGGCGCTGGACACGGCTGCATACATCGCCGCGGCCGTGGAGCAGCGCCGACTCTACAGACGGTGGTCGCAGGTGGCCTACGCCATCAAGTCCGAGTTGATGGAGCAGGGCTGGAGCGAGTCAAAGCAGGCGTTCCGTCAACACTACTCCAGCGACGCGCTGGACGCTTCCAACCTTGCGATCCCGTTCTTCGGCCTCATCCCAAGCGAGGACCCGCGAGTGCGGCAGAACGTCGACGCCATCGAGCGCGAGCTGACAGACGGCCCGCTGGTCTGGCGATACATCCCAGAGGAGACGGACGATGGGCTGGATGCGCAGCCGGAGGGCGCGTTCACAATGCTGAGCTTCTGGCTGATTGGCAACCTGATCTACACCGGCCAGACGGACAGGGCCTTCGACTACTTCAACAATATGATTGAGCGGTGCTCCAACCACCTGGGACTGTTCGCCGAGATGTTTGACCCCGCTACGGAGCGTCAGCTTGGCAACTTCCCGCAGGCGTACTCGCACATCGGCCTCATCCACACGGCGCTGAACCTGTCAGGGCACATCGTGGACACGCCGACACGGCTCATCCGACGACGGGGCCAGAGGTAGGGGCCGGCGTACGACATTATCTGTTCGAAGAATTCGGCGGCCTCCTGGGCCCTGCCGGTGTAAAGCAGGTTACCGATCAGCCAGAAGCTCAGTCGCTAGTGCCAATCCTTATACCAATTATGGATGATTACACCGTATTCTCCCTCACCCGGGTCGATGGATTCCCGCTTTCTCGGGAATGACGGACGGGGGTCTACGCATGAGAATGTGTCATGGTAGGTTTGTGGCGTAGTCAAAGCGAATTGGTATTATCTAAGTGGGAAAAGCCGAAGTTCGGGTCATCTGCTCAGCCGACAAGTTACCACCTTCTATGCAACGCTACAAATCCCACGGCATTCGTGAACTCCTGGAGCATTCTGCGAGAAGCGCTATTCGTGCAGGAGGTTGCACGTTTCACACTATGTGAACTCTGTCAGCTACAATTGAGACTGACGCATGGACCATACCGATGACCACCATTGACAACATAGAGGACTTCCTCCGCATAGTGCGGGAAGATGAGGGTATGCGCTCGGCGGTGAGACGCGAGCTGCTGACCGAAGAGCTATTGGAGCTCCCCGCGCGAGTCGCCTCGATGAGCAAGACTCAGGACTCCATACTGGAGACCCAAAACTCCATCCTGAAAGACCTCGCAGACCTGCGCAAGACTCAGAGTTCCATCCTGGAGACCCAAAACTCCATCCTGAAAGACCTCGCAGACCTGCGCAAGACTCAGAGTTCCATGCTGGAGACCCAGAACTCCATCCTGAAAGACCTCGCAGACCTGCGCAAGACTCAGAGTTCCATACTGGAGACCCAGAACTCCCTGCGCAAGACTCAGGACTCCATGCTGGAGACCCAGAACTTCCTGCTGGAGACTCAAAACGCCATTCTGGAGCGTCTCGGCAGCGTTGAAAACGACACGAAACAGAACACGGTCCACATTGGCGATTTGAAAGGGCTCTTCATGGAAAGGGCTGCCCGCGAAGATGCTCCTATCATCACCAGCGACATGGGACTTCGGTGGCAGAAGACACTGGAACGAAGCGAGTTGGGCGTGATCGCGGATGAAGCACAGCGCATCGACTTGGCCGTCGGTATCTCGCGAGACAACATGCGGAGATTCCGCCGTGCCGACCTGGTGGTTAAAGCGGTAGACAGTGACGGCGCGACTTGCTACATAGCGGTGGAAGTCTCGTACACGGCTGACGATCGAGACACAAAACGGGCGACACGCCATGCAGAGTACATCACCAGGTTCACTGGCGTACCCGCCTACGCGGCCATCGCCAGCGTCTACATAGACAACAGGATTAAGGATGTCTTGACGGAGGATATTCCGCAACCGCTCGGTGTCAGCCATGAAACGAAAGTGTTCTGGTCAAGACTGCCAGACTTGGAATCGCCCAACTAGCAAGACAGACCCCAACGAAACTCTTCAAGGTTACTACCCAGCCAATGACCACCATATCCGAATCCGACATACGCGCGTGTGAGGTGCTCGACTCTCGCGGCAACCCGACCGTTGAGGTCAACATCGGCCTGAGCGATGGCTCCTGGGGCAGGGCGCTGGCGCCCTCCGGCGCATCGACAGGGGCGAACGAGGCGGATGGAGGTATGCTCGAATTGCGAACGACAGGCAAGGTGACGCAGTCGCCAGGATCATATTCGTCTGAGAAGTCGGTCATATTCATGGTGAGCGCCGATCCAGAACCAGACAATATCACCGTCGTCCATCACGCCCAATGCGCGGTAGTCTAAGGTCACTCGTACCGAGTAAACTGGACGCCGACGCCCGACGCGTTTGAAATTCAAACTTGGGTGCCTCGGATCTGCCTCAAAGTGGCGGTACGCTTCACGTGCTTGTCGCTGCACTCGCTCCGGGAGGCGCCGATAGGTGTCCCAAAAGCTCGGAAGCGTGTATGAGTGCACACCTATAGGGCTTCTACATCCAGAGGCTGAGTTCGCCCGGCTCTGTGCGCGTCCAGGGCCTCACCCGCCCACTGATCCAGCAAGTCCTCCGATTCGGGACGGCTGAACATTTCGTCCCAACGCCGTTCCGAGTCCAACTCAGCGAGCAGGAACCGCGCAAATTCATCCTGCTGACTGTCAGGTAGTTCGGATGCCTTGTCAAAAGCCTGCTGGAGAAGCTCGGTCATCGGTACCGCTCCTTGCGCGAGTGGAGAAAGCCTTTGTTTGGATGGTCTACACGGCCTCAAGTTATCATGCTACCTACTAGGCTACAAGTCATGACCGCCACTACGAAGTTGCGAACCAGTACGGACGACGGGCTCGATGCGCAGCCGGAGGGCGCGTTCACAATGCGGAGCTTCTGGCTGGTGGGCAACCTGATCTACACCGGCCAGACGGACAGAGCCCTGGACTACTTCCACGAGATGATGGCGCGGTGCTCCAACCACCTCGGACTGTTCGCGGAGATGTTCGACCCGGCAGAGAACCGTCAGCTGGGTGACTTTCCGCAGGCGTACTCGCACATCGGTCTCATCCACACCGCGCTGAACCTGTCAGGGTACATCGTGGACACGGCTCATCCGACCACGGGACCAGAGGTAGGGGCCAGCGCACCCGAACGGAGCAGCCTAGCTACGACCCCGACTCGTTTCTTCTGAGTACGTACAACCTGAAGTCGTCGGTCTCATCTAGCAGTTCGTACTCGGACTCCACGAAGTCGAAGACTTCCTGAAACTGAGTGGGGTCATGCAGGTATTTTTGTTGAGGTTGCCAGTCTCTGCGATCTGCTTCGTCCAGAGGGGGCAAGCGAGGGCTGCGAGCGTCGATGATCACCGCGGGCCGTCCTACTGTCACATCCGATATGAACTCATCGAGGTCACTGTCCTTGGCAAAGCTCGACCTAGCAAGGGGATATTGATAGAAAAACCGTGTGGGTGAGTCACGCTCAGACAGCAGATGAATCTGGGTTTCGGCTCCCCAGCCTAGGATGGTGTCCTCTGGAGTTGAAAGGCTTTTCACCAGCTCAGCCACCCGCCTATCTCTGTCGACTCTTGTGGGTGGACCTTGCTCATCTGTGCCCCTCACAGTTCTCACGATATCACCGGCCTCTTCGTAGATGTCCATGTGGTAGTTGACAGTTGCGAACAGCAAGATGAGCGTCAGGAACACGGGAGTGGCCAGCCTCTGCTTGGAGACAAACCACACAAGGAAATCTAGGTATAGAGTCCCAACTGGCAGGATGGCGATGTAGTAGTGACCATAGCCATAGCCTGAGACCATTGAAAGTGTGACTTCAATCGGACCCAATATCAGGGCGAAGAGCCAGATGAGGTCGAGCTCCGTACCGCAGGCCCTTCCGGTCAGGTGGAACCAAATGCCGACACACCAGGCGACGCCAAACAATGGCGCCACCGGCGATAGATGCCACACTAGCAACATCGCAGCCCGTATTCGGTCCGAAAGAGTGGCATCAGAGTGAATGAGGTTGTAGACAATTGTGGCGTCCCAGAACTCAGTCCATGCCCCCAGTGACAGAAACACGATGGACACTGCAACAAGAACCGATAACCCGCCGATCGCTGACCAGAATATCCTCAATCGGGTTTCCGGCCACCTGACTGTCCAGAAGATGCCGATTGCGAGCCATACACCGATGAGATTGGCGCGCAGAAGGAAACTGAGTGCTCCGAGTGCTCCGATTCCAAGACACTCCCAAGCGTTCGGCCCGCCGGTCTTATCGGCTCGTAGCAACAGGAACAGAGCAAGGAATTGGAAGAGCAGAGCGTAATGTTCCGTGAGTCCGAGCCTGCTCCCAAGCATCATGACGTAGATCAGGAGTGTTGCAACAGAGAACAGCTAGTAGCTGGGCATCTGAGAACGCCCTTTAAAACACCTTTCTTAACATTATCCAGCAAAAATGTTAGGCAGACTCGACATATAGGAGTGGCCTCCCTTAAGCAGACGCAATCTGCAATCCACAATGTTCGCCTCCGTTAGTGTCGATGAGCTATCTTCAGGGCTCCCACGCATAGTCCCACCGACTTTGAAAAGACCCCGGCCGTAGGTATCATGTCTGTCCAAGAAGGACAGACGTCAACCGAACTTTTCAGGTGTGCAGACCCAGCCCATGACCACCATATCCGACATACGCGCGCGTGAGGTGCTCGACTCCCGCGGCAACCCGACCGTCGAGGTCAACATCGGCCTGAGCGATGGCTCCTGGGGCAGGGCGCTGGTGCCCTCCGGCGCATCGACAGGGGCGAACGAGGCGGTAGAGCTGCGCGACGGCGACCCAGACCGATTCCTGGGGCGCGGAGTGCTCAAGGCCGTCGCCAACGTGCATGACAGGATCGCACCCGCGCTGTGCGGTAAGCCCGCGCTGGACCAGCGTGCCATCGACGACCTGCTTATCGAGCTCGACGGCACGAACAACATGGGCAACCTCGGCGCAAACGCCGTTCTCGGCGTCTCCCTTGCCGCGGCGCGCGCAGCCTCGGAGAGCTGCGGGCAGCCTCTGTACAGATACTTCAACGATGGGGAACCAATCACTCTGCCCGTGCCCATGTTCAACATCATCAACGGCGGACGCCACGCCGAGAACTCTACCGACTTCCAGGAGTTCATGGTGCTGCCGCTGGGCTTCGACACGTTCAGGCGCGCGATGCAGGCGGGGGTCGAAGTCTATCACTCGCTCATGACGGGGCTTCGCAACCGCGCCCTCGGTACGAATGTCGGAGACGAGGGCGGGTTCGCGCCGCCTGTGACGACCAACCGGCAGGCCGTCGAGCTGCTGATAGAGGCGATCGAACGAGCCGGTTACACTCCTGGCGAGCACTGCTTTCTCGCCATGGACGTCGCGGCTTCCGAGTTCAGCAGCCGGCCGGGACGCTACACGCTTCCCCAGAGAGAGACCTCGCTGAGCTCCGAGGACCTCGTCGACATCTACGACGCCTGGATCGGCGACTACCCCATTATCTCGATCGAGGACGGCCTCGCCGAGGACGACTGGAACTCCTGGGATATGATGACCCGGCGACTCGGCTCGCGCGTGCAGCTTGTCGGCGACGACATCTACTCGACAAACCCCCGACTGATCGCGCAGGGTATCGAGCGCAGGAGCTCCAACGCTGTGCTGGTCAAGCTCAACCAGATCGGCACGGTGAGCGAAACGCTCGACGCCATCCGTATGACCCGCGACGCGGACTGGGGAATCGTAATCAGTCACCGCTCCGGCGAGACAGAGGACTCCTCGATAGCCGACCTCGCCGTCGGCGTGGGCGCGGGCCAGATCAAGGCGGGCGCCCCCGTGCGCGGTGAACGTACAGCCAAGTACAACCGCCTGCTCCTGATCGAGGAGCAGCTGGGGCCGAATGCCCGGTACGCGGGCGCCGAGGCGTACGAGAAGTACCTCGCCCGTGGCTGACGGGGCGGCCCCACAGTCGCCTCGTCTGTCCAAGGTCTTTGCATTTTCGGACATCGCTTGAGTAATCCGTTCATGGCGAGCATGTCGAACCACGAAGAGAGTTTCTTCCTCTCCAGCTTTCGCCTGTCCAAGCACCCGTCCTGCCCTGCATGTACGATCAGTGGCCCTAGAAATTGCGCGCGAGGAATTCCCCGGATTTGCCCATAGCGTTCGGCGTCAATACTATGAGAGCCGGCTTCAGAGAAAAGGGCGGATCCAACCAAACAGGTAATGTGAGTAATGTCACGCGACGAGTTCAACCAATACTGCGAGAGCCTGCTCGTTCGGTACAACCGCAGGAACACCGAATCGACAACCAAGCGCATAGAGAACCTATGCGGCTTCCTCAGGCAACAAGGAGATGTGGTACAGACGATGTTCGGCGGATCGGTGAGCAGAGGCACATACGTCAACGGACTAAGTGACGTGGATGTCCTTCTCACGGTCAACGAGTCTTCACTGATAAATTCACCCCCTAGCGATGTCATCACCTACGTTAGAAACACTATCGCGAAGCGGTTGCATCACAATACTGTTATAGCGGGCAATTTGGCAGTCACCGTGCACTACTCAGACGGCACCGAAATCCAGATACTGCCCGCCATACGGACTAGAAGCGGAGGCGTCCGCATCGCCGAACCGGGAGCCACGAACTGGAGTAAAGTGGTGCGGCCCGAATGCTTCGCCAGAAAGCTAGCCGACATCAACAAGGTGAACAGCGGCAGAGTCGTGCCCACGATCAAGCTCGCCAAGGCCATATTCGACTGCTACATCAGGCGACCAACCAGAAGGGTCATCGGGTACCACATGGAATCTCTTGCAATCGAGGCGTTCGACCACTACCAGGGGCCACTGGATTCGAAAACCATGCTCGGTCACCTGTTTGGGAACTCCATCAAAGCAGTGATGACTCCCATCGTAGACTCTACCGGACAGTCCATGTGCGTCGACGAGTACCTAGGACCGGCCGGATCGAGGCCACGCCAGCGGACATCGACATACTTCGTTCAGATGAGGGCCAGGGTGAGATCACCCAAGACTCGACGAGAGCTGGACAGGCTGTTCTGCGAAGGAGCCGCGCGCGGGAGAGGTCAGTGAAAGGCAGGTACATACTGGTCTCGGGCAGCGCTAGCGATTCGTGTCCGCCGGACAAGTTGGACGCCGCAGTCCTCTTTGTGAGCAAGTTCACTGAAGAGGTCCTCAGACGCGGGGGTGGTGTCGTCGTACTTGCCGGTGGCGAGGGGGCCACCGCAGACAGACGCGGAACACCGCATGTGTTCGACTGGCTGGTACTCCGTGCGGTTGAACAGCATGCCCAGAGAACCTCAGAAGACCCCCGCCCGTACGCCCGGGTCGTAATGTCCGACGAAGCACCGGAGTCCAAGATTGACGACGCCAATCTACGACTGCTGAGGAACCTGGATCAGAGGAAGGTCGTGGAACGCGATCACATAAGGCGGGAGGTCTTCACCGGAGGCGTGTACCGGAAGATGATGGTCGATAGGGCAGACGCCATGCTGGCAATCGGTGGCGGCAAGGGGACGTACTCCGCCGGAAAGAAGATGACGGAGCTGGCAAAACCGGTGCTTCCACTCGACCTGCAACTCGGCTCCATTGCCAACGACGGAGATGGTGCCGTCGCCCTGCATCGAGAGATGCTGTCGAACCCGGACAGGTTCTTTCCCCACACGCACGAGCACGTGCTGAACAAGATTGGAATGGCCTCCCTCGATAGGGGTATCAACGAGGCAGGAGTCGTAGCCCTGGCGGCGGCTGAGATGATTGAAAGAGAACTCAGCGATGCCCCGCAACGTGACTGGCGGGCAAAGGCGGGGCACCGTCTGAACGTCGCGTGGCGCTTTGCGATCTCGCTTCCACCTGTCGCGGCCGCCATCAAGATTATAGAATTCGTCCGCAGTTTCTTCTGACGTCACTCCGACATGCTGTGACATGTTGGGCTGAAATGGTAAGCATGACAGAAACGTGCCACAACGAGGCAGGCAACTCAATCCTGACCTCACCGCACTAATATAGACTCGAGGCGTCACTTGAAAGATACACTGTCTCTCCAGGACCTCTTCCACAACCGGATATTCAAAGTGCCTGATTACCAACGCGGTTACTCATGGGAGGAACAGCAGGTTGCAGAGTTTCTAGATGACTTGCAACTGCTCGATTCTTCTCGTTATCACTACACGGGTACCATCGTTCTCCACCAACCGCATGATGCCCAGGAGAGCATGGACAACGAAGGAAACAGCTACATCGAGAACGACATCGTCGACGGACAGCAGCGGCTCACCACGATCGTTCTCTTGCTCAACGAACTATCTAGGGCACTTCAAGCGTATGACATGAGCGGTATCCTCGCGGACGGTATCAGGAAGAGGTACGTGGCGACTGCGGACATTGACGACCAACCCCTCCATAAGCTGTCTCTCAGCGATGATACGGACCATTTCTTCAAGACGAGCGTTCTGCCTGACAAACCGGGAGTTGCAGGCGTGCCGGTGATGGCCGCTAGGAGATTGCTGGCGGCCAGTAGTCAGATCTCTGACTACTTAGAAGATCCCGAGGAGGGTGCGACGGACCACGAAAGCTGGCTGCGTGAACTGCACGGCAAGGTAACAACACGTCTTCACTTCAACCTCTATGAGGTTGAGTGGGCAGGTGAGGTCGGGGTCATCTTCGAGGTAATGAACGACCGCGGGAAGCAACTGACCGACTTAGAGAAGGTGAAGAACTACCTGCTCTATGCAGCCTCGTCGCTCGGAGTTTCGCAGAGCAGCCGAGACGGTCTCGTCGATGCAGTTAACGACGCCTGGGGCACGATTCTCAGGCAACTTATGGACGCGGGACTCGGCTTACCGGCGAACGAGAACCAGTTACTTCGCGCTCACTGGCTCATGGAGTATGATCCACGATCTAGAAGGTGGGAGGGAAGCAAGAGCATAAGGCGCAGGTTCGATCTCAGAAGGAAAGACCGACACTCGCAACTGCTGGGTGAGCTACACCAATATGTAGAGGGGCTACGGGACTCATGCACGGCCTTCTGCGATGCCCTCAGGCCGGCCAGAAGCTCAGCATTTAACTCGTTCCACTGTCGGACGGGGGTGAAAGACGAAGTTGGCCTGTGGAACAGAAAACTCGTCCGAATAGGACTCACCGCCGTCTTCCTGCCGCTTCTTATGGCCGTGAGAATGCGCTGGCCCTCCGAACCCCACAAGTACCTGGAGGTGCTGAAGCTCTGTGAGGTACTCGCGTTCAGGACCTACAGTGTCGCAAGATACTACACCAGCTACAGACAACCCGCCATGTTCCACCTCGCATTCGATGCTGCCCACGCAACGGTCACTTTCGACGAGGCTTGCCGAGAACTCAAGAGGCACTATGGCAACGTAGAACCGAGACGAGCGTTTGACGCTTTCACGAACGCAAAGTCTCTGAACAGCCTGTACGAGTGGTCGGCACTCAGCTACTTCCTTTACGAGTACGAGCGGCATCTGGCCTTAGCCCAAGGTGGATCGCCCAAGGTCGACTGGGCTCAGTTAGACCGTGGAAACACGATCGAGCACGTGCTCCCTCAATCGATTGACGACCAGCCCTATTGGCAGGAACGCTTCGACTCGCCCACGCATCGAGAATACAGGCACGACATCGGCAACCTGACACTGACGAAGAGCAACCCACATCTGGGCAACAAGTCGTTCCCAGACAAGAAAGGAGTCGCGCATGCCGAGAACCGCTGCTATGCGAATTCGCTCCTTCTCGTCGAGAGCGAACTCACAAAGTGGGAAGACTGGACCACACAGTCGATAGACGAGCGGCGAGCCATGCTAATGACATGGGCCAGACGGCGCTGGCACGTTGACTTCGATGACGAGAGCGTCGATACATATGATGATCAACCGGATGATGAAGACGGTGAGGAACAGTTTTCGAGTTGACCGGGTGAAACGGTTGAGGAGCGGCAAGCCGTGATCACCCTGCCCTCACATCCCCCTATACCCGCCGCGTCCACGTCGGATAACATAGACCCGTGAGACTGGCATCCGGCCTCCGCTTTACATGTCCAGCTTTAAGCTGGCGGTCAGCCCAGGAGGAGTTCGCATCATGACAACCCGAATCGGCATCAACGGCTTCGGACGCATCGGCAGACAGGTGCTTCGGGCAATCCGCGAACGACACCCGGATACCCTCGAAGTCGTCGCGGTCAACGATCTCGGCAACCCCGAAGACAACGCACGGCTGTTCAAGTACGACTCGACCTACGGCCGCTACGCCGGCGACGTGGAGGCGACCAACTCAGGCATCAGGATAGACGGCTCTGAGATCGCGGTGCTGGCCGAACGCGACCCGTCCAACCTACCCTGGGGCGACCTCGGAGCCGAGATTGTCGTCGAGTCCACCGGCATCTTTACTGACGCCTCACAGGCCGGAGGACACATCGAGGCCGGGGCGAAGAAGGTCATCATATCGGCGCCTGCTTCCGGCGAGGACCTCACAA
>DAOUHG010000225.1:0-20035 GCA_034428835.1 Dehalococcoidia bacterium
TAGATTCTGACCCGCGAGAGCGCCCGCTGCCCGACCAAGGCCCCGGCTCGCGTGATTGACGGTGTTCTCAGCCCGGCGCGACAGCGCGAATGCCGCGAGAGCGCCGTCCCCGAACGGAGCCACAATGAAGACGACGATTAGCTGGGAGACGGCCCTCTGGGCTCCGGTCACAGAGGCCGGTATTCCGATCTTTAGCAGCCTCCAGATCAGAGGAAAGTCAACGTAATACCCCCTCAGACTCAGCTTGAGCCTGGAGGTGCCTCTCATCAGTGCCGCCATATTCATGCCGGCCCCCACAATCTGCGCAATCAGGTTTGCTGCCCCCGCGCCGGCCAGTTCCAGCGAAGGAAACCACCACCATCCGAATATCAGAAACGGACTCAGCACCAGGTGGCCGACTCTGGACACCGTCGCCGCCTTCAATGGAGTCATGCTGTCTCCGGATGCTTGAAGCGCGCCCGCGGTCAGTCGCTGCAAGCCCATCACCGACATAGCGAAGAACTGGAATCGCATGTAGCCGCCCGCCTGCGCGACAACCTCATCTCCGAGGCCCATCAATCTCAGCAGTGGGTTTGTCAGGATGAATCCGACAGTCACCAGTACAATTGAGTACGCCGTCGTGAGCG
Source organism: Dehalococcoidia bacterium (assembly GCA_034428835.1). Lineage (GTDB taxonomy): Bacteria > Chloroflexota > Dehalococcoidia > Lucifugimonadales > UBA1123 > VXRN01. The sequence continues at coordinate 627 of DAOUHG010000225.1, forward strand.
TGATCGCCTGCAGCATTACGTGGTTTGCGTAGCCGATCGGCCTCGCACCCACTGCGCGCGAAATCATCGATCGCATTCCAGCATCCAGTCCCATTCGTGCCGTCATCAGCATCATCAGGAACGTCTGTGCCACTCCGAGGCCGGCAATCGCCTGATACCCGATCCTTCCGGCCCAGACGAGGTCGGCAAGCTGGTCCACAACACTGAGGAAGCTCTCGGCTACCTGCGGCCATGCCAGGTACCACAGGTTACCGGGGATGCTTCCCTTGGTGAGATCTCGCGAGATGCCCCTGGCCCGCCCGCGGCCCTTCGCCGAACTCCGACCAGTTGCTCGCGAGGATGCTGACGCAGGACTACCCTCGGCAGACTGATCTGAGTGTGGGACTCGAGCCATGAATCAGGTGATATACCTCGGAACGGTGGGCTACTGAGGGACGCAGGAATCCTACCTCCCCAGATTCGATCAATAGATGGGCGTCAAGCCAGCTCGAGACGGGTTGTTCCTACGTCTCTGCTGCCAAGGTCGAAGGACTCTCCCGAACCCAGGCCCTTGAATCCGAATGACTCGAACAGAGACAGTTTCTCTTCGTCCTCGATCGACACGGTAGTCCAGATGGGGGAAGCGTTCCTGGCTGCGCCCCAATCGATCGCGGACCTAATCAGATCCTCCCATGAACTCGCGTATTCACGGTGAGCGAAGCCGTCGACCCGGCATCCGCCGCCGCTGCCGAGAGCGGCACTCGAAAGTCCAACTACGTGTCCAAGACTGGTGCGAGCGCAGAACCACGATCCCCGTCCGTCACTGGCCAGAGCTGAGTACCGGCGGTACAGACCAAGGCAGGAATCCTGGACTGCGTAGCGAGTGGATAGCATTCTTACGTTGAGGTCCAATATTTGCCAGTCATGTGGCGCCAGGAGCACAGGTATCATCGGCGCTCGATCACCAGGCGAGGCGACACCCACTTCTGCAGGTCCCAGGTCGCGAAAGAAATCGAGCATGAACTCTTCCGGGGAATCTCCGTTCATCACGTTGAGCATGACGTTAGCGCCCGCGAGCTTCCGCCAGCCCAGTCTGAAGTAAATTCTTGCCGCGCCAGGATTGACTGTACCCAGAAAGAGAGCCGTCCCTCCGCGATCCCTGAAGTCGTCTCTCGCCTGTTGGGAGAGCGCCGAGGCGATACCGGTGCGTCTCGCGTCCGGGCTCGTGGCCACCTCGCTAAAACCACCCAGATCAGGCATGACCTGTGACCGGATGACCAGACATGTGCCTGCCAATTCGTCGCCCAGCCTCCTGATGTAGGCCGAAATGAAAGACTGGGGGTTCTCCAAGCCAAGCAGCGTCTCAGGATTCAGGTCGTTGGGCAGACCGAATATAGGCAACCAGAACTCGAATAGCTCTTCTACTAACTGGGCTTCCAGAGGCGCCTCGAATCTCAATGCCGTACCTCTACCATAGGCTGGCCGCATTCTATCATGCGTCCCGTCTGCCTACTTTATTCTCCTGCAATGCCTCGTTCGCCTGGACTCATCAACGAGAGGAGCTATTGTCCAATTCGACAGATATTTGGGTGTATGCGAACCTACCAGCCCACGGCGGTTGGACTTAGGCCCATGCGAGTGTGCGGTTGCGCGGTGTTTCGAGTAACAAGACTGACAATTGTTTTCCTGGCCCTTGCTGCACTCTTCGCAACTGTTGTTGTTGCGTGCGGGGACGACGCGGAGCCAGAGACTATCATTAAGGAAGTCACCAAAGAGGTTCCCGTAGAAGTTGTCCGGACAGTTGAAGTAGTCAAGACCGTAGAGGTAGACAAGATCGTAGAGGTCGTTAAAGAGCCGGAACCAACTCCGGTCCCGGAAGTTATGACTGGTCCGGCAATCTATCAGATGGGCATATTTGAGGAACCCATATACTCACGCCCTCATGACTGCCTTCCCAAGTGTGAAGGCGAAAAACGCGAGCTGATGACGCTGCCGGGCGAGCCTCCAGATCTGACCGACCCTCCGGCAGGGTGTAGGTTTCATCCTCGCTGCGCATACGCGACGGATGAGTGCCGGGTCACAGCCCCGCCTATAGTCAACCGGGGTGAACACTGGGCCGCCTGCTGGAATCCACTCGATGGCTAACACAGCAATCGCGACTGTTGAAGAACGCGACCCGCCCGAAACCCGACCACTGGTAAGTGCCCGGGCGCTCACAAAGCTTTTCCCTGTGCCGCGAGGATGGTCCGCCAGACAGAAGAGCTTCGTTCACGCCGTAGACAACGTGTCGTTCGACCTCATGGCTGGAGAAAGTCTGGGTCTCGTTGGCGAGTCAGGATGCGGCAAGACCACGACTGGCAAGTTGCTTGTCCGCCTGATCGATCCCACCGTAGGACACATCATTTTTGACGACCAGTCGGGGCAACAGGAAGATATTGCGACCCTAAAAGGTGGGGCCCCTCAAGGCCTTCAGAAAAAAGGCCCAGATGGTCTTTCAGGACCCGTACGAGTCCCTGAATCCAAGACAGACTGTCTTCGACGCCATATCGGAACCACTCAATGTGCAGCACATGTGCAGCACATAGGTGGTCCTACCGAGCGTCTTGAACGCGTGTCCCACATGCTGAGGCTGGTCGGACTCTCACCGCCCGCGACGTTCCTGTTCAGGTATCCGCACGAACTCTCCGGCGGGCAGAGACAGCGGGTAGTCATCGCCCGGGCGTTAGTAGTTGAGCCGACTTTCGTCGTAGCTGACGAGCCTACTTCGATGCTGGACGTCTCTGTTAGGACCGGCATTATGCGCCTCATGGAGAGTCTTGGGACACGACTTGGCGTCACCTACATGTACATCACACACGACCTCGCCGTAGCCCGGTACATGTGCGACCGAATTGCGGTCATGTATCTGGGCAAGATCGTCGAAGTAGGAGAGACCGAAGAACTTCTCCGCAACCCCTTGCACCCATACACAAAGGCCCTCCTGTCAGCCGTCCCTGTTCCCGAGCCGGGGTCGACACGTGAGCCTGCTGACATCAGGGGAGGCGTGACCACGCCGGTTGACCCTCCGGAACGCTGTCGCTTCTACGACCGTTGCCCCATTGCAGACGAGTTCTGCCGAGACAACAGACACCCACCGCTTGAAGACAAGGGCGCGGGACAGTTCGCCGCCTGTTACAAGGTCTAGTCTCCAATTATCCAGGCAGTTAGGTAGGCCTCCTCACACCCCTACAGGGCTCCAATCTCCATTGCGCATCGCATTTCAGATTGTTATACTTACATGTAATGACAATATACAGTAAGGAGTAACATAGTGACTCAGAATGGCAGCAGCCAAGAGGAAGTAAGCGACCAGCAGCCGGAGCAGTCCAGAGCCCGGACTAGGACGATAACTATCTCCCTGGACGACCTCGACGACGTAGACAAGGCGGTTCGCGACGCCATCGGAAAGGGCAGGGACGTCGCCTCGACGGTCGGCGGCTCGATTCGAGACTCCATCAACGCGGTGCGCACTACAAGAGACAGCGTCGTGATGGTCCGGCTCAGCAAGGACAGCCTGGAGAGTTTGGACGAGCTCGTCGACTCCGGTGTCACCAACAGCCGCTCGGAGGCGGCAGCGTTCCTGATAGGCGAGGGCGTAAAGGCAAGGTCCGACCTATTCGACAAGATCGCCGCGCAGACGCGCGTCATACGTGAGGCCCGCGAAAAGCTACGCCAGCTCTTGGAAGAAGAGCCGGAGGTTGACGCTTAGTCGAGAACTGCGGAGTTATAATTGGGTCTGCGCTTGGCTGCTCACCGGCGGCTGACGCAGACCCTTTACTGTACGGAGGACTGGGAGAAGATGCCGGACTAGAGTATTCCCTTCAGCATAGTCCTCAAGTCGTCCTTGTCCATCGGCTTTGGTAGCAGAGCAAGCCGGTCCCATCGGGTGTTTTCTACGATCTTGTCGATGTCGCCTTCGTCGATGCCCAGCCCCGACAGCCGGGTCTCAAGCCCGCAGTCCGACATGATTCGCTCGATCTTGGCGCACGCCTCGTCCACGCTCGTTACTCCGAGCGCGGAAAGCAGCGACGGCATCCTGTCAGCTATCGCCGGAGCAGACCATCTCAGGAAAGACGACAGCGTAATAGAGACAGACTGCCCGTGCTCCACACGCCAGTACAGCGTCAGCGGACTGCCTACTCCGTGGCACGCGTTCGGAGTGCTGTTGCTGTACCCGACGCCTGACATTGTCGCTGCGAGCGCGCACGCTGACCGTGATTCCAGATCCCCCTGGATGGCCGACCGCACGAGATTCTCTGAGTACAGTCTCATTACCTCCAGTGCATACGCATCAGAGATTGGCTCGGACTGCACGTTCCAGTAACTTTCGAATGCACTGGTGAAGGCATCGAAACCAGTGTTGGCTGCCAGCGTCTGCGACATCGTCATCGCAAGTTTCGAGTCGACAATGGCAACTGTTGGAAACATCCTGACATCGCCCATTCCGAACTGAGAGTGTGAGTCCCAGTCCCACAGCGCCGACCCGGACGTCACCTCACTGCTGCTGCCTGACGTTGTAGGCACCGCTATGAAGGGCAGGCTGGGCCGCTCCAATTGCGCGGCACGAGTTGAGTACTCCTTCGCTGGTTTGTCGTGAGTGGCCAGAATTGCCGCCGCCTTTGCCAGGTCCAGCGCACTGCCTCCTCCGATTCCGAGCACCAGACTCGCTCCTGACTCCCTGCAGGAAGTAGCGGCATCATCAGCATCAGCAGGAGTAGGAAACGGGTCGGCACGGTCATGCAGTACGACCTCGAAGTCCGCGAGCAGGTCCATAATCCTCTGCAGCAGACCGCTCGTTCTCAGGAACGTTCTCCCCGTGACCAGAAACACCTTTGCCCCGTTTCCGGCCACCTGGCTTATTTCGTCAGTTAACTGGTCCAGTGAGTCCGGGCCATAGACGATTCGTGTCGGGTTTCTCCATACGAACGAAGGTACGTAGCTGTCAACCACCATAACTCTCCTCTTCTTGGTCTTGGGTACCTGCACATACTACCACTGGCGCCCGGCTTGACACTGCCAGACCTCAAGATACAATTGCCGCGTCGATTGAATCACAACACAAGGAGACGAGCGGGATGGCAGACGTAACCGGTGCGGAACTGGTAGTGGACTCACTCAAGCGAGAGGGGATCGACACCGTTTACACATTGCCCGGAGATCCCGTTGGGCCTATCGTCAACGGCTGTGCCGAGGCCGGTCTGCGCGTTATTTCGGTACGACACGAGCAAGCGGCGGCAATGGCGGCGCAGGCTCACTCCTACTTCACTCGTGGTGTCGGAGTCTGCATAGCTGCCTCCGGAGTGGGCCAGACTAACACTCTGACCGCAATCGCGAATGCGCAGGTCAATTGCTGGCCCATGCTGGTGATCGGTGGGTCGGCAGAGCTGCGACGCAGGAATATGGGCGACTTCCAAGAACTGGCACAGGTGGAGTCCACTGGGCCGCTGTGCAAGTGGGCATACGCAGCCGAGTCGATCCAGAGAATTCCGACACTCATTAACATAGCCATTCGCAAAGCCGCTGCCGGTCGGCCGGGCCCTGTTTACCTTGATCTTCCTGCCGAAATGATCTCTGGGTCGGTTGACGACTCAGAGGTTCCTATCCCTAGTGCCTGCGCCGGAGCCCGCGAGGCCACTTGCCGAACCAGACAAGATCAGGGAAGCATTGGACATCCTCAGACAGGCTGAGCGCCCGCTACTCATAGTGGGCAAGGGGGCCGCTTGGTCTTGGGCAGAGGACGAGCTGCTCCAGTTCGTTGAAGAGACGCAGATACCATTCCTGACATCGCCTATGGGTGCAGGCGTGCTGCCCCCTGACCATCCCATGAACGTCTCGGCGGCGCGCACCCAGGCGCTTCAGGGTGCGGACACCGTCGTCCTTGTGGGAGCGCGGCTGAACTGGATATTCCACTTTGGACAACCACCCAGGTTCGCTGAGGACTACAAGCTGATACAGGTCGACATCGATCCTGAGGAGATAGGCACCAACCACGCTGCAGATGTTGGCTTGGTTGGTGACGCAAAGATGGTGATGGGTCAGCTCGTGGACGCACTCGAAACTTCCCCTGTGGAGTACGGTGAGACCTCTTGGCTTGGAGGGCTCCAGGAGAAATCTGCCCAGAACGCCGAAACGATCGAACCCATGCTAAACGCGGAGACAATGCCGCTGGGCTACTATCGGATCCTCAAGGAGATTCGAGACTACCTTCCGAAGGACTCGATCCTGGTCGCCGACGGCGCTTCCACCATGGACATTTCGCGCCAGGTTATTCCCGTATGGAATCCCAGGCAGCGTGTCGACGCCGGCGTTGCGGGGTGCGTCGGAGTAGGAGTGCCTTTCTCAATTGCCGCAAAGGTCGTTTACCCGGACAAGCCTGTGATCTGCTTGCAGGGCGACTGGGCCTTTGGCTTCAACGGTATGGACATCGAGACGGCCGTACGCTTCAAGCTGCCGATTGTCTGGGTGGTATTCCAGAACGCCAACATAGATAAGTGGGTGCGTCAGTACGTGGATGGCGAGGAGAATCCAAACGACTTCACGCCCAGCATGAGGTTCGACCTGATGATGGAGGCGTTCGGGGGTCACGGCGAGTACGTTGAGAAGCCCGACGAGATTAGGCCGGCTCTCGAGCGCGCGTTCAACTCCGGCAAGGCAGCCCTTGTAAACGTCATCATGGATCCCGGCGCGAGCCGTCGACCTCAGCAGTTCGCATGGCTGGCCCGCGAAGGCCGCATGGGTTACTAGGCAGGGGCGTGGGAGGCTCACGCGTCCCTGTACGCCTGACCTCGGGACTGGACCGCCTCTAGGGAGCTGAAGTCTCCGACCGCCACTTCGTGGCCCCTCGGCTGCGGCGGCCGGGGCTCCAGTCCCAGCGCTTCGACGACCCTCGGGTTGGAGTAGTACCCATTGTACGTGTGCAACAGCAGCGTCTCGAAGAATGCTGACTTGTTAGCTTCTATGCCCCTCAGTATCTCATCCTGCTGATCGCTGCTCATATCGATGAATGCCACGCCGCCCCTTGCGGCGGCCAGCTCGATGCTGCGCAGTCCGGCGGTAAACAACTTCGCTATCCGAGCCGACCCTCCTGCCGCACCGTCGATGTGGTCAGCAGTGCCAGCCTGTCCCGCACTTGGCATATTGCCCGAAGCCGGAATCAGGCGGTCGAGAATAACGTCCAGCAACGCTCTCTGCTGAGGACTCAGGAATATGGCCATGACGGTTACTCTCTTTCTGGCTAGAAAACTTCTCCCAAGTCCATCCTCAGACCCGGGAAGGCGTCGGAGGTCAGAACGTCGTTCTCGGTGAAGCTCGCCACCTCTGTGTAGTCGCCCGCTTCCAGCCTGAGCATACGCGCCGTTCGCGTGTCCGGGTCGGCAATCCAGTAGTGGGGAACGCCGTGCCGCGCGTACAGCTCCATCTTCGCGCCCAGGTCGAGTCTCGACGTCGAAGGCGACAGGATCTCGACAATCAGGTCCGGAGCGCCGCGCACATAGCGGTCCTCCACGATGTGCATTCTTTCCTCCGAAATGAACAGAATGTCGGGCTGCACAGTGTCGGTCTCGGTAAGGTAAACGTCCATCGGAGCGCAGACCACCTTGCCCGTCCCACTGGACACCGCCCAAGTGCGAAGCTCCACGAACATGGCCCCGGAAATATGCTGGTGATAGAAGGTCGGCGATGGCGACAAGATGAGCTCTCCGTCTATCAGCTGGTAGCGGACGTCGTCAGGTGTCTTGGCGTAGTCCTCGTATGTGTACCGGATCCTCCGCGCTCCAAGTGTCACGTCATATCCTCCCTGTGCGACTCTCGTCCCGCCAGCATTGTACCGCAGAGCAAAACGCCCCTAGTCCAGAAGATGCCTGGCGTTCTGCTTGAACTCGTCCGCCATCAGGAGCGCGACTGCCTGAATGGTCGAGGTCGGATTGACCGCTCCCGCCGTCACAAAAACGCTGCCGTCTATCACAAACAGGTTCTTGACGTCGTGGGCCTGTCCCGATCTGCCGACCACGCTGCTACGCGAGTCTGTACTCATCTTGGTAGTGCCTAGCAGGTGCCAGCCGGCCGGTCGCAGCAACGGGTTCGCGGTTACGGTATGCGCGCCTGCAGCCTCCAGGACGGCCGTTGCAGTCCCTATTCCGTGGTCCATCATCTTTCGACTGTTTTCGCTGAGCGTATAGCTCACCTTGGGCGCCGGAATGCCATTGCTGTCGGTCAACTCGTCGTCGAGTGTGACCTCGTTGTGAAGCTCTGGAAGATCTTCCCCGATAACCGCTATGGTAACTGTGCGTCCAAGTCTCTCGGCCAGGGCAGCGTGATGGCCCTCGCCCCACGGGATTCTGCGCCCTCCTGCGCCACCACGAGTGGTCGAAACTGGCCCCGTGCCTCTGGCAACCTGGAAGGCATAACCACGCACGAAACCCCGTGACAGGTCTGTCTCGTAGTGCTCCTGGCTGACTATGCTCGCGCCCATTGGTCCCTTGTATCCCTCTAGCATGTCTTCGAATACGCCAGTGACCATCGAGTACGGATGGAACATGAGGTTCTTGCCCACTAGTCCAGACGAATTCGCCAGCCCGTCCGGAAATGCGGCAGATGTCGAATTTAGCAGCAGACGTGGAGTGCCGATGCCATTGCACGCGAGCACGACGACGCGGGCCTTCTGCTCCTGCACCCGGCCCTCTGGATCGTAATAGATCACCCCGTCGGCCAACCCGTCCTTGTTGACCGTTATCTCCCTGACCCGGCAGTGAGTCTTGAGCTGCGCTCCCATTGCCAGTGCTTTGGGCCAGTAGGTGACGTCCGTCGAAGCTTTGGCTCGCCGGCTGCACCCGATGTCGCAGGGGCCGCAGTTGTTGCACGCGGCGCGTCCATCGTAAGGCGCGGTGAGGATCGCCGAATCGGACGGCCACCAGTGCCACCCCAGCTTGTCGAAACCGTTCGCCATCGTCTGTCCCAACGTTCCGAGAGGAATGGGGGGAGTCTGCCGCTCCGACTTTGGCGGGTAAGCCGTGTCTCCGGTCATTCCCGCCACACCCATGATCCTGTCGTTGGTGTCGAAGTAGGGTTCTAGCTCAGAGTAAGTAACCGGCCAGTCGTCCCCAACGCCGTCAAGGGTTTTGGTCCTGAAGTCCGACGGATGAAACCTGGGGAAGTGGGCGCTCCAGTGGATCGTACTACCGCCGACCGCGTTGTACATAAGGGGAGCGATCGGTGAATCCTCATCGTTTACAGGATAGTCCTCCGGCAGACCCCTGAAATTCGGGTCTGGATTGTAGTCGGTCTGTCGATGTATCTCCCAGTCTTGCTGGTTCGATGGGTACTGCGACGGATCCGTCCACCCGCCCTGCTCAAGGCACAGAACGCTGAATCCGTCCTTCGCCAAGCTCCACGCGAAAGCCGCACCAGATGCTCCTGCGCCGACTACTAGAATGTCTACCGGTTCGTAGGATACTGACATTCAATCACCTGCCTTTTGAACTCGGAAGAAATGGAAGCGTCTTTTCTCTGCTCGACTGTGCTTTAGGTTAAGTGCCTAACCGATTCCTAAATTGCTAAGTCGAAGGGGAGGTCCGAAATGTCGCGAAGTCTCTTGCCCTCTACGAGGGTTTCTAACATCTCCAGCTGGTCTTGATTGTCGTCATGGGACACTGCCCAAGCCAACTCGTCGAGAGCAATATGGTAACCACAGTCCAGGTCACCTGTCCCGAGGGCGAGTGACGCCAATCTAGTTGGCATGGGCTCAGCAGTAACTGCTACAACATGCGGGAGGCGACCTTTCCTGTTGCGGACTAAGTTCAGAGCTTCCGTCCTGACATTCTGAGCGCGGTCGCTCCGAATAGTCCATTTGCAAGAGACGCTGGCATGGAGAGTAGGAATGGAGTCGTTTGTCATCCTGAGCGGCGTTCGATTCGCGAAATGCCCATCGCGCGAGACCACAAACCCCCGAGCATTGACTTCGTCATCAGCTAGTGGGTGCCGCCCAATAGTTATGTCGGGCATGATGAGATAGTCACCCTGCAGTGCTGCGGCTACACTTCGTTCTGAGATGGACGCCAGCAATTCCTCTAACAATGTCAGGTGTTCGTACTGGTCGAATTTCGCGATTCCGGGACGCTTCCGGCTTGCCGAGAACTCCCATGTCCCGGGACGTATGTGACTCAAAAGGGCGAAGGAATTCTGAAGGAACCTTTGCGTGAGCAGTTCGAACTGGGCACCAATAGCTTGCCCAGCAGGTACACTATCGATCGCAGTTATGCCGATGCGATCCAACAAAGTTTTGGCAAGTGATCTGCTAGTCGCACTTCCGCTATCAGCATTACTGACCACGCCGTTGCGATAGCCTAGAATACTCTGACAAAGATCCTGATGGTAGGCCTTCCGAAGTTTCCCAATTCCCATTTGTCAGCACTATCCTCAGGCCGGCACGAGTGCCTTCTGCAAGCAGATTATGGATTCATGATGTATCCGATGCTCAATCCCTAGTGAGGATAGCGCGCTCTTGCTTGCCGGGAGCAGTCGCCTATCCCTATCTATAGTCCTCCGCGCCATGCCTGCTAGTGAAAGCGGCGGACTCAGACTCGATGCGATGACCGTGAGCAACTCGGCTGTATCGATAGAGAGTCCTCTGATCGTGGATGGTCCGACCACGAGCACCGCGTAGGCCGAGGGCATCAGAACGCGGTTGATCTCACTCAAGACGCTGGTCATGTCATCGAAGTAACGAGCTAAAACTCTTGAACGTCTTGGCTCGACTTCGTGTACGGAGTCCACCACCTGTTGAACCGCGCGAGGACAGGATGGCCGAGCTCGCCAGTCCTTGGTTCGCTCAGTCCCTATATACTCCGACCTTCGTTGGCTGAGCTGTCTTGTCGGCCATCCGAACCAGACTAGTGAAAATTTGTGCGCTCTCATGTAGTCGATCGCGTTGGCGTAAGGCGGCGACGTTACCACTAGATTGACCGACTCGTCTTCTACGACCCCTCTCAGGTCACGCGCGTCCGAGATGCTGGCGAACACCGGTCCCAGTTTCGTCTCAGACAGTTCCCGAAGAGCCAGGATATTCTGTCTGCAACGCAGCTCGAACTGCCTGATGCCGTCCTTCGGAGCTTTATCCGGCGCGAGATGCGCCCTTCCATGCGCCAGGTCTCTCGCTCTCGTGATTCCCCCGGACTTGGTCACGATAATTGCAGACAAAGCCACTTCGAAGAACTCCCGGGCGGTTGCCCGTGCAGCCAGTTCCTCAAGTTGCCCAATTGCCATCTCAGTCGATTGCTGCAAAGCGGCGATCTCATGTTGCGACTGTGGCGAGAACCAGTAGTCCACAAATTCTCGCGTTGGACCATCGGATAAATCCGAGATGTATACATCGAGCCCAGGTTTACCCAGTGCATCACGCGCAGCGGCCGCAATGCTCTCCGAAAGCCTCCTGAGCATGTCCAGATCGCGGATCGGCGTGGTCTTTACCCGGCATTGCTTGACTGCGAGTGGGTCAAGATCAAAGCCCACAGCCGTCCTCCCTTGTGAAGACGCTTCTACCAAGGTGGTCCCCGATCCCATCATCGGATCGAGAACGACATCACCCGGTGATGTAAGACGACTGATGAACTTGGCAGGCAACTGTGGAGGGAATTTTGCTGGGAATGCGTGGATTCTGTGGGTGCTGCCAGATAAGGGTTGACCCTTAAAGTCAAAGTCCTCAGCCAAGAGCTCCGATAGTGTGGATTCAAGGGTTCCAGCCTCGACCCTATGGTTTTCAGTATCTTTCAGCACCGCTTCTGATTCGTTCATGTCACTCTTCACGGTGGTCAGAATAATAGTCGTCTGTTTGCGTACAAGTATATCATCGCGCCTACGGGCGCGTTCTGATTTACATAGTGATGCAGTGGCTGTAACATGTACCGACGCGGCTGAGAGAGGACCTCAAGAGTGAATCGCCTCTCAGTCGTTTTGGTTATGTCGGAGCTTTAGCGTGACTCAGCGCCAACAATACCTCACCCCTCAAGGTCGCGACCAACTTCAAGAGAAGCTACATGAGCTTCGCACGGTCCGGCGCCCCGATGTCGCCTCGCGAATCCATCAGGCGACGGAGGGTGGCGGCACCGTCGACAACGCTGAGTACGAGGAAGTGAAGAACGAGCAGGCGTTCGTCGAGGGCCGAATCAGGGACCTCGAGCAGATTCTTACTAACGCCGTAGTGGCTGAGAGAAGTACTGACAATGAGGACCAGGTGCAGTTTGGCTCCGCAGTTACCGTAAAGACAGAGCGCGGCCAGAACAGGAACTATCAGCTTGTTGGAAGTGCAGAAGCGAGTCCACTTGAAGGCAAGATCTCGAATGAATCTCCGGTCGGTCAGGCCCTTCTGGATCGAAGGGTAGGGGACGTAGTGGATGTGGAAACGCCTTCAGGTGTTCAGACTCTGACAATCGTCGCCATAGAGTGAAGGGCCCGGAAAAGCGGAAACTGCTGGACGACCGGGTCCTCCGGTAGTGACTTGCACACTCGATTAGAGGAGAACAGATAGAAATGCCACTCCCGTCTGACGAGTTGGTACGAGTCCGACTAGAGAAGACAGAAAACCTCCGAAACAGGGGCATTGATCCCTATCCTCGCACCTATGAACGGACTCATACGGCAACCGATGCCGTCCGGCAGTTCGAATCAGCCGAGTTTTCCGGCGACCGAGAGTTCGATCTCGACCAGGTGTCAATCGGTGGCAGAATAACGCGAATGCGCGGAATGGGCCGCGTTACTTTCTGCGATGTCCTCGATGGATCAGGCAGCATCCAGGCGATGTTTCGCAGTAACGTGCTCGGAGACGACTACGCGACGCTCCGCGACCTCGACATCGGGGACTGGATCGGCGTGACCGGTCAGATGATTCGCACTCGCACTGGCGAAGTTACAGTCCAGGCCAGCGGGGTCACGGTTCTGTGCAAGTCTCTTCGCCCCCTGCCTGAGAAGTGGCACGGTCTCACAGACACTGAAATCCGCTATCGACAGCGCTATCTGGATTTAATCTCCAACCCGGAGGCACGCCGTATTGCAGTGCTACGCAGTCGCATGGTCAGTGCTATCCGGCGCTTCATGGATAGGCGTGGTTTCATGGAAGTCGAGACGCCGGTACTGGTACCAGTGGCGGCCGGCGGTATGGCTCACCCGTTCGAAACACATCACAACGCCCTCAGCCGCGACCTCTTCCTGAGGATTGCGACCGAACTACACCTGAAGAGACTGATCGTTGGCGGCCTGGAGAAGGTGTACGAGATCGGCCGAATCTTCCGTAATGAAGGCATAGACGCCAACCACAACCCAGAATTCACCACAATGGAGTCATACGAGGCGTTCGCCGACTACAACAACGTAATGGCTCTGGTCGAGGACCTGGTCAGCACGGTCGCAAACGAAGTGGCTGGAAGCACCGCTGTTAGCTACGGAGACCAGACCATAGACTTCTCGCCTCCGTGGCCACGCGTGAAGCTCGTCGAGAAGATCGAGGAATACACAGGTATAGACATTTTGGCTCACCAGACTGTCGACAGTTTGAAGAGCGCGATGTATGGAGCCGGCATTGCAGTCGAGAATCAGGTTAGCTGGGCCGGACTCGTGGACAAGCTCATTTCTTCTGCTGTGGAGCCGAAATTACTTCAGCCGACGTTCCTGATTGACTATCCGGTCCAGGTCTCCCCACTTGCCAAGCGCACAATTGACGACCCGCAGCTGGTAGAGCGTTTCGAGGCCTTCGCCGCTGGTATGGAGATTGCCAACGCGTTCACTGAGCTTAACGATCCCGTGGACCAGCGCGCTCGCTTCGAGGAGCAGGAAGAGTTCAGAGCAGAGCTTCCTGAGGAGGAGTGGGATAGGCTTGACGAAGATTTCCTCACCGCGATTGAATACGGTATGCCTCCGACAGGCGGACTCGGTATGGGCATGGACAGACTGGCAATGCTTCTCTCAGGTCAGCGGACCATCCGGGAAGTAGTGCTCTTCCCACAGATGAGGACGTAGCCGACGCGAGTCCAGGTCCTGCATACCGAAGATAGCGCCCGCGGCATGGACGCGCCGCAGTCTCGCTATACCTAACTCGCCTTGTAGGTAGCCTGTTCCAGTTGTTACCCGCCCCGTCATTGGTGCTAGAATTCCAGCACACGTCGCTGACTTTGACGAAGTCGAAGACTAGGAAATGCGGTCCACATGACAGAGCAGGTAAGAGTCCGATTCGCCCCCAGCCCAACTGGCAATCCTCACATCGGAAATGTCAGGACTGCGATCTTCGCCTGGCTGTTCGCGCGAAGGCATGGCGGTTCGTTCATGATCCGTGTGGAAGATACCGACCAGAGTCGGCGCACCGAAGGCGCTGTCGAAGCTATGCTCGACTCTCTTCGGTGGATGGGTCTGGACTGGGACGAGGGACCAGACATCGGTGGTCCCGTAGCTCCCTACGTGCAGTCCGAGCGGCTCCCTCTCTATCACGAGGTGGCTCACGACTTGGTCGAAGCGGGACACGCTTATCGCTGCTATTGTACGCCCGATCGGCTCAATCGAGTCAGGCGTGAGCAGGAAGAGTCCGGCGCCGATACGATCGGCTACGACCGCCACTGCCTGGACATGTCCGCTACCGAAGCGGAGCGCCTGGAGTCTGAGGGCCACAGCCCCGTCATACGATTCCGAATGCCTGACGATGGCTTATCGGCGCTCGATGACGTCGTCTTTGGACATATTGAATTTGAGAACCGGCTGTACGATGATTTCGTGGCGCTCAAATCGGACGGCTTTCCGACTTACCACCTCGCCTCGGTTGTCGACGACCATCACATGCGAATCAGCCACGTCATGCGTGGCAAGGAATGGCTCTCGAGCGTCCCGAGACACGTCCAGCTATACGCCGCACTTGGTTGGGACATGCCTCAGTTCGCCCACCTGCCCATGATTCTGGCTCCAGACCGGACAAAGCTGAGCAAGCGCCACGGTGCGGCATCAGTCATGAACTACCGTGAAATGGGTTTCCTTCCCGAAGCGCTAATGAACTACCTTGCTCTACTAGGATGGTCCCTCGATGACAAGTCCGAGTTCTTTACTCCAGAAGGACTGATCAGCAACTTCGACCTGCGTCGCGTTTCGAGTTCCGACGCGGTGTTCGACTCCGACAAACTTACTTGGCTCAACGGCCTGCACATTCGGAACTCGCCGGATGACAGGATATCGTCAGCTCTCGCCCGGTACTGGGCAGAGTCGCCCCCAGCGTTCGACATTCAACCTGACGCCTGCCGTGTGTCGGACATAGTCCCCCTTGTCAGAGAACGCCTCAAGACCCTAGAAGACGCCGCTCCTCTCGTAAAGTTTGTCTTCTCTAAGGACATACGGATCGACCCCGAGCAGGTCGTTCAGCGAGGCATGGACCCTGAAGGCACCCGTCAGATATTGGAAGCTGCTTACCGCGGCCTCTCTGAAATCGAGAGATTCGAGACGGAATCAATCGAGGGTCTGTTGCGACCTCTGGCCGCCGATCTCGGGGTCAAGGTGGGTCAGCTTCTGGGAACTCTCAGAGTTGCAACCACAGGGCAGAAGGTGTCGCCGCCCATTTTCGAGTCGCTAGAGGTCCTTGGCCGCAAGCGGTCGCTTGAGTCGATTAAGAAGGCTGCTTCACAACTGTGAATAGCGGGATTCAGGTTTGAACCATGACTATGAAGTCCAGATTGGAAGACGACCTCAGGCAGGCAATGCGTGACAGGGACACCCTCCGCCGAGATGTGATTCGCTACATGAGGTCAGAGATTAGAAACCAGGAAATTCGCGTCCAGGACGACCTCGATGACCAAGGCGTTGTACAGGTCCTGTCGAGGCAGGCGCAGCAGCGCCGCGACAGCATCGAGGCATTTTCCGAGGCCAACCGCAACGACCTGGTCGAGAAGGAACAGGCCGAACTTGCGATCATTATGGAGTATCTGCCCCAGCAGATGACTCGGGACGAAATCACGACGCTTGTACGGCAAGTTGTAAACGAAGTCGGGGCCGAAGGGCCAGGCGACATGGGAAAGGTGATGTCTCGGATCATGCCACAGGTACGCGGCCGAGCCGAAGGCCGGGAAGTCAACGCTATCGTAATGGAGATTCTCAGTAGCCTATGAGTCCTGAACCGAACATACAGTCACGCTGCCCGTCGACTTCTGAGGCACACCGTTGAATTTCGGAGTCATCGTCTTTCCGGGTACTTGGAGCGACGGCGACTGCTTTACCGCAGTTACCGACAATCTTGGCGAGCAGGCGCGTTACATCTGGCACAAGGACGCCGACGTGTCCGGGATAGACTGCCTGATCGTACCGGGCGGCTTCTCTTACGGAGACTACCTTCGGGCTGGAGCGATTGCCAGGTTCTCTCCCATAATGAAGTCCGTCGAAGAGTTTGCAGCCAGTGGCGGCCTCGTGATTGGAATCTGCAACGGCTTCCAGATTCTTTGCGAGGCAGGTCTACTCCCCGGTGTACTGATGCGCAACGCTCACCTTCAGTTCCGCTGTCAGTGGGTCAACCTCCGCGTCGAGCCCATCTCCACCCCGTTCACGAACAAGTGCGCCGAGGGCGACGTCCTCGCAGTTCCCATTTCTCATGGCGAGGGTAACTACTTCGCCGACGATGAGACTCTGGACGCCATCGAGTCCAACGACCAGGTGGTGTTCAGGTATTGCGAACCCTCGGGCAACGTCACGACTGGAGCTAACCCGAATGGGTCACTTCGCAACATAGCTGGCATTACTAACGCGAACGGCAACGTGCTGGGGATGATGCCCCATCCTGAGAGATGCTGCGATCCACTAATGGGCGGTACTGATGGTCTGGCAATCTTCCGCTCTATCGTTGAAGCCAACACCACCGTGGACGCCTCGGCCACGTGACTGACGTAGGCAACGCTTCGCACTTCAGCTTTCCCGGAGGGTAGATCGAGATTGCCCATCTCCCAGGAAACTCTCGACCAGCTCGCCATTTCTCAGGGCGAGTATGAGGCCATTGTAGAGCGACTAGGCAGGGAGCCGAACCACCTCGAGATCGGCCTGTTCGGATCTATGTGGAGCGAACACTGCGGCTACAAACACTCCAAGCCGCTTCTACGGCAGTTCAACGTGGCCAGTGATCGTCTGCTGGTCTCTCCTGGCAGCGAAAACGCGGGAGTCGTGGACATCGGCGACGGTTTGGCTGTCGTCATGAAGGTCGAGTCGCACAACCACCCATCGGCGATCGAGCCGTACGAAGGCGCCGCGACCGGCGTGGGAGGCATCGTCAGGGACATATTCGCCATGGGAGCCAGGCCCATCGCCCTGCTCAACTCGTTGCGCTTTGGTCCGCTGTCCGACAGCCGCAACCGCCATCTATTCTCGGGCGTGGTAGGGGGCATCTCAGGGTATGGTAACTGCATTGGCGTTCCCGACGTCGGTGGGGAAGTCCAGTTCTCAAGCAGCTATTCAGGCAATCCCCTGGTCAACGCAATGTGCGTGGGCATCCTTCGACACGAAGACCTGCGTCGGGCAACTGCGGGCGCCCCAGGCAACCTGCTAGTGCTCGTAGGAGCTGATACCGGCCGCGATGGCATCCACGGCGCCTCCGGTCTGGCCTCCCGTACCTTCGAGGAAGAGAGGGAGCTTCGACCAACGGTACAGGTCGGCAACCCGTTCCTGGAGAAGGTTCTAATCGAGGCGTGTCTGGAAGCCGCTGACAGCGACGCCGTCGTGGGAATACAGGACCTCGGCGCCGCTGGCCTCACCAGCGCAAGCGTAGAGTGCGCGAGCAGCGCAGGGGTCGGCATTCGTATCGACACTGACTCCGTTCCCCGACGCGAGTCGGGCATGACCCCATATGAGGTAATGCTGAGCGAGTCGCAGGAGCGCATGCTGATCGTGGTGAAGCCTGGTCGTGAACCAGAGGTCAAAGCAATTTTCGACAGATGGGACCTACGATCAGACGTCATTGGCGAGGTAATGGACGATGGCTTGGCCTCCATATCTGAGAGTGGCCGGATTGAGGCAGAGGTGCCGGTCGAATTGCTCTCCGATCCTCCCATCTATGAACCCCCAGCGGTCAAGCCCCGGTGGCTGGACGACCTGCAAACGAGAGATCTTGATTCACTGCCGCTACCATCGGAGTCTCCTGACGAGGCGCTGCTTGCGCTGCTGGCATCTCCAAACATAGCGTCCAAGCACTGGATCTACAGACAATACGACCACCAGGTCCAGACCAACACGGTTGTACCTCCCGGCGGAGACGCAGCTTTGCTCCGTGTTAAAGGCACGAGTAAGGGCCTGGCGGTCTCGACCGATGGAAACGGCCGTTACTGCTACCTTGACCCCTATGTGGGAGGCATGGTTGCCGTTGCCGAGGCGTGCCGAAATGTCTCATGCACAGGTGCGACCCCGATTGCGCTGACCGACTGCCTGAACTTCGGCAACCCGGAGAAGCCCGAGATCTACTACCAACTGCAGCAGGCCGTCGCCGGAATGGCCGAAGCAAGTCGCCGCTTCGACGCCCCCGTTGTAAGCGGCAATGTGAGTCTGTATAACGAAACTCAAGGTGAGGGGATATACCCGACGCCTGTCGTAGGTGCTTTGGGGCTGACCGAGGATGTGTCAGCCCACGCCACTGCCGGCTTCAAAGACGAAGGCGACGCCATTGTTCTCTTGGGCAGGTCGTCGCTGCAGACCGACGCCTCCGACCTAGCCGGCAGCGAATGCCTGGAGCTGCTTCACGGTCTTGTAGCCGGACGACCCCGTATAGATTTGGAACTCGAAACCGCGGTGCAAATGGTCTGCCGGAGGCTCATAGGCACGGGAACAGTCAAGTCGGCCCACGACTGTTCCGACGGAGGCCTCGCCGTCGCGATAGCCGAGTGTGCCATCACGGGTGATCTGGGAGCAGATATCACCGCGACCGTTGGCGACAGGTGGGACGCATCTCTGTTCGGCGAAGGGCAGTCCAGGATCGTCGTCGCGCTCAATCCAGAGGACCTTGACGATCTGCGCAGAGCCTGCGAGACGGCATCGGTCCCTTGGCTGCAGCTCGGTAACGTGACTGGCAGAGATCTCAGGTTCGGAGACCTTATGACTGTACCAGTCTCGGAGCTGGCGGACGCGCATGGAAATGGTCTGTCCAATGCCCTGAACGTGGATCCCGATCAGCCAGGTTAAGGATTAAACCGGCTGACCGCGATCAAGAACATGGCGGAGTTCGTGTTCGCTTTCTGCATGAGCAGATCCACGCAGGCCGACCTCGACCGACTCACTAGGCAGTGTTGACATTTCCCGTCATTCCCGCGAAAGCGGGAATCCAGGCGCCTTTGGAAGCAGACATCGCCTCCATTCTGGGTTCCAGCCTGCGCCAGAGTGACGAAACTGGGTTGTTGAGCTGCCTG
>DAOUHG010000226.1:0-3313 GCA_034428835.1 Dehalococcoidia bacterium
CTATAGGACTAGCCTTATCGGGTGGTGGATTCCGTGCGACGCTGTTCCACCTGGGTGCCTTATGGCGCCTAAACGAACTCGCCATGCTACCTGAGATCGGACACTTCTCATCAGTCTCGGGAGGTTCGATCATAAACGGTCTTATGGCCATCCGCTGGGAGAGACTTACTTTTCAGGCGGACATCACCACTAACTTCCAAGATGAGATCGTTGGCCCTCTATGGGACTTCTGTAGCCGCAACATAGATCGGGCAGCTGTACTACTTGGAATAGTGTCCGGGACATGGCAATTGGAAAGAAGCTACCGGAAGCACCTAACCGGAACATTCGAGTTGCAACACCTTCCAGAACACCCAGAGTTCATTTTCAATGCCGCGCACATCGAAACAGGCCGAAATTGCACTCTGTCCAGGAAGGGGTTGCACATCTGGCGAATAGGCGACGTTGAGCTTCCACACTTGCCACTGGCGAAAGCAATCGCAGCTTCATCGGCTTGCCCACCCTTTTTCCCTGCAGTAACGCTGAAGGTAGACCCCAATATGTTCAGCGAAACTGACTACGCCGACCTGTTTCACAGGGATGACTTGAAAAGCCGGATTTCACTAACAGACGGTGGTGCTTACGACAACCTCGGAGTCCATGCCATCCGGCGGTGCCAAACAGTCCTGGTTTCTGACGGGAGTGCACCTCTTCTAGCGACACACGGGAAACGTATCGCCAGGCCATTCAACCATCGCGTAATGCGACCTATGGAGACATCGTTAGAACAGACCAGAGCTATCAGACGCCACGGGCTCGTCAGTCAGACTCAAAGAGGTGAAAAGTCAGGTTGCATCTGGACCGCAAAAACCGATATCGAAACCTACCGGATCAGGGGCCCATTCAAGATCAGGCGAGAGTGGAACGAATATCTTGCCTCTATCAGGACACGTCTGAATACCTTCAGCGAAGAAGAGAAATCAAGACTGATCAACTGGGGGTATGTTATGTGTGATCTTTCGATAAGGGACTATTATCGCCCTCAGGCGAGGCCGCCGGAGTCACTTCCGTATCCAGATTTCGGTTTTGGGGATCTTCCTGCAAGTGCTAGGTGATGGCGCACTAAGACCCCTGGTTGATGCTCAGACTCCATCCACCACCAGATTTGAGAGTCAGCTTCATGGTTCCCTGTTGATCGGTTCTATACACCTTGTTGCCTTTGTTTGAACCGCTCGAGTACTTTTCATACAAATTCAGGGCATCTTCGTCTGGGTGACCATACGAATTCTCCCCGACGGAAATGATGGACATGGCAGGCGACATTGCCTTCATATGACCGACATAATACTTTTCGTCATCGTCGGGGTCTTCAAAGAAGGTGATTGAACCGTGATGGCCACCCAGCAGGATATCGCAAGAGACCTCGGTAGAGCGGTAGTCTTTAAGGATTCCGTACTTCCACGTCTCTGCATCGCAGTCACCCGACAGGATTGTGCTGCCTTCAACAGTGGACTTGACAGAGGTTCTCTGCTCGACCTTCAGCACGATACCCTGAGCGTTAGCGTTGCTTGATAATCTGTCATCTTTTGCACTCAAACAACGAAGCCGCGTGTTTCCGAAGTCCCACCTCTTTTGCTTGCCAATGACTTTCGATCCGACCTTTCTTCTGAGTCGCATATATGCTGCATACTCTGAGGAGTGCGTCGTGGTACCTGGATAACCGCTGTCCCAGATTTCCTGTAGTGGGAAGCTGTCGTGAAGGACTCGAACACCACGCATGTGGTCCGCGTCCCTGTGAGTACATATGAAGGCTCGGAGTTCACTTCCCGAACCTATTTGACTGCGATATAGTCTAGGATGTGGTCCTTGTTGCCTTCTGTGATATTGCAATCCACTACGGAATTGGTGCCATCGGAACATTCGACCAGTGCCATGTTGCCCTGCCCGACGTCGATGAAATGGATCACAGTGCTCATAAACTACCCCCAAGAACTCGAATGACTCTTCAGCTTCACTACGCTTATGACATTACATCTGACCCATTGTTAATCCTAAATGGGCACGCCGATCGCACGCTCTGGCACACGAAGATTTCGAGCGCGTCTGAAAAGTGGACCTAGCCAGTGTACGCGTCAGAAGGTTCGACGGCGCGAACGGAATTATCCAGCAGTCGCTGACCGGTGAGATGACGAGCGAGAGCATTCACGGGATACAGGGCTCCGGCAGACGATTGGAGTGCTGAAGGTTACCAGGGCTTCTTCACTTACCATCAAGGTCGACTAGGATGATCCGGCCGCAGATGAGTAGAGCGTCAACCTCCTGGCTATCTCATCTCGCGGGAGTCGGCACCTCGGATGGTCACGGATGGATGTCAGGCCTGCCACGAGGCCCTCTGGACTGGAGATGCCAGCCTCAAAGATCTGGTCCAGTATCCAGAGAACGCCGTGGCAGACCACCGATAGCTTGGCCGCGAACGCGCGGAGCACTCCGTCACCGGTGAGCAGAGTCCATTTTCTGCTGGCGGCCAGTGCCAGTGCGAATGCGTCAGGCAGGGAGAGGCTCGGACGCTTACGCCTGTAGACAATGGCGCTGCTTGCTTCGTTCCCGTCGAGTTCCTCCACTCTCAGTCCGAGCGCGAGAAGGGACTCCCCAAAGTCGGGACCGTTCCTGCGTCTTGCCAGCTCATTTCTGTAGAGCAGGTCGGGGACGGTGAACTGGTACGGCAGACTGAAAGCATTGCTCAAGCAGTCCACCACGTTCCAGGTCAATCAGGACGGAGGTGTCAGCGACCATGACATTCACTCGCTCAACTCCCGTTCCCACAGGGAATCAAGGTCGGACACCGGCACTTCCAGGAGCTCGGAGGCCTTGGATTCAGAGATCGCCCTCTCGGCCAGCGCGCGGAAGCACAGCCGCTCGAAACGGCCGGACCGGTTGCCCAACATGTCGAGTGGTTCCCTGTACGGAGGGCTTCGCCATCCGTCCGCTTTGAAGATGTCGTAGAGTCTCCCCATCAGGGCCTCGCTGATGATCCCCAGATCCTTGCACCGATAGGTGATTGCCTGGACACTTATGCCGTAGGTCAACTTCAGCACGAGCAGCTCTTTCCAATCTATGTCGGAGCGATGCCTGCCGATTTTGGCCCACAGCACCTCTTCAGGCATGAGGAACGCCCCCGCAAAGCGGTGGGCCGCTTTCTCCTCGTTCACGCTAGGGGAAATGTCCAGAACCATGTGGCCTATCTCGTGTGCAATTGTAAACCGTTGCCTGTCCCGGGTATGGCCCTGGTTGACAACTATCACTTGGGCATCGGGCATGCCATCTCTGTGTACCT
>DAOUHG010000227.1:0-12715 GCA_034428835.1 Dehalococcoidia bacterium
GTCGGTCTACCTCGGCGATAAGGTCGGCGTGCTCACAGGGTGGAGGGTCTCTGTCTGTACACATAGCTGGAGTATAAGAATATACCCGGCCTACCGCAACGCCTCAGCCGAAGCCGCTAATCAATTACCTTCGCTCTTAGGCTAATTCTAGATCCGCGCCTTTCCGATTCCTCAAGGATGTTGCGTGAAGAGGATTTTTGGGCTGGCTTGATCGAGCCAATTAAGAGTAAGGAAATCATTGAAGTAGCGATCGAATTCCAAGACTTCCAGAAAGAACCAAGTGTGTTCACAGTCCTGCAGTCTTTCTGTATTCCAGGGTCGGTGGTAGACACCGCTCGCTTGACGTACCGTTTCAGACCTAAGTCCTCCTTAGACGAGGGCCGCGAATTAACGATCAACGACTATGAGTTCGTCGTCTTCGGCGGTGTCGAGGAGAAGTACCGGGTCGGTTATGAGGACCGGAATTGGATACCGCTCGAAGTTCTTCCAGCACTAAGAAATGCTGAGAGCGACCTTAATACTTGGCGAAACTCGCCTCTCAGACCGTTGGTTGAGAGGCTCAGCATTTCCGACAAGATCTTGCGAGATGTGGCTGGGGAAATCGACAAGGCTACCTCACAGCTTCTGAACGAATCAGACGTCAAGCTACTCGTCCAAGATATTCAGACGCGCCTCCAGCAGATGGTAGGAAGCGTTCTGAGGATTGACCCATCATTGGGATTCATGCCATCTGCTCCAGAGAGGTTAACTAGAGCCTTGCGTTTGTATGGGGATGGCCCCAATCAGAGGTCGGTCGGAGAGTTGAGTCTTGGGGTAGACAATGTCTTGTATCTGATGCTCTTGGCGATCGAACTGGAGCGTAAAGAACATGCATCAGAGAGAGCAACAACAGTCCTTGCGATAGAAGAACCGGAGGCGCACCTTCATCCACACCTCCAGAGGCTCGTGTTCCGGGACTTCCTACGCAGAGAATCACCAGTCATGTTGACTACGCACTCTCCCCATATAGCGAGTGTGGCCCCCCTCCAGAGTATCGTGTTACTTAGGGACAGTCCGAATGGAGACGGTTCAAAAGGCAAGTCAACTTTGCAGGCTGGTCTCTCAGATCGAGAAGTTGACGACCTTGAGCGATATATAGATGCCACTAGGGCCGAGATCCTATTCGCCCGAGGTGTGATTCTAGTCGAAGGGCCCTCTGAGCTATTTTTGGTTCCGGCGACCGCGGCAGGTATGGGAAACGCCTTGGACGAGTATGGAATAACCGTCTGCAGCGTTCATGGGGCTGACTTCGCGCCCTATGCCAAGCTTCTCGGGCCTCAGGGACTAGACATACCATTCGTGATACTAACAGATGGGGATTGGTACACATCTCGGAAGGGCGAAAAACTGAGCAGAGGCCTTCGTCGAATTGTAACCATAGCTGAGGCGATGGGCCATACCAAATCGGACGAAATGAGAGAATTGTACGAGGACCGCGAATGGGGCGAGTTGCGTGAAGCCGGGAATGAGATCGGAGTATTCGTGGGGAACCGTACATTGGAGGTGGACCTATTTGATGACTCTCATGGTCCAGAGCTAGTAGAGTCTTTGCAGGAGCTGGGGCTGCCAAACCGAAGAGTACGATGTCTTCAGAGTTTAGCCAACGACAAATATGTGCTAAACGACGATGATGCCAGTTATCTGTTGCAAAGCATAGACCGAATTGGCAAAGGGCGTGTGGCGCAACGCTTGGCCAGTAGGGTCGACGCCCAGCGAATTCCAAGCTACATCATAGATGGCATCCGCAGAATCACAGAGGAGCTATCCGAATGATCTACGCCGCGCCTACAAAACTTGATGCTTTGGCCGACGGCTTCAATGAAAGGCAGGCTGAGGCGTACGCATTCGATGGCCACTGTGCTGTACTAGCCGGCCCTGGAAGTGGAAAGACCCGAGTACTTGTGACTAAGGTGGCCCGTCTTCTTACTCAGAGGGCGAGTGGCCCAAGGGGGGTCGCCTGCATCACGTACAACAACGAGGCCGTAAGGGAGATGCGGAAGCGCTTAGGGGATCTGGGCCTGAAGTCTAGCAAGAGGTTGTTTATCGGAACTGTCCATAGCTTTTGCCTCGCGTGTGTCGTCGCTCCTTTCGGCCACTTATTCAGAGAGGATCTGCCAAGTGATCCAGTGGTCGCGACATCTAGGCAACGGGAGCTGGCCTTGGAAAAGGCACTCGATGCTCTAAGTTTGGGAGGACATCCTTCGGGTTGGAGGACCCAATTTGAGAGGTATCGTAGGACACATCCCTTCAAGGAAAGTGACCACTGGAGAGAAGATCCACAACTGGCACAGTTGGTTGAGACCTATGAGGATTCACTTCACAGTCAAGGCCTTCTCGACTTTGACGACATGGTGCTCATAGCTCTGGGCCTGATCCGACAGCAGGGATTTGTTCGTTCGGCACTGGAAGCTAGGTTCCCGTTCCTAGTCGTGGATGAGTACCAAGACCTAGGCTACCCGCTTCACCTCATCGTCCGTCTGCTCATGAGGAACACCAACATTGAGGTGTTCGCAGTCGGTGACCCTGACCAATCCATCTATGGATTCGCTGGAGCAGATCCGGAATATCTCCGGAAGCTCTCAGAAGAACCGGCAGTTCATCGAGTACAACTCAACGTGAACTACCGCAGCGCCCAGGAGATAATTGATGGATCCCAAGTTGCACTAGCCCCTGAGCAGCCGAGGAACTATCGATCTTCGAGGGGAGACGTAGAAGGTAAGCTGATCTTCAAAGAGTGTCCTGAAGGGATTGGTGAACAGGCAAGGGAAATTGCAGAACGTATCATCCCAACTCTGCACGAGCAGGGCGTACCAGGAGGAGAAATAGCTGTCCTCTACATAGACTGGGAAGATCAAGTGGTACTTAGTAAGGCGCTCGACGAAGCGGGTATCAAGTATGCAGGCGATCGTGATCGTCGTTATTCGCGAACGCCGTTTACACGTTGGCTTGAGGATGTAGCTGTCTGGTGCTCGCTGTTCCCCAACACGCATCAAGGTCCACAATTCGACGACATCTTCCGCAGTTATGCCGAATTGAAAGATCAGGCAGGCAATCCGGCCAATGCTGCGGATCTCTCTACTCGCACTATGTTTTTTGAGGCTCTCACTAGTATTGCTATAAGTGGATTGCCACTGATTACATGGCTGGAGCGGATTGACTCGCTATTGGATCTGGAAGACTGCCTTGCGGCCCGGAAGGCTGAACCAGATGATCTTGCCGCTTGGGCTGAAATCAAGAGACATTGCCAAGAGGGTGCAGTCTTGGCGGAGTTTAGTTTGGACGATTTCGCTCGAGGGGGAGGGAGCCCCGATACGGTGACATTGACCACCCTACATAGTAGTAAAGGGTTGGAATACGATGTCGTAATCATGCCAGGTTTGGAGGAGGGACGTCTCCCCCGGTACTTCGTGAAGACCGATGCTGCATTAGCAGAGGCCAGGCGAGTATTCTATGTGGGGATGACCAGGGCGCGGTATACAATTTACTTGCTGTACTCCGGCTGGTACCACAACCGCTATGGGCGCACATTTGAAGACGGGCCTTCACGATTCGTAGAGGAGTTACAGGCTATAGCACCCTCCTCAACTTACTGACCAAGGTTAGCTGACCTCCACGCCAGACGCCTGTCATAGCCTCACAGCTCAAGCCGCAGCCACACCAACTCGTACCTGTCGATAAACGTCCTAGCCGCCTCACGAAACCCCAGCTTGTGGTAGAGGCCGATGGCGGGTTTCTGTGGGGTGGCCGTGTTGAGGAGCAGGGTGCGGATTCCGTGGTGACGGCCCCAGTCGATGGCGACCTCTGCCAGCCGGGTGCCGATGTCCTGCCGCCACATGTCCTCGGCGACCCTCATGAGACGAAGCTCCGCGACGTCGTTCCGTAGGCGCAGCTCTCGGCTCAGGGGATGATCGGCGGGCATCTCGGACAGGGCTGTGGGACTGACGCCTGTGCCGTCCCGACGACCCTGTCCTCCCCCCGTCCTGACGGCACGACGGCCACCCAGTTTTCTGAGCAGACTGGTGCGGGGTCATCCGATTGCATGGTCTCGAGGCTCCTCCACCTGGCGTCTCCCGCATCCCTGGCGCGGAGCGCCCGCTCGTACATCGCCTCGACTTCAGGTTCGTCGCCGGGTCGGAAGGGACTCAAGCCTCTCCAGAGTGCTTCAGCCTGAGATCTGTCGGCTGGCCACATCTTGCGGATTGTGACCGCCACAGTACGTCTCCAGTTCGCACGAATGGATTCCGGTACGTCCCAGTCAGTGTACAGAAGGTCACTCTGGCTTTAGCATGGCCCCAACCGACGTAGAGACCGTCGGCTTCGCCATGGAAGTAGAGACGAACTTGTACCTCACTGTCATCATCCCCGCCTTTAAGGAGGCGGGCTACCTTCCGTCTACGCTGGACTCGATCCAGCGCGCATCCGAGTACCTGCGATACTGGCGGCAGCTCGCGCGACTCACCGGGATGGTCCAGGGGGCCACGCAGTTCTGCCGCAGGAGCGCATTCGAGAGTGTCGGCGGGTACGACGAGAACGTGTGGATGGGTGAGGACGTCGACTTCTTCTGGAGCCTGAAGAAGCTGGCTAAGGAAACAGGACAGCGCGTCCAGGTTGTGCGGAGTCCAAAGGTGCTGCCGTCGACGCGGCGTTTCGACAAGCTGCCTGTCTGGAAGGTGCTGCTGTTTACCAACCCGCTCTTCATCACGCTGTTTCGCCGATGGAAGTCGGTGTGGGCAGACTGGTACCAGCGACCCGTGCGCTAGGTCGCAATGACCGTCACAGCACACCTCCGTTCACGCGAATGGAGTCCCGCATCCGATGCTAGTCTTTACTAATCTATACTGAACGTCGCAACGGATGCTGCCAGCGTAGACTTGGGAACCGGCTGAAGTCGGAGTCGGTAGAGACCATCGTGCAACCATGCTCAATAGCGACAGCCGCGTGCTGGGCGTCTGCGACCAGCTTACCGGTTGCCGCTGAGTCCCGGCACAGCCGCTCAAAGATGGCGAGGTGGTCAGGGCCAGGACCAACGATGCGTGCAGTTGGACGCTCCAGGAGCGAAGACACGAAGGCAAACGCCGTTTCGACGGTCGATGGAGGATTGAATATCCGCGGGTTGGTGGCGATACGGACGAATCCGGCAAGCACCAGGACCGACAGGGCGAAGGGTTCCGGTCCAGTCGCCAGGTGAGTCAGCCAGGCGGCGTACTCAGAGTGTTCGGGAGTGGAGTCCTCAAAGTGCGCGTAGATCAGAACGTTGACATCGGGAAGCAGCATCTCCGGTCAGGTGAGCCGTGACCCGAATTGCACCTCGTCTTCTACGACCTCAAAGGCACGTGTGCGGTCGAGGTCCACACCTTCACGCGGTCGGGTACCGCGAACCGTGACAAGTTGAAACGGGGACGGCTCCGATGGCCTATCGCGCTTGAGCGCATCGTCCAGCGTCTTGGCGATGAATGCGCTCACGCTCAGGCCCTGCTCGGCAGCTTCGCGGCGTACCCGTCTGGCGAGTTGATCTTCGAGCGAAATTGTCGTTCTCATTATGCAGAGCATAACAAGGATGCATCAGCGCATCAACTTAACTCTGGATCGCGGTTGGAAGGACTGGTACGTCCTGCCCTGCAAACCAGCCTGATCATCTAGCAGTCGTCGCGTTCAGGACGTGTTTGGACAGGAAAGACAGGCTGTGTCCACGCGCGCGGACCTGAGGAAGAAACTATCGTGGCGTGGACATAGTCTTCGTGCCCATCGGCCCTGTACTCGGCAGTGAGGCCTGTGCTCTCGGCCAGCAACACGCCGTCCTTGCCGGTGAAGCGAGTCGTGTATATGAAGTCGCGCTCCTGTTCTATCTCAAGCGCGATGCTCTCGGCGGAGCACTCCAGCCGCGCGAGTGTCACCCCGGTCGAGGCGTAGAACCTGCCTGACGCCAGGCCGTCCACGATCGCCTCCTGTGTCAGCTCGTCGGCCTGCACCATCACCCAGCCGCGGCCGGGATTCGACAGCCACGGGGCAAAGTCATGATAGTTGTGCGAGTCGTCGGTGGCCACTCCGAAGATCACCCGGCCGGAGCTGAGAACGCCATCCCAAATCTCTTCGTAGCTCGGCCTGTCGGGAGCGCCGAACAGATTGGCGCCTGGGTGTCCGTTGAACACCTCCAGCAGGCTGGCCCCTTCCACTTGGCTTATCTCCCGGTGGTCGAAGGCCCACTGGAAGTTCGGGTGATTGATGGATGCTATGCCGCCAGCCTCGACTATCGCGTTCACGTTGGCCTGCAGCGTCGCCACCACCTCGCCGGCGTCGATGGGCTCGACAACCCGCGAGATGCCCACTCCGTTGATGTGTATCGGCGTTTCGCCTCCGTGTATCCGAACGCTGACCTCCTCGCCCGGCACCATCAACGGCTTTCGGAAGCGACGTCGGCCCGAGCCGTACTCCAGCAGCGTCAGGTGGTTGTGGTCGCTCAGCACCAGGAAGTCGTAGCCGTGCCTCCGGTACCAGCTCACGACCTTGTGCGGGTCCTCGTCACCGTCCGACTCGGTCGTGTGCGTGTGGATATTTCCCTTGTACCACTGTGGTCTACTCATACATGTCGCCTTTCAGTAAGACTCTTGCGCCCTGCAAGCTATGTCTATTCCCAAACTTTCAGCAGGTCTGTGCCGTGTTCGAACAAGCCTAGTTTACAGCGTTGTTCGGCAGGGTCTTTCGATTATCCAGAATCGCCAGTGCGTTGGCCTATGGATTCCCGCTTTCGCGGGAATGACGGATAGTGGCAGGGTCTTTCAGTTTGCAATAATCGAAAGACCCTGCGTTGTTCGGCATTATCTGGCGCCAGAGTATACAATCCGGCGGGATGATGAAATCGGGCTGAATGTCCGGTCCACCCGCGAGGAGGGAAATATGAAACTCACAATCGACAGTACCCAGCGGCTGGGCGTCATCGAAGACCTCCCGTACGCGAAGGCGATCAGGAACACGGAGCTGCGCGAGCTCGTCTACGACGCTTGGGCGATGTCTCTCTCATCGAGCAGCTTCGACAGGATCAACGACATGCCGTGCTCCGGCGGTCCCGGAGGGCCGGAGCTGGTGGGACGCGGTCAGGCGGCCCATCTCAATGGCGTAGCCCGGATCGGCGTGTCCATAGCACAGGGGCTCAAAGACGAGGTGGGCCATTTCCAGGTCGACCTTGATGAGGTGATCGCCGGAGGCCTGTGCCACGATCTCGGCAAGGCATGGGAGTATGACCCAGGCAACATCGAGAGATGGAGCGACCCTCGCATCACAGGCGCGCCGTCTATGCGCCATCCGGTGTTCGGGGTATTCGTAGCCCTGACAGCCGGCCTGCCCGAGCAGATCGCGCACATTGCTGGCGGCCACTCGGCCGAAGGCGAGAACATCACCAGGAGCCTGGCGGGCGAGATAATCGCGATCGCCGACGCGACGTTCTGGAAGGTCCTCGCGAGCGGCCGGCTGCTGGAAGGCTAGCCGACCTATGACATCCTCGTGGCGCCTTGTGGGTAAGGCTCGCGAGACCCTACGCTATCTTGGCCGCTGACAGCTACGAGCAGTTGCCGCTCATCATCACGCCGTTTCGCCGGTATAGAAGGCGGTCGTCCTGCTTGCCGCGGCATGTGCGACGTCGGGGTCCGTTCCGGCCGCAACCGCTGCCTGCGCCCACCCACCGCTGCTGCCTACGATTAACGCCCTGCCGTCCGGTGAGGTGGCGAATTCGACTTCGTCAGGCTTTGGCTCGGCTGGATGTGCGAGATGGAGCGCGAGGCCCATGAGACCCATCTCCCAGCCGACGCCGACCGCGCCAGGCCCATACTCGTCCCAGTGTTCCGAAAGGCGCGAGGTGTGAGTGAGTGTAAGTCGCGCGAGGCCGGATCCATCGTCCGAGAGACGTGCCTCGACCCAGCTGACGTCCTCGCCGAACTCCCATGTGATCGCGAAGTGCGATAGCCGTTCACACGCGGTGATCACACCGCCCGCGTTGCCCTCCAGCTGATAGCGACCTCCAGGTTGGAGCTCGCCGCTGACCGGCAGAAACCAGCGTGGAATACGCTCGCCGTTCGTCACCGCGTCCCACAGGTCGTCAGCCGTGGTCGTGTAGCTGCGGGCAAGGGTGACCACGCGAGCGGGTCGTCCATCGCGCTCCAGCGAAGACACGGAGCGCTGTGTTGCGTCGAGGTGACTTTTGACGTCGAAGTTCATGGTTTCTCCCTGCTGGTCCTGGCATGTGTCCCGTCCGATCTACGGCCTGCGGGCTACCCAGATCATCTCCGTGCTGGACTCGTCGAAGTCGGACAGGTCGAAGTCGCCGTAGAGGGCCTCGATCTCGTAGCCACACAGCCGGAGCATGTGGTGGACCTCCCAGCGATGGCAGTAGCGAAGCTGGTAGTCGCGGTACATCCGGCGGCAGACGACGTCGTGGCGGTCCAGCTCTTCGATGAGCATCCGCACGCTGACTATCTGGTTGTGACTATCGTACTGGCTCTGCTGATACAGCACGTATTTCGCGCCGGTGTCGGGGTCGGTGACGTCTGTAAGATGTCTTAGAACGTCGCTCTGTTCGAGCGCCATATTCGGGTCGGGGACGAATATGTTGAAGGCCAGCTTGCCGCCGGGTTGGAGATGTTGGTAGATCCGTCGGAGCGCGCGGAACTGGTCTTCGACGGTCAACAGGGCGAGAAAGCCCCTGAACGGTATGGTGACCAGTGGGAATCTTCTTTCCCTTCCCCACTGATCGCGGAGAGAGAAGTCCCGCATGTCTGCCGGTATGAGCTCCAGCGTTCCTGCGTTCTCGTCCAGGGCGGCTATCTTGCGAGCGGCAACGGCCAGCATCGCTTCAGAGCTGTCAAGCCCAACGACGTCTATCCCAAGGCGCGCCGTGGGGATTGCGACGCGGCCCGTGCCCACGCCCAGCTCCAGCACAGGGCCTCCCGATTCGACGGCAGCCCGGGTGTACAGGGGCAGGTCGGAGCGGACGTAAGAGTAAACCGAGTCGTAAATCTCGGCCCAGGGGTCGTAGGGCGACTGGTTCATGTCACGCGCCGGCCAGGTACTCGAGCGCGGCGCGGATGCGCTCCTCCTCTGGAACCTCAGACCCCGTCCTGGCGATAGCCTCGCGCGCTTCGGTGTACCTGTAGCCGAGAGCCGTGAGCGCATCGGCCAAGTCCGAGTCCACTCCTGCAGCTGCGTCGCTGCGACCGAAGTCCAGTTCGAGCTTGCCCTTGAGCTCGAGCACGATCCTGCTGGCAGTGCGGCGGCCCACGCCGGGGACTGTGGACAGCGCCCTTGTATCGCCGGACTCCACGGCCTGCGACAGAGAGAGCGGACTGAACCGGCCCAGCATCGCAAGGGCGAGTCGGGGGCCGATTCCGCTGATGTTCAGCAGCGTCTCGAACGTCCGCCTTTCGTCCTCAGTGGGAAATCCGTACATGGAGAGGCTGTCCTCCCTGACCTGGAGCGAGGTGTAGAGAGTGACGGTTTGACCAATCCGGCCAACGCTGTCGATCGCCGTACCGGGAATGCTGATCCGCAGCGTAATGCCGCCCATGCTGATCTCTGCCCAGTCCTCTCCGGTGCGCTGGAGAGTCCCGGAAATCGATGTAACCAGTGAGGAGACCATTAACTACTCCCACATTTCGATGCCGACTGTCTGTGTTGACTGAATGTGACAGATGGCGACGGCAAGCGCATCGGCCCTGTCAGGAGGTTCGAGGGTATCTGAGAGTCCGAGCAGCGCCTGGACCATCCCCTGGACCTGTTCCTTAGAGCTTCCGCCGTAGTCGGTGACTGCCTTCTTGACCTCGCGCGGCGCGTAGGTGGCGACAGGCACCCCGTGAGACGCGGCCGCGATCATGGCGACTGCCTGCGACTGTCCGACGGCCACAGCCGCCTTGACGTTGCGGGATACAAACGGGGACTCGATGGCGACGACTTCGGGATTGAGGTCCTTCACGATGGCGTCCATGCGCTCGTGCAGCCACGCGAGGCGCTCGGAGATCGAGGCTTTGCGAGGTGGGCTAAGGGCCGCAGAGAGGATGACGGCGTAACTGTCGCCATCGACCTCGATGGCGCCGACGCCCATGCTATATGTTCCGGGGTCTATTCCAAGTACGAGCAATTGCGAACCGCCACTTTGATGTATGAGATTATGCACGAACCGGGGCCTCGAGGCGAAGGGGGTCATGCCGTCCTGATGGCTGATTCTCTCCCAGCACGACATGATTCGGGCCCATCTGGATTGCCGAGCGGCGAGCCACTTCGTGGGTTCCCGAATTCGGAGACCTTTGCATAACTTCGTCATTCCGGCGAAAGCCGGAATCCAGAGGGGTGTGGGTGGTGCCCAACAGCTTGCAATCAAGCCATATTCACCCTCACCCCCGTATCGAGTACGGGGCAGGCTCCAACCCTCTCCCCCGTATCGGAGTACGGGGCAGGCTCTGAGGGGGCTGAGAGGGGTAGGTAAATCGAGCCTGTGTACCCTTCGGCCACCTCCCCACCCCTGGATTCCCGCTTTCGCGGGAATGACGATTTGCGAGATACCTACCCTTATCAGCCCTGAGGGAGAGGGGGTCTGTCAGGTCCCCGTGAGGGAAAGGGATCAGAGGGGGTAGTTGCCGCGCATGGGAGGGGCGCGGCCGCCGTGGTAGTAGGGGCTGTTACGGTCGTCCTCTGGGTAGTACCTCGGTTTATCGTGAAGTTTGCACTTCGGATGTCCGCAGTTCCTGTAGACGTACGAGCCAGGTATCTTCGATGTTGCCGAGACGTACTCGTGCTCCTCGCGGGTGGGAGGTGGTCCGGGGTCGGGAGGTTCGTCAGGTTCTGACTCGGCTTTGGCTTGAGCTTCTGCCCTGGCTCTGGCCTGCTGGGCCTCGCGTTCGGCCTCCTCCCTTGCTCTGCGCTCACGGTCCTCAGCGATCTGCTTTCGACGTTCGATCCGCATGTTCAGCTTTGCACTGAATCTGGCGGCCGTCTGCTTGATGATCGCCTGGTACTCCTCGGGATCGATGGAGTTCTTCCATTCCTCGAACCACTTCTGGGAGTTCGCAAATGCCTCGTCGAGTGCCGAGAAGTCCGGGACGTGGGGAGGGTTGTCGGGGTCTTGTTCAGGTGCGGGTTGTTCGGCGCTAATCCGCTCCGCCTCCTCGATGATAGGTTCTATCTCTTCCCAGATCTTGGCCCAGTCTTCCTGTTCTTCTTCTTCGGGGTCGGGCTGGTGTTCGTGGGCATCAGTATTCGAGGTGTGAGACTCGGCCTTGGAGGAGTGCATGGATTCCCGCTTTCGCGGGAATGACGAGTGGGGCGCCGGAGATGACGGGTGGGCGTTCGAGGAGCGCGCTTCTTCTCTGGCGTGTTTGCCGAAGCCTCGGCTTAGGAGCTCCCTGGCTGCCGACAGGCGGTGGGGGGGACCGAATGCCTTGAGATCTCCCTCCATGACGTTGATCAGGAAGCGGACGACTGAGACCCCGTCGTCGGTGGACTCGCGGATCTTCTTTGCCAGTACGATATCGAACTCAGATTCTTCTGACGGGCCTGAACTCTTCCTGCTTCGGGATGGTTCGCGCGGGTTATCGAGGATGAAGTCGATGGCCTCGTCGCGGCCGTACTTGGTGAGCAGTTTGGCGGCGTCGAGCCTGTGGCAAATCTTGAAGTCGGGACGTTCGTCAGTCATGACTTCGATGAGGAAGTCGATGACGAGGTCGCCGTTGTCGGTCTTGGCCTGGATTCTATGGGAGAGGTTCATGGGCCTGTTGGTAGTCCGCTATTAGGATATTTGTTCTGATAAAGAGGATAGTGGGTAGATATGGTTGCGTCAAGGGCAATTGGAGACTGTGAAGCCGTACCAGTTTAGTCGGAGGCCCATCCGTAGGGGCGTCCCTTGTGGGCGCCCTGAGCATGATGACCAACACGGGCAACCACAAGGGTTTGCCCCTACATGCATCTGACCGACTAAACTGATACAGACTCTGAGACTGTGGGATCCGAGAAAAACTAAGTCAACAGCAGTCCCGTTAATCCCGTGAAAGGGGTTCACCCCGTACACTGAACTCTGGCGAGCCTACAGTATGCTGAGGCGCGGGAATAACGGAAGGGCGATGCTTACTGAAACTGAGACAGTATCAAGACTCTCCCACGACTTGCCCGGAAAGTACTTATGTTCTAACATGGTCTGTAATTGGAATTGACTGTCAGATTACTGGGGGCGTTGCTTGGCCACCAAGCGATATCACGAGATCAGAGACGTCATTCACAGCTTCGTAAGGCTGGACAGTGATGAGCGGCGTGTACTCGACTCACCTCCGATCCAGCGGCTGAGAAACATCCACCAGCTTGCGATGTCCTACCTGGTCTATCCAGGAGCGACGCACAAACGATTCGAGCACAGTCTGGGTGTCATGGAGTTAGCTGGTAGGGTCTTTGATGTCGTTACGACCCAGGATGTTCATGGGTCCGTAGTCAATGTGGTTCGCAACGTACCTGGTGGAATGGACTACTGGCGCAGGGTAGTCAGGATGGCAGCCCTCTGTCATGACATAGGTCACCCGCCGTTCTCCCATGCTGCTGAGAAGGAATTGCTTCCGGAAGGCAGGAGTCACGAATCTATGACCATTGATTTGATCTTGAGTGATTCCATGAATAAGGTGTGGGACTCGATGAGGCCTAGACTCAATCC
>DAOUHG010000228.1:0-2477 GCA_034428835.1 Dehalococcoidia bacterium
TCCTCGATTGCCGTGGGCGAGTGCGGCTACTCCGCTCTCCCTATAGGCGGCCAGTAGTCGTCTCGTGTGACGTACGCTCAGTCCCATCAGAGTGGCCGTTTGATCTGTATTCATGTGTTCTGCGAGTAAGCTGTTGAGTACCTGAAGCCGTGCCTGTTCTCTCTTGGTCAATGTTAGTGTCTCCATAATGGGGACATTGTCGCTGGCCAGTTAGAGAGGACATAATCGCTGGCCGTTTACAAGCCGGCGAGACTGAGCAGCCTGAGCACCACTCCCTGTTTGGTGGCGGATTCGTCCAGAACACCCATGGATACGGTGTTTCTGATTTGCTCTACGGCCTGGGCAATCATATCGGCGATTCCCTCATTCCTACAGGATAGTAAAGAGCCCGGTACCTGTTCGTTGCCAGGTGCGCCCAGTGTACTCCAACTTCGTGTGAAGCTCGTCCGGCGGGGGCCATGCAGCGGGTCGGCCTGATCGCCAGCAGGCACTCATGCCGTCGTCGTAATACTAGCAGCCTGTTCGAGAAACACGGGTGCCGGGGCGTTGGGGGTGCGATGGACGGTTTGGTTACCCGCGAGGTTACGACTCACGCTCAAACACCAGCTCCGGCACAACCACCTCCCAGGTATCACACTGAAGACGGCCCTGATACTGGGACTCCGAACTGTCGCGGTCCCATGTGGCGATGGCCAGGACCCTGGCAGACCTGCAGCGCATGCCCGCAGGGGCCTCAAAGCCACCAGCCAGCCTTCCCACCACTGTGCCGCTGCGGTCCAGCAGATACCAACGATTCGACTCGACTCGCACCCGAACGAGATCTCCAGGCGAGAGCTCGGCAATTGCGCGGTGCACTGGATGGCCTGCGGGCCTGTATCCGGCGAAGCGCAGAAAAACGTTTCGCAGGCTGAGACGCCTGTACCTGCGTGAGAGTTCTGGCGGCGCTTCGGGGAGTTCAGCGATCTCTCCACGCCGCATTACCGACGGAGAGCCCAGCAGGGTGTCGTGAATTGGACTAGGACCTGGGAGTCGCGCCAGTGTGAGTGTCTTCCGGGCGCGGGTCATCGCCACATAGTACAGTCTGCGCGGGTCGTCGGCGTCCTCGCCGCGATCCACCTGGTCCCAGCCCCCGTCCAGAACAATCACGTGGTCGAACTCAAGGCCCTTGGCACCATGGGCCGTGGTAAGCAGCAGCCCGCGCTGCCGGCATCTTACCTCCCTGCTCCCCTCGGCCAGCCACTCTATGAAGTGCTCAACCGACGTTTCCGCACCACCTGTCTCCAGCGCGTACTCGCCAGTCGCTTCCTGAAGCAGCTCGGTCCAGGGACCCTGAGGTTGTCCAGCCACCCAGTCGTCGAGTTCAGTGCTCGACACCAGCTTTGACTCGCGTTCCCGCAGCCACTTCAGAATCGCCTGGGTCTCACGCAGGCGCCATACGCCCGAGAACTCCTCGTTTCCCATCTGGGCTGGAATACCCTCCAGATCGCACAGGCTGCGCACCGGGTTCGGGTACCTCCACTCGCGCGCCACGACTGCACACGAAGACCACTTCCAGTCGGCAGAGAGGCCGGACAGCCTCTTCAACTCGGCAACGACCGCCTGAGCCTGGGAGATGGGCGTATTTCCGGCAGGCAGTAACTGGACCCGACCCTGTGTGACCGGGTCCAGCTCGGACCACTCGCCGCCTGCAGGCTCCTTCACCCTGGCCCGATCGACCTGGATCGGGTGTCCTGTCTTCATTCGCTGTCGGGCCGGTTCTATCACCTGGTTGGAGGCTGAGATGATATGGCCGGTGGAGCGGTAGTTGTCGGTGAGGAAGCCAGGCCTCGCCCCGTAGTCCGACTCGAAACGACGGATGAACTCCACCGACGAGCCGTTGAATGCGTAGATGTTCTGGTCATCGTCACCGACGGCGAAGAGGCTGAGCTTGTCTTCTTCTTCTGAAAGCGTTCTTCCGGCCAGGGCAGATATCAGGTCGTACTGGTCAGGGCCGATGTCCTGGTACTCGTCAACGAGTATCCACCGAAATCCTGCCAGCAGCCGAGCCCTGAACTCGTCCACCTCGTCGGGGGGCAGTCCCTCCCCGCGCAGCAGCGCGGACGCCTGCCGCATGACCTCCTGAAAGTCCGAGTCGTCCAGGATGTTGGCACGTCCCGCGAAGCTCGCGCCGACCAGGCGCATGGCCAGCGCGTGACAGGTGAGAACCACTACACCGCGTGCGTCGTCTCCTATGAGCTCAGCAAGGCGGCGGCGGATCTCGACCGCGGCGTGCCGGTTGTATGTCAGGGCCAGGATGGAACGGGGATTCTCGCGCCTCACCCGTACCAGGTAGGCGATGCGATGCACCAGCACCCGGGTCTTGCCCGAGCCGGGGCCGGCGAGGACGAGCACGTTCGTCCGCTCCCGGCTGTCCGTCACGATCCGGCGCTGGACGGGGTTGTTGAGGCTCTCGGCTATGGCCTGCCACGATTCGGGAG
>DAOUHG010000229.1:0-4396 GCA_034428835.1 Dehalococcoidia bacterium
ATGGCTCAAACAGTGGCACATCGAGTACAACCCTGACGCTGCTGATCTGGCCAAGGAAGAGGGCTATGACAGTTGGCGAGACGCCGTCACCGATCACAACAGATTCTTCCCGCAGAGCGACATCAACAAACCAACGATGTTCCCGTTTGTGCTCACGGAATTCACGGGGTCATTTCGTACGAAAGAACGTAATCCCTACTACATCGGTGTTGATACCGTGGGACAGCAGCTGCCCTACATCGATACGGCCTTGATCCAGAAAGTGGACGCTGAGACCGTCATACTGAAGACGATTGCCGGCGAGGCAGACTATGACACGTTGACCCTGGACCAATACCCGCTGCTCGTACAAGGTGCGGAGGCAGGCAACTACAAGGTCCATCTATACGAGAACTGGTTTGAAGGCAGCGGCCTGGCCTACATGTTCAACCTCAGCAGCCCGGATCCGGCGAAGAAGGAGCTCTTTGACAGCGTAGAGTTCCGCCGAGCGATGTCGCTGGCAATCGACCGCGACAGGATAAACGACGTTGGGTGGTTTGGCCAGGGGACTCCGTCGGCGAGGACGATTTCCAAGTTAGCCAGTATCTACAAGCCGGAGCGGGGAGACGATCACCTCTACGCCCCGCATGACCCGGATGAGGCGAACCGAATGCTCGATGCGCTCGGTCTGGAGGCGCGCGATGCGGAAGGCATCAGGCTTCTGCCCGACGGTAGGCCGTTCAGAATCTTATTCGCGTATGGGGGGACAAAACCTGCTCGATACCACGAGCTGGTGGCAGAGGACTTCGAAGCCGTTGGTGTTGGGGTGGATCTGCGGTCGTCGGCCTCAGTAGATATTGTTGAAGGCATGCATGACGGAACGATCGACTTCATCCAGTGGAACGAGGTAATCGGTGAGCTTTATGACTGGCTGCCGGGCCGCGAGGACGACTGGGGTGGAATCAATCAGTCTTTCTCACACACGGCGTACGACTACTGGAACTGGGGGATTGAGATGAATGACCGCAGAACCGGCGTCTCCAATGAGACGGGCGATCTGCCGGGCGAAGAACCACCGGCGGCCCTCCAGGAGTATTTTCAGGCGCAGATCGTCGAAAGCAAGAAGTACCCCTACAGCAGCGCCGAACAGAAGCGATGGAGCTCCCGGGCCTGGGAGCTGCTGGCCGAAAACCTGTGGAACATCGGCGTCACACAGGGGGCCCCGCTGGCATTGGTGTACCGCACAAATCTGATGAACGTCCCACTCACGCTTCCGCCAAACGCGGAGGGAGATGTCATTTTCAACAACTACACGGATCAGTTGTTCTTTAAGAATTGACGGTCCGGTAGTAATTGCAGCCGTGGCGGTCGTCCTTTGGGCGACCGTTTTTTTGGGTGCGCCCGGCAGGGCGCACCTACTTCGGGATGAGAGTTCCCGACGAGCCCGCCAGGCGGAAACGATAGGGTCAGGTGAGTGTTCAATGACTTCGTATCCCACAATCCTTTGATGTGCAGTTTGGATTGGGCGGGTCCTGATGACGCTCGGATCGGAAACGTCCAGCCCAGTATCGTCTAGGTATGCACTGATGCATCGCATTCTCTCTGTCTTCTTGGTACTCTTCGTTGCCAGCTGTGGCGGCGACGGCGATGGACAATCCGCGACGCTTCCTTCACGACTCGAGCCCCCCCCACCACCCGGGGATGGGATGCGTTTCTCGCTGATCGAGGGATCCGGCCTGAGACGATCGTTCGGCGGCGTCCTAACACGGATGACAACTGCCGAACTCTTCGGCGGCGGTGTAGCTGCGGCGGACTTCGACGCGGATGGAGATGTGGATCTATACGTCGTTGGAGGTCCTCAGGAGCCGAATCAACTTTACGCAAACCGGGGCGACGGAACATTTGTGGAGATGGCCGCGCAAGTGGGCCTGGCCGAGGCTCCGTGGGGCAGCGGTCCTGCGTTTGGTGATTTTGACGGTGACGGCGATCTCGATCTCTTTGTTGGCGCCGTTGAGGGCCACCCCTACCACCTGTTCCAGAACCGGCTCGATGAAGTGGCGGCGTCATTCATTGATGTGACGACCGAATCGCGTTTGACGTTCAATTCAGAAAACACGATGGGTGCTACGTTCTACGACTACGATGGCGATGGGTTTCTCGATCTCTTCCTGGGCCACTGGGGGGCGCAACCCCTGCCTGCCGAAGATACCGAGACCGTGTGGCGCAACAACGGCGATAGCACGTTCACCAGCGCGAGCGTCGAGACCGGCATCGCAGCAGGACTCCTCGAGTCGATTACGGATTGGAGCTTCACACCGAACTTCAGTGACATCGACAGCGACGGGGATGGTGACCTGTTGATGGCCTCGGACGATGGCACAAGTCAGGTATTT
The DNA here is from genome assembly GCA_034428835.1 of Dehalococcoidia bacterium. GTDB lineage: Bacteria > Chloroflexota > Dehalococcoidia > Lucifugimonadales > UBA1123 > VXRN01. Next base: position 2,373 of record DAOUHG010000229.1, read on the forward strand.
GTCAACAATGGCGATGGCACGTTTACCAGAACAACCGATCGCGATGTCATCGTCGATCAGGCAGGGATGGGGGCTGCCGTCGGCGACTATGACAATGACAACGATATGGACTGGTTTGTCACGTCGGTGTATGACCTCGACGAACTCGGACACCGGTTTGGCAATCGTCTCTACCGTAATGACGGGTCAGGCGTGTTCGAAGATTTGACGGCGGCAGCAAAGGTAGATGAGGGTGGCTGGGGCTGGGGGAGCTGTGCGGCCGATTTCGATAACGACACCAATCTCGACATTTTCCATGTCACTGGTTGGCTGCCGTTTGGGGACAAGGATTATCGGTTTGAACCGGTTCGCTTCTTCCACAACGGCGGTTTCGGCATCTTTGCTGAACGTGCCGAGGAACTGGGCCTTGAAGACACGGGGCAGGGCCGGGGCGTTGCTTGCTTCGATGCCGAGCGCGACGGCGATATCGACATCGTGATTACGAACGTCGGCCCCTTCGGCCTGGTTTTCTATAGGAACGAGACGGAGAACGATAATCACTATCTCTCGGTTAAGACTCGGGGCACCGGAAGGAACCATCTGGGCATCGGGGCATGGATTACGGTCACGACCGAACAGGGCACTCAAGTGCGCGAAATGGGCGGGCATAACAACTTCAACTCGCATGACCCACTCGAAGTACATTTCGGCCTGGGAAGCGCAACGGTTGCCGACCTCTTGGTACGCTGGCCCGACGGCACGCAGACTAGGATGGACTCTGTAGCTGCGGACCAGCAGGTCGTCGTCTACCAACAGCAGCCTTCTCCTTAAAGTGACCGAGAAAAAGGGGTAGCCGAGCAATGGTTTGTCGACCACTCAGCCACCCCCAAGAGCACTTACCTGTTACTCCACCTGGCGGTGGATTGCAAGATCCTGAACGAAGAGAAAAAGAACTACCGTTGGCCGCCGCTGCGGCGACGCCCGGTTTGTGGCGGCCGTCGGCTGTGGGGACATGGATACGTAGGCCGGTATTTGGATGGCTGGGCCGAGCGGCTGTGGATGACGCGGTATCGGTGCTCGGACTGTACAGCGGTGCATCCCGCGCGACCAGACACGCACTGGCGAGGGTTCTGGGCGCCACCTCGACTGATCCTGATCTGTTTGGTAAGAAAGCTGAAGAAGGACCGGTGGCTGAAGCAGCTGAGCCGGCAACGCCAGCAGTACTGGTGGCGTGGGTTGCGCCAGCAACTGTTGCGTGAGGGTACTCACGGTCGCTCGCTGAGCCGCCTCAAGGATCTGGTCTCGCGCTCGATCATCGTCAGCACACATTCGTTGAGATATCGCGAGACGCGACCCGTCCGAGACGGACCCTACCTGATCTTTGCATCGCCGCCCACCGACCTCCTTGCCGATGACGACGATCTGCCGTTCTGACCACGCTACTTCTCGCCGTCAGCCGTTGCACGGGTCTATCCGGCATTCTCCGCCCTCTTGTCCAACGATCTATTCTGAGAATCCAGTGACGAAATTACGTGGGATCCAACACAGGCGGCCGATCCAGTCGGCGAAGCAGGCGCGAATGGGTTGGTAGTCATGGCGGTCGAGGAGCACGCGGAATTGAGAGTCGGCGGGGATCCGAGCGACGCCGAAGGTAGTGCTGAGGTTGTTGGCTTGCAGTTGCCGCTGGAAGCGGCGCTGGAACTGGAGCAAGGAGGGGTCTTGAAGAAAGCACAGGGCGAAGGCGCTGAGGTAGCAGTCGCCAGGGAATAGCGGACCTTGCGTAGTTGACGGGGTGCGCGCAATCGAGTTCTTCGAAATGATCAAGGACCACTGGCGCGACGTCGGGATCCGTATGGAGATCAAGGAGCTGGAGACCGGCGTCTACTGGGACATGTACTTCGAGCCGGAGCCGGACAACGACATCGCCGGCCGCAAGCTGGAGAACATCCCCCAGTTCAGCACGCCTGGTCGCATGGAGTCGGAGTGGGCGCCGGTGTGGGGTGCCTGGTTCCGCGCCGATCGGGCAATCCGCATGGGAGAAGCGA
>DAOUHG010000230.1:0-17985 GCA_034428835.1 Dehalococcoidia bacterium
AGCGGCATTACTCCGGACGGCATAGTGCAGCAGTGGCTGGAAATGGGCGGCGAGGGGGTCTGGAACATGGGCGCTGAGATCCCTGGCGCCTCTGCTGCTGCCCAAGAGGTGCTCTATGAGTTGGACTGGGAGGTAGCGTGACAAAAGGTCGCACAAGGCCTCGACTGGTTCTATGAGTGGCAGCCAACCGCTCAGGCGGTCACCTGGCGTGATCCGGTTGCGGCCAGTGACCGCATATCAAGTTGGACAATGCCTACGCACCCCTTCATTTTCCCGGCGTATCTCGAGAACCTGCAATTGTCCAGATAGCATCAAGTAGCCGGGACGCAGGCCACTCACGAATGAGAATGCAGGCAGGGGCGGTTTGCAGACCGTCCCTGCTCTCCCATCCAGACGGATGGGGCCGGTATGAGACTTCGGAACACTCTTTATTATACTGTCCGCTCTGAGCAGCCCTGATAGAGGAGTGTTTTTAGTTGCTTCGGTTTATCAGAAGGCGCATCGCCTTCGCAATCTTGACTCTTCTTCTTATGAGCATCCTCGTGGTTGGTCTGTCTCGCGCAACGGGAGACCCTCGATTCTTGTATCTGAGTGAATACACCACTGAGGCCCAGTGGGAGCAGTGGGGCAGAGAGATGGGTCTGGATCGTCCCGTAGCGGTGCAGTATGCTGTCTGGCTTGGTGGAATACTGCGGGGCGACTGGGGTGATTCGTTGCGGGAGTCGAGACCGGTTACGGTCGCTATCCGTGAACGTCTTCCGGCAACGCTACAGCTTGCCGGCCTTGGTTGGGCCTTCCTCTGATCCCAGGCGTATTACTGTGTGTGTTGGCAGCCGCAAAGCGGGGAACATTTTGGGATCTGTTCAGTCGGGCGGTTACAACGTTCGGGCAGGCCGTCCCGCAGTTCTGGCTGGGCATCGTCCTCATTCTGGCGTTTTCGGTCGAACTTGGTTGGCTGCAGTAGTGATCGGCATTCTCGTGATTACGGGCGTCGCCGCCCCCTTGGTATCGCCCGAAAGTCCCACCGCATCCAGCATCCGCGACCGTAATACGCCTCCGATGTGGTTCCCTGAAGGAAACTCGGACCACATCTTGGGCGCCGATCAGCAGGGACGCGATGTGCTGAGCCGAGTCGTGTACGGAGGCACGATTTCCCTCTTTGTCGCTTTGGCGGTAATCGTCAGCGACGGCTTTGTAGGAGTTTCCTCCGGCTTGATCGCAGGGTATTTGGGCGGTTTCGTGGACGAGCTTATCATGAGAACCGTCGACCTGTTTTACGCGGTGCCGGGACTGTTGGTGATTCTGGTATTCGTTATCGTATTTGGCCAGAGCTTTGGACTGTTGGTATTTTTGCTGGCCCTTTTCTCATGGATGCACTATGCGCGACAGGTCCGCGGTGAGACGCTACAGCTTAAGACGCTCGACTACGTTTCGTACGCTCGGGTATCTGGCACAGGAACAGTTAGAATACTCATCAGACACATACTGCCTGGTGTGGCCAACACGGTGATGATAGTTGCGTCTCTCCAGGTGGGCGGCGTGATACTTACAGAAGCTACTCTGAGTTTCCTAGGGGTTGGAGTGCCGCCGCCTACGCCTTCCTGGGGATCTATGGTGTCTGACGGGAGGAACTACCTAGCGGACGCTTGGTGGATTGCGATGTTCCCAGGCGTCGCTATATTCATGGTGGTTATGGCGTGTTTCTTCTTTGCCGATTGGGCACGCGATCGGTTGGACCCAAGGCTCAGACAGCTCTGATGATACGGGCCGGGTAACTTCCTTTCGACCTGGGTTCAGGCAAACCCTCGCTGGAGCAGAAGAGGTCCCCATATCTATCTACACGACGATGAACGTACCGTGGCTACATTGCAGTGTGAATCCGGCGCGGCAGGCGATGGGTCCGATACTGCGGCAGCCCTCATCTGCCATGTAGGGAAATTGGGTGCTACCTGTTCTTCAGGTAGAAGGTCATTGACTGAAGGGACAGCACGGGGTCTATGTTCCTGACTACGATTCCCCTCGGCACGTAAGGGGCTACGGGTGCGTAGTTTAAGATACCCTTGATGCCAGAATCGACCAGTCGGTTAATGACCGACTGAGCCTCGGCAGCAGGGACTGCCACGATGCCTATCGACACGTCCAGGCGATCGACGACATCTGGCAGATCGCTCATGGGCTGAACGGACAGGTCTCCCACTGACGCACCGACCTGGACGTCGGAGCTATCAAATGCGGCGACTATCGTGAAACCCTCGGGGGCGAAGCCGGTGTAGTTGATAATAGCCCTTCCCAAGCGTCCGACGCCTACTAGGCAGGCGCGCCATTCGCCGTTCAGGCCCAGGATATCCCTCAACTCATCCAGCAGGAACTCGATGTTGTAGCCACGTCCCTGCTTACCAAACCTGCCGAAATAGCTCAGGTCCTTGCGGATCTGCGCGGGGGTCATCTGAAGTCGTTCGCCGAGCTGCTGGGAGCTGACGACAGAGGTTCCCTCCCGCTGGAGCTGCATGAGCGCTCGGACGTATAGCGGGAGGCGTAGTACTACGACTTCAGGTACTTCAACTGACTGCATCACTTTCTATCACTCCGCCCGAGAACAAAGGCTGGCGGCAGTGCGGGATTAGCGCGTGTGCCATGCACTTCAGTGCGCCCATCTGTCGGTATTTTCCACTTTCCGTCTGGAAGGTATGCGCCGCCGTATAAAATCTGTGGGGCTTGACAATAGTATATAATTTCAGTGTGCAATTGTGAACTGCGTAACACACCATAAGATTGCTGGTTACCTATGTCCAATGAGGCTTATAGTGCGCTGGAAATCATGAAAATTATATCATAACTTGCGTTTATGGATGCTTCAGATTTCTTGACACTATATTGGGCCGATGCTAGAATTTTCGTGCTTCTCGGGGCAGCACCAGACAATCGATTTGAAGCCTGTCATCCGTCATGAGTACGCCTTTACGGTAACCTGTCTTGGCAAGACTCAGCCCCTCCGGCAGGACTTCGCCGCAAGTTGGGAGGACAAGTTATGACGGAAAGGAAGGTCCAGCTTCATCGCGGCCTTCGCGAAGTTTACATAGACAGGACCACGTCCAGCTTCATTGACGGCGATGTGGGCAAGCTGCTCTATCGTGGGTACGACATCCACGACCTTGCTGAAAAGTCCACCTTTGAAGAGACCGCTTTCCTGGTAATGAATGGGCACCTGCCCACACAGTCCGAGTTGGACGCGTTCGACGCCGATCTGAAGGCATCACGCGGACTGCCTGGCGAGATACTGGACATAATCAGGCTTACGCGAAAGTCCCATCCGATGGATGTGCTTCGGACAGCAGTGTCGGCGCTCTCTGCATTCGATCCAGAGACTGAGGATAACTCTCAAGAGGCGACCCTGCGCAAGGGTGTCAGGCTGACAGCCCATGCGCCGACAATCGTTGCGGCGCACGCCCGAATCAGGGACGGCAACGAGGCGCTGGATCCGGACCCCAGTCTTGGGCACGCTGCCAACTTCCTCTACATGTTGTTCGGGGAGAAGCCATCCGACGAGGACGCAGGCCTGATAGACAAGGACTTCGTGCTACACGCCGAGCACGGAATCAATGCCTCGGCCTTCGGAGCGCGAGTTGCCGCTTCGACACAGGCGGACCTGCATTGCGCCGTTACCACAGGGATCTCGGTCCTCAAAGGGCCGTCCCACGGCGGCGCGGCAGAAGAGGTCATGAAGATGACCCAGGAGATTGGCACCGAGGAGAACGCCGAGAACTACGTTCGAGAGCGTATCCGCGGCGGCGGTCGCGTTATGGGGTTCGGGCACAGGGTCTATAAGGCTGTCGATCCGAGATCGGTTCACCTTCAGGACGACGCGCGCGAGCTTGGTGAGCGCAAAGGCGAGCCCAGGTGGTTCCAGATCCTGCAGTCCGTGATAGAAGTCATGCAGCCCTACCGCAGGCGTGGAATCTACCAGAACGTCGACTTCTTCTCTGGAGCGATCTACTACCTGCTCGATATTCCAGATGACCTGTTCATCTCCATCTTTGCCATGGGACGAGTCCCGGGATGGACTGCACAGGTCGTAGAACAGTTCAACAACAATATTCTGCTCAGGCCTAGGCTCCTTTACACGGGTCCGATGGACGTACCCTATGTGCCGATCGAGGAGCGAGGCTAATTTGCCCACACACAACCAGGGAAGAAGGTTTGTAATTGATCGATGAGTCTGTAGATGATTCCGACTGCCAACACTACTGGGTGATAGAACAACCCAACGGCCCAACCAGCAACGGCAAATGTAAAGTCTGCGGAGCAATTCGGGAGTTCAAGAACTCTATCCAGGGATCGGGATGGGACCGAGATGGCAGAAGGAGACGCGCAGCGAGGCAGCAGCAAGGCTCCACGACCTGAACAAGCAGGGCTGCACCAAGCTCAATCAGTCAAGTAAGGGACATTGCAAACGGCAATGTCCCTTTTGCTATGGCGAATGCTGCGCGGGACACATCCCACAGGCTGGCCCCTATGATTTGTGCGACTGTGACTGTCAATGTTCATCGGAGACCATAGTGTGCCGACCGGCGCGGAACACGAGATTAGAAGACGGATTGCCGCATCCGGTGCAATTACATTTGCGGAGTTCATGGAGGTCGCGCTCTATCATCGCGGCGGCTACTATGCCAGTCGCGGGCCGATAGGGGCCGGCGGCGATTACTTCACCAGCCCTGTAGTGCATCCCGCCTTCGGCGCTCTTGTGAGCGTCCAGCTTCATACAATGTGGCAGACTCTCGGCCAGCCCGACCCGTTCTGGGTGATAGAGGCCGGAGCTGGCGACGGAGTCCTAGCTTCCGATATCGTTGACTTTGCGAGTCGGCAGTTCCCGCTGTTCTCAGAGGCGATCAGATACGTTGCAGTAGATCGCCTTTCCCCTGTCGATGCCTCTCGTATGAGCAGAGGAGTCGAGTGGATCCAGTCAGTCGGAATCCCAGTTGGCGGCATCGTAGGATGCGTTGTGGCCAATGAACTGATCGACGCTATGACGGTCCACAGGTTCGAGATCACCGCATGTGGACCATGTGAAGTGTATGTCAGTCTGGATTCTGAAGGGCGATTTATCGAGCTGCTCGACGAGTCATCGACAAAGTTGATAGCCGGGTGCGTTGAATCCATCGGCAGGGAGTTGCGCTACGGGTTCAGGGGGGAAGTAAACGCAGGAGTCCTGCCGTGGGTCGCCGCTGTCGCAGAGGGACTGGAGCGTGGATTCGTCCTCACTCTCGACTACGGTTACGAGGTCGAGGAGTTGTACTCGGATGCTCGAAGCGGGGGAACGCTTCAGACGTACTATAGGCACACGGATAGCGGGAGTCCCTACCAGCGTGTCGGCCGACAGGATATGACAGCACACGTAGATTTTACGGCGTTGATCGACGAGGGAAGGTCGGTTGGTCTCCGTCCGGTCTTTTTAGCGACCCAGGGGGAGTTTCTGCTGTCTCTTGGATATGCTCTTATGGAGGACTCTCTCCAGGCGGCTGCCATTGGATCTGCAGAGCGGCGCTTGAACGCGCGGGCTATGCGCCGGCTAGTCGATCCTGAAGGGTTGGGCAAATTCAAGGTGTTGGTTCAGGACAAGGACAGCGGGATCAGTCGGGCTTCCGATCTCGTCCCGTGCGCGGACTCTGTCACGGGCCTGACGGTGCCGCTTCCGACAAAGTTTCACATGCCGACAGAGTCATTCGGTCAAACGACTACATCTGAATGAAGATGTATGGATTCACGCTTTCGTGGGAATGCCGTGAAGTGCGAGTATTATCAACTTTGCAGCAGCCGGATGAACCAGCACTAGCCGATAGGTCAGTATCGCTCTTCGTCGGCAGTTGACCGCTCGCTGACTCGGCGGGCAGTAATGATGAAACCCGTGTGTCCGACCATGCGATGGGAAGGCCGAACGCTGCGACCGCTGACGTTCCACTGGCGCATCATGATCTCCATTGTCTCGATCATGCCGAAGGTGCGCTGGGCACGGAGTGCCCGTACCAGCTCGTCGACCTGTGGAACCGTGGGTATGAACCCGAAGAAGAGGCCGCCGGGAACCAGTCTCTCGGATGCGTGAGGGACGACGTGCCAGGGTTCCGGGAGATCGAGGATGACCCTATCCAGATGGTCTTCGGCAAAGCCTTCGTAGACGTCGCCGAGCTTTAACTCCAAGTTGTCCCAGTGTGAGAAGTACCTGGCGATGTTGGTCTGAGCCTGGTCGATCATGTCCTGGCGGACGTCGTAGGTGAAGACGCGACCTGTCTCTCCGACGGCCCTGAGGAGCATCATGGTGACGGCTCCCGAGCCAGCGCCGGCCTCGAGTACGCGCGCGCCTGTAAAGATGTCGGCGTACACCAGCATCGCGCCGAGGTCCTTTGGGTACATGACAGTTGCCAACCTCGGCATACGAAGGGTCAGGTCGGACAGGGTAGGCCTGATGGCCATCAGACGGTGGCCCCTGTTGGTGAAGATCCAAGAGCCCTCTTGTTGACCGATCAGATCGCCGACAGGGTAGTTGCCGATGTGCGTCTCGAACAAGTCGCCCGGGGTGAGGTGAACGAGATAGGTCCGACCTCGGCGGTCGAGCAGTTGAACGTATTCGCCTTCCCGGAATGGTCCACGCCGATGGATCGCGCCCTTCGGCGCGGCCTGCTCGTTTGACTGCTCTTCTATTGGAGCTTCCCGAGCTCTGCCAAGATGTTCTGCGGATCGACATCGGTGGCAGCGGTGTAGGTCTGCTTGAAGCGGATGACGCCCTCTTTGTCGACGATTATGATCGCTCTAAATGGCGCGCCGAGCTGTTCATTCAAAATACCCAAGCTCTGGCATACCGCGCCGTGAGGCCAGTAGTCTGCCAGAAGCGGGTAGGGGATCGATCCCAGGGACGAGGCGAATGCCACCTGGGTGGGACGGGAGTCGCAGCTTATGCCCAGAACCTGGGCGCCAGCCTCCTCGAGCGATGCGTTGTGAATGCGCATCGAGGAGACCTGGTGCGTTCAACCGCCTGTGAAGGAGAAAATGTGGAACGACAGGATGACGTTCTTTTTCCCTCTGAAATCGCTCAGGGTGATCGGTTCGCCACTGTGGGCGGGTAGAGTGAAGTCGGGGGCCAACTGGCCTACTTCTGACATTTTTTCTTCCTAACTCCTATTGTGAGAGGGTTTGCAGAGTCTTTTCGCCTCTTGTGGGCTGACTGAGGTATGTGTCTAAGCTAATCACCCTCACCCCAACCCTCTCCCTGAGGGAGAACGGGTATATGATTGAGATTCAAGCCTGAAAGCTATATCTACCTACTCCTGTCGACCGGCTCTTGGTCGCCATCGGAGGTCGGGTCTGCGGGCTGCGCGCGCCTCGTCAAGACGGGTGTTTGGAGTGTTGTGAGGGGCGTCGTGGAGCAGGTCAGGGTCCTGTGCGGCCTCGACTGTTATCTGCTTCATTACCTCGATGAAATAGTCCAAGGTCTCCTTGGACTCTGTTTCGGTTGGCTCGATCATCAGCGCCTCATCAACAACGAGAGGGAAGTACATTGTGGGCGGGTGTATCCCATAGTCGATAAGTCGTTTGGCCACGTCCATTGCACGCACGCCGTGTTCCCGTCTGAGGTTGGTGGCTGAGAAGACCACTTCGTGCATACACGTTCGGTCGTAAGGGAGATCGTAGTATCCCTTCAGTTGGCTGAGAATATAGTTGGCGTTGATCACGGCGTCTTCGCTGATCTGCGGGATGCCCTCTTTGCCGAGTGTGGAAATGTATGCCCACGCCCTGACCAGCGCGCCGAAGTTCCCGTGGAACGCTCCCATTCGGCCTATGGAGTTGGCTGGAGTATCCAGTGAGAAGCTCTCCTGTCCATCGTTCTCATGTCGTCCGGCGATCGGAGTTGGGAGGTAATCTACCAGCCTCGGCCCGGCGATTACGGGGCCAGCACCTGGTCCGCCGCCGCCGTGAGGTTGTGTGAAGGTCTTGTGCAGGTTGGAGTGGATTACGTCGAATCCGAAGTCACCGAACTTGACTCTCCCGACGATGGCGTTGAGGTTGGCACCGTCGCCGTACACGATTCCGCCTGCGTCCCGGACGATCCTGGTTACATCCAGGATATTGGTGTCGAATAGTCCAAGCGTGCTGGGCAGCGTAATCATCAGCCCGGCCAGGTCGTCGTCGACGGAGTTCCTGAGCGCGTTGAGGTCGGTGTTGCCGGCTGCGTCCGAAGGCAGAGTTACAACATTGAAACCTGCCATTGCTGCGGATGCCGGGTTCGTGCCGTGGGCCGAGTCGGGGATCAGCACGTTCTTTCGCCGCCCATCGCCACGGTCAAGGTGGTAGGCGCGAGCCATCAGCAATCCTGCAAGCTCTCCGTCCGCACCTGCCATTGGGGCCAGAGAGCAGCCAGCCATGCCGGTGATCTCGTTCAGCGTCTCCTGCAACTCCCATATAAGTTTGACTGCCCCCTGGACCGTTGAAACGGGCTGGAGGGGATGTATCTGAGAGAACCCAGGCAGGGAGGCGACTTCGTCGTTGAGCTTCGGGTTGTACTTCATCGTACAGCTGCCGAGCGGGTAGAAGTTGTGATCTATTGAGAAGTTAAACTGGCTTATCTGAGAAAAGTACCGTACTATCTCGCCCTCGGAAACTTCAGGGAGATCAAGAGTGTCGCGGAGCATGGACTCGTCGGGTAGCTGGGACACTGGGACATCGAGCGGCGGGAGGGTGGTGCCAATCCTGCCGGGTCTGCTGCGGTCCATGAGCAGCTTTCGCCTGTCGCGGCCCGATCTTTCAAGAAGGGAGGTCATCTATGCTGTTCCACCTATCTCGCGCAGGGCGGCAGCCAACCTGTCGATCTCTTCTCGGGAATTCATCTCCGTCACGCAAACGAGCATGCTGTTGGGCTCCTGTTCGCTGATATCTGCGCCACCGATGATTCCGTAGTCCAACAGTCGTTCGTTGATATCGGATGGGGAACCGGGGCACTCGACCACAAACTCCTGGAAAAACGTGCCACTCATTGGGACCGAGTAGCCTGGAATTTCGTCGATTTGGGCGGCGGCATAGTGAGCCTTGTGGTAGCAGAGTTCCGCGACGTGGCGGAGTCCGCGCCTGCCAAACGATGCGAGATAGATAGTGGACATCAGTGCGATCAGGGCGACAGCAGTGCAGATGTTGGATGTCGCACGCTCGCGTCTAATATGCTGCTCGCGCGTCTGGAGGGTGAGCACGTAGGCTTCCTCCCCGCGTGTGTCCACAGTGCGACCGACGATTCGACCCGGCATCTGGCGAATGTGTGCCTGCTTGCACGCGAACAACCCGACGTATGGCCCACCATAGGTTGTGGGGACACCCAGAGCCTGACCCTCGCCGACTACTATATCGGCACCGTATTCGCTCGGCGGTCTGAACATTCCGAGCGATACAGGGTCCACACTGACTATCAGCAGTGCTCCGGCGTCGTGTGCAACTTGAGCGAGTCTCTCGACGTCTTCCATGTAGCCGTAGAAGTTAGGCTGTTGAACGATGAGGCATGCGGTGTCGTCGGAAATGGTCTCCACCGACGCCTGAATTGTGTCGATCTCTATGCCTGGGGCCTGGACGTATGTGTCCAGAACTTCGCGGTACAGGGGGGAAACCGAGTCCACTACGGCCGCTGCTCGGTGTCTTCGAGTGATCCTCGCCGCCATGAGAGCCGCTTCCGCCAACGACGTGGATCCGTCGTACATGCCAAGGTTTGCAACATCCATGCCCGTAAGCTGACAAATGAGGCTCTGGAATTCAAACGCCGTTTGCAGCGTGCCCTGTGAAACCTCCGGCTGGTACGGAGTGTAGGCAGTCATGTACTCGCTTCGGCTGGCGATCTGCCGTACAACGGCTGGGATGTGGTGCCTGTACGATCCGGCGCCGAGGAAGCAGGCATAGTCTCCTGGGGTACGGTTCATAGAAGCGAGCTGCTGGGCGTAGCGGGTAAGATCCAGCTCATTGAGTGCGGATGGGATATCCAGATCGTAGTTCAGATAGCCGTCGGGAATGTCTTCAAACAGCTCCTCGACCGAGTCAACACCAATGGCGTCAAGCATTGCGCGCCTGTCCGGCTCAGTGTTTGGGACATATGGGGACTGAAATCCGTTCTCTGTCATGGACGGAACTAGGCCTCGGACTCCAGTAGCACGTCGTACTCGGACGAGCTCATGAGTTTGTCTATTTCAGAAGAGTCGTCCATCTCGACCTTCAACATCCAGCCGTCTTCGTAAGGGCTGTCGTTGACCAACTCCGGCTGGTCGAGCAGTTTGTCGTTACGCTCGACTACTTTGCCGCTTACGGGTGAGAAGAGGTCCGACACAGCTTTGACAGACTCGATTTCGCCCATCTTCTCGAACTGGCCTATTTCGCCGCCAACGTCGGGTAACTCGACGAAGACGACGTCGCCCAAGCTGTCCTGGGCAAAGTGGGTGATGCCGACGAGCGCAAAGCCGTCGTCACCGACGATCACCCATTCATGTTCGCGCGAATACTTAAGATTGTCTGGGTTCATGAGTTCTCACCGGTTGAAAAAGGCGGGGCAGTCGCCCGTGCCTCAAAGGGATTCACAATGCACCGACTAAGACATTACCGCCAGCATAGAAAGGTAGGTCAGTCACTTGAGCCGCCACGGGGCGGCCCCGTATCTCGATTTCGATTCGAGTCCCCGGCTCCGAATATGCGACTGGAAGATAGCCCATACCTATGTTCAAGTCAAGCGTTGGAGAAGGCCCGCCGGAAGACACTTCCCCGATGGCACTCCCTCCGTCCAGTATCCGGTAGCCGTGACGCGCGATACCTCTTCCCTCCATCCTGAACCCGACCAGCTTGCGTGATATCCCTTCGTCCCGTATCCGGCGCAACGCTTCCCCTGCGACGTACTCTTCCCGATCTGGCTCCACGAACCGCCCTATCCCCGCTTCGTATGGGTTGACCGACGTGTCCATATCGTTGCCGTGCAGCAGCAGCCCGGCCTCAAGCCTCAGCACGTCCCGCGCTGCCAGCCCGCAGGACACCGCGCCCATCTCTACCAGCGCTTGCCACAGTGACGGCGCGTCATCCGAGGGCGCCATGATCTCGAAGCCGTCTTCCCCAGTGTACCCCGTCCTGCCCACGTAGCACGCCGCGCCGCAGATCGTCATGCTTCTGCCCCTGAACGGCCTCAGATTCGATAGAGACAGATCGAAGTCCGTCAGACGCTGGAGCGTATTTTCGGCGTCCGGCCCCTGACAGGCGATCATAGCGACTTCAGCCGTCACGTTCCTCATACTCACGCCCGATTCGTCCAGCGTCCATTTCTCCAGCCACTCCGTCACCGCAATTGTGTTCGAAGCGTTCGGGACAAGCAGAAAACGCTGCCTGCCACGCCTGTACACAATGCAGTCGTCGATGATGCCGCCGCTTTCGTCGCAGATGACGTTGTACCGAGCGCGCCCCATTCCAAGGCGGTCGATGTTCACACTGAGCGTCGCATTCAGCAAGCTGGCTGCGCCCGGGCCTACAATGTCCAGGCGACCCATGTGCGAAACGTCGAACAGGCCGACACCGTCACGTACGGCCTTTGCCTCCTCGATTATGCTGCCGTACTGCACCGGCATTTCCCACCCGGCGAAGGAAACAAATCGCGCTCCGAGATCGGAGTGGACGTCGTACAGGGACGTGCGTCGAAGCGTAGTTTCGTCTGACATACAATTCTTACCTGTCTGTGCCGTGCTCGCTGTCGTTCGTCCAGCTGTTGTCGAAGGGAGGTCTGTTTGTCATTAATTAGCGATTTGTTCGCTGCCCATAGCCGCGTGATCTCTTGCAGCAGCTCTTGCCGCCCTGCCGTTGCGCCGGATCGCTTCCGATATAGGTCTCAGCCGTGAAGGTCCAGAAAACATCCCCCAGTCAACTATTCGCTGAATCTCGTCCGCCTCCATTGACGCTAGGAGCTTGAAAACCCTAGGTATTGCACTAGAGCGAGTTCTGGACGCCGGTTCGTCAATTCCATAAGACTGGCAGAAGTTAGCGACATCCCCAAATGTGGGCAGAAATGTTTTGTCCTGAAACCTGTTGGCAAGCTCGACTATCGAACGCTCTATCTCTGGTTGCAACTCCATCTTCGCTACGTACTGCGGCGCGGCAACAGGTCTCTTAGTCTTCCTTCTTCTGGTCCGGACGCCTGCTGCGCCAGTTTCTGGTCTTGTGGCCCTGTTCGAAAGTTCGCGCTCGTGTTCACTGGATCCAATCTCGCTCAGTATCTGGTTGACTAGCTCAAACCCATGCTCCTGAACCATTGACCTCAGATTATTCCTGACCGCAAACTCACCTAGAGTCTGGTTGACCTCCTCCAGGCCATATTCCTGAACAATTGAACGTAGGGTGTCTTTCAATCTGGCTTGCGACATAAGCCTCTCTCCCCTTTTACGGTTTCCCTAAGTTCCAAGTCCACTAAGCTCGGGTCTTCCAAAGAACTCACGCGCAAACCTTGCGAAACTGTTCAGAGAATTGCCTGGGTGACTAAAGTCCCCTCGCATCACCTTGGGGAAGCCACGCGAGTATGTAATCTCATTCTTGAACATATACCACCCGTTCTCGTCTGCTTCCTGGATGATCTCTTCCAGCGCCCTCCGTCTTTCCGGGCCACCCTCGTTGTTGCCCTCATAAGTCGCATTGTTAATGACAACACCCATCACGTCAATTTGGTTGCCCATGTTGTTCCCCTTGAAGGTTCCAAGAGAGTCGTTCAACAGTGGAAAGCCAATGGTGGCGAAGAACTCGGGTCTGACAGGGACGAGAATGTAGCGGGATGCGTGGTACGCAGCCTGAGTGAATATCGACTCTGTCGGAGCGCAGTCGATGAGAACTAAATCTTTGTCCTGGAAGTTATCCGGAATGAACGCCGCAAGACGCTGTGGATCAGGCTTAACCGCAGAAACCAAGTTGTCCGCAAAATCGAACCTTGAAGGAATTATCGATAGTCTTAGGTTAATATCTTGCACTACGTTATTTACATTCAGTGAAGCCGGTGATGGCATACTGGATGTAGGTGGCTGATACCCCTTGAACAGCTCCACTATTGAAGCAGACTTGCTGTTCTGGAATCTGGAGTACCCGTCTCTTCCCATCAACGCTTGGGAAAGGTTGGCTTGCGGATCCAAGTCGATGGCCAGAACTTTGAGATTGTGGCTCGGTGTTGCAGCGAACCGTGCCAGCAACGCCGTAACAGTTGTCTTGCCGACGCCTCCTTTCATGTTGATTACCGAAATACAGACTGGAGGCATGCTCACTCCTCGGATCACTTGAGCGGGCGAGGCGGATAGATGAACTGTACACTCGCACTATGACCATTGTACTACGGTACATTATCGGGAACCCACCTCGCGTCGGGCTGAGAAAACTGCAAAAGACCTAGACTGCGCCCGGAAGGGAGGGTCCGCATCAGTGTACAGCCTGCCCTGGTACTGCTTCCAAATGGTTTTGGTGGACCATTAGATAGTTAGACGGTCCTTCGACAAGCTCAGGGTCAAACGACGACATAGCTCAAAAAGCAACCTCTCATACGCCGTCTGACGACCGGGAATTGTCGTTCCTAAAGCTGTCTCAGTCGTGGGTCGATTCGGTCTCGCAGCCAGTCGCCCAAGAAGTTCAGAGACATTACCATTAAGAATATGGTAATCCCTGGGTAGACTGAAATCCACCATGCATCTCTCAGGTAGTCTCTTCCGTCCGCGATCATCGAACCCAGCGTTGGCGTCGGAGGCGGAACGCCTGCGCCCAAGAAGCTGAGGGACGCCTCGGCCAGCACCAGCTGTCCCGCGCGCAGTGTGGCTACTACGACAACGGTGTTCGTAACACCTGGCAGCAGGTGTCGGACCAGAATACGAGTGGTTGATGCGCCCGCAACCCTAGCGAGGGAGACGTAGTCGCGTTCACGAAGGGTCAGGACTTCGGCTCTCACGTACCGCACGTAGCTCGACCACACCAGCAGGGCCAGAAGCCCCATGATCGTAGAAATACCTTGACCTACGACCGCCGCAATCAGGAGCGCGATCATCAGAAATGGGAATGCGAACCAGATGTCGACAATCCTCATGATGACCTCGTCGATGACACCGCCAAAGTACCCGGCGACAAGTCCGAGAATCGTCCCGACCAAGGTCCCGGTCACCAGAGCGACCGCCGCGACCATCAGCGAAATCCTAGAGCCATGCACAACGCGACTGAATACGTCCCTGCCAACGTGGTCGGTGCCGAAGATGTGGTTGGTGGTGCCCTCCTCGGCTCCCCACGGTGGAAGGTTTCTCTCCCTTAGGTTGCCGACAAGGGGCTCGTGCTTGGAGATAACCGGCGCAAAAATCGCCGCGAACACCAGGATGATAAGTATAACAATCGGAATGACCGGCCACCGGGTGAAGAAGTTGTATGCGCGCCCCAGACGACCCATAATGCTGGAGCGCTGGGGCCGCAGAGATTCGACGGTCATGAGTACCTGATCCGTGGATCCAGTAGTCCGTACATGATGTCAACGATGAAGTTGGCGATGATGAACAGCACCGTGAAGATGAGAACGATTGCGACGAGGACGTTGATGTTGTTAGTGGAGACGGCCTGTACAGCGTAGAAACCGATACCGGGCCAGGCGAAGACCGCCTCGACCAGCACCGAACCGGTGATGAATCCGGCCAGTACGAGCGCGGTTGCGGTTAGAGGTATCAGCGAGGCGTTTCTGAAGGCGTGCTTCCAGACGACCGTGCGGTAGGGTACACCCTTGGCCATGGCCAGCTTGACGTATTCGGAGTCAAGCACTTCGAGCATAGCCGATCGTGTAAAGCGTAGGTATCCGGCAGCCGGCAACCAGGCCAAGACCGTAGCCGGCATGATGTAGTTGCGCACGGCAAATCCTTCTCCCATGCCGGCAGCGGGCAGCCAGTCCAGCCAGACCGTAAACAGCATAATGGCGAGGATTCCCGCCCAGAACGTGGGTACGGCCTGCCCAAACAGTGCGAGTCCCCTGACAAGGTAGTCTGGGAGCGACCCTCTGGTGACCGCGGAAAGCACGCCCAGAGGGATGCCTATAATCGTGGCGATGACCCACGAGACCAGTCCCAGCTTGGCTGATGGGCCGATCTTTTCGGCGAGTTTGGGAAGCACTGGTTTGTCGTCTTGGAGGTCCTTGCCGAAATCTCCCTGGGTAATTGCTACAACCCAGTAGAGGAACTGCACCGGCACTGGCTTGTCGAGATGCAATTCCCGGCCAAGTTTTTCCCACGTCTCAGCGGACATTCCGTAGCCGGCCTGACCGATCAGAGTATACCTGGGGTCGGCCAGACCCCTCGAGAGGCCGAAGACTAGCATAGCCGCAGCCGCAATTGCGATTACGGAAGTCACTAGTCGTCTGAGAATGAAAGTGGTCAAGCTAGGTACCGCCAAGAGAAGTCAGGGAACATGAGGAAATATGAACGTGCGTATCAACTGGGCAGGACGCATGGTGCTGCGTCCTGCCCAACTTACTCAATCGCTCAATTGTGACTTATTCGACCAGCTTGGCGTCCTCGAAGCTCCTGAGTCCGCCGATCTTGTTCCACTGGAATGGCCGCATGTCTTCCCAGTACACCGTGCCGGGATCGTACATCGCGCCGTCAGGGAATCTGACGATACCCGAGAACAGCTGCGACTCATGGTTGAAGTCATGCTGTTCGAGGCCAAGATTGATCACCGCCTCCGGATCGGACGTCCGCTTTTTGGTCGTGTAGATCCGGGAGTGGGTGGGCGTCTCGATGCCGACACCAAAGCCTCCGGGGTAGTTTTCCGAGCTAAAGCTCCACTCCATCGGCCAGATTCCCATTCCCGGGCAGCAGCCGCTGTAGATGTTGATGCTTGTCCTAGAGACGATTCCCGGACGATGCTGTGCGTAGTAGTCGGTCCGGTCGAACTGTGCTGTGCAGCCGAGATCGGTCTGCCACATGACGCCGACAGCGTCCCAGACCTCCACTACAACGCCGCTGGGTCCTGTCCACACGATTGGCGTCAGGCCGTTGCATCCTCCGTGGCCTGCCTCTTCGAGCAGCGCCCGTGCAGCTTCGGGATCGTAGGGAATATCCCATCTGCCCGGATTGTTCAGGTAGAGCGGATCATCAGTAGACATGTGCCCGACTGGGAAGCCCCAACCGAGGTCGCTCAGCACTGTCTCAGCGATCAGATCCCGGTCGATCGACTGGGACAGCGCCCAGCGGACCTTCTTGGAATTCTGCATAGAAGGCGTATTTTCGTCGTAGGTGTCGCCGTTTTCATACGGATCGCCTACCCATGGGACCGAAATGTCGCGCGGCCTCTCCAGGGGCTCGCCAGTCTTGGCGTGGACGCTCTCCCAGTAGTTGCCGCCGAATCCGAGGTTGACCTGGTTCTGGATCAGCTCCGGGGCCAGCTTGAATCCGGAGTTGATCATTGCGGGCATGTCCTTGAGGCCGATCTGTGCTCCGTGCGCCTGACCGGACTCGAGCATTGCTCTCCTGGTGGTGCCTTCCGGGACGGCCAGTATGCTGACCCGGGCAATGTTAGAGGTCTTGCGCCAGTGGTCCGGGACCGCGATCAACCGGATCTCCTCGCCCTGTGTCCATTTCTGGACTTCGAAGGGGCCGGTCGTAATGGGTACGTTTTCTGACATCCACTCTTGGCCCTTGGTGTCGAAGGCCCTCTTGGACATGGTCTCCACACCCTCCTGGAGATCGGTGAACTCCATCATGAGCGTGTAACCGCCGTAGCTGGCCCAGTTGAAGCGCACGGTGTACCGGTCGATGGCTTCGGCCATAGCGAGGTCAAAGATCTGGACGCCGGTGTCGTGCTTGGACTCGGGGTTGGTGTTTGTATTGATCAGGTTGAAATACCATGCGACGTCGTCTGCGGTCAACTCACCAAAGTCCTGGTGGAATTGGATGCCTTCCTGGAGTTTGAAGTCGCTGTACGAAGCGTCGGCGGCCAACTCCCACTTTTCCACCAGCCAGGGTGTTAGCCCGATGGCGCCAGACTCGTCGCGCGCGGTAGCGAACAATGCTTCACCAACGCTAGCACCGACGAGCTGGGAGCATGCCGTACATGACGGGCCCCATCCTGAAATCGGGGAGAAGCTGCCGATAGCGCCAGTGAACGTGCCTGCGGGCACAATTCGCTCGTCCATCATCGCATCAGCAGGCGACGGTGTGGCAATGATCACGGTCTCCTTGATCTGCGTGATCGGCTTCTCAATGATGATTTCTCTGATCTCGGTCTTAACCACCTCTATGGGCTTCTCGATTACGACCTCCTTGACCACCTCTTTGATGACGGTCTCGCCGGGGATCTCTACGGTCTCGACCTTGACCACCTCTTTGATGATGGTCTCGCCGGGAACCTCTACCTCTTTAACGACCTCCCTGGTACACCCAAGAACCACAAGGGCCAGGATCATCGCCAAGGCGGATATACTCAGTGCCAATTTCATTTGGCTTCCTCCCATTTCAACGCTTCTGAATGGCCTCTATCAATCAATAGTTACTTGCCCGAGAGAGCCGGGAACGTGGTCTCCAGGCAGTGGGCGCTTGTGCGTTTCCAGTCGACAAGCAGCAACGTCAGCCTTGTCGCAGCTACGGGCCAGACTATATCACATATGCGTTGGACTGAACATAATAGGTCAATGCCAAGTGTTCTGGGTGCTTCAGTGGGCGCATCTGATATACTTTGAGAGCACAGCCCCCGTAACGAATGTAAGGGAGGATGGCCCGGCTTTCCATGCGCAAGACCCTCATCTATCTTCTAATCACGGTGGCTATAGTTGCGATCGTGGTGAACCTGCTCTCCAGCGCTGTCGGAGGCGATCAGGAGATCGGTCTCAACGACGTTGTGGCCATGACCGTGCGGGGCAACGTTGACACCATCGAGGTCAAGGGCGACAGCCTGACAATATTGACCACGTCGGGGGAGACGCTGACCTCCCGAAAAGAGAGC
>DAOUHG010000231.1:0-46362 GCA_034428835.1 Dehalococcoidia bacterium
ATAGATGGCTCGCATTGAATTGAGATGAGTTGACACCCAGGTTTGTTGACGAGAGATTGAGTCAAATCTATAATCAGCCCATAAGCGCCTGTGGGACGCGCAAGTTGGATCTGTAGTATCGGTAAGTCAGCTAGTGAGAGAATCATAGGAGCAATTATGTACATTACCGAACGCCGGCACTGGGCCAGCGGTTTGTTCGCCGCCGTTGTGCTTTCAGCACTGTTGGCCGTCACGATGGCTTGTGCTAGCGACCAGGAGCCTTCGGCTCCACAGCAGCCTGCCGCCCCTGCGCCAGCAGCGCCAGCAGCAGCAGCCCAGCAACCTTCGGGCATGGCTCCCCAGGCCCCACAGCAGCCTGCCGCTCCCGCGCCGGCCGCCGCCGCCCAGCCAGCAGCGCCATCTATCCCAGAAGCCGCCCCAATTGGGTCGCCAAACGTAACTAAGACCAGGCGCGTGATACCTGCAATGGATGAACAGATGATTCAGCGAGGCGGGACGCTCCAGTGGGTGCCGCAGGCTAGCCTCCGAACCCTGGACCCGGTCTGGACCACCGCTGAAATGACTCACGTCACCGCGCGACAGATGTACGACGCGGTGTTTGCATGGGACTCCGCACTTCAGAGTCAACCTCAGTTGGTTGAAGAGTGGTCAATGACCGATGACGCGAAGTCGTACACCTTTACGATCAGGGAAGGCATGACATTCCACGACGGCGACACAGTGACAACGGACGACGTTCTCGCTTCAATCGCACGTTATGAACAGCGCCAGCCTGTCGGAATCAGCATACGCCAGCTTGGCGACCCTTCATACAGTAAGGTTGACGATGTGACCTTCCAGATGGATATGGGCAAGACATTTGGGTTGGTGCCCTTCTTCTGGGGCACGTGGGGGACCGTATATGTCTTCAAGGAGGAGATTGCCAACGCCACCCTTCCGGATGTCGCTGTCGAAGCTGAACAGACAATCGGGTCCGGCCCCTTTCAGTTTGTGAGTTGGGAACCAGGAAACCGGCTCGTCATGGAACGGTACGATGGCTACATCCCTCGAACGGACCCCAAAGATGGCGCGGCCGGTAGCAAGGAGGCTTTCCTCGACCGGATAGTCATGTCAGAGGTGCCTGATCAGGCCACCCGTGTCGCGGCCCTGCTGACGCAGCAGGCAGACTTCTCCGAAGGTATCTCGGGCGACCTGCTTCCGACCCTGGAAGACAGCAGCGTACAGGTTGACACGATCAGCCCGTGGGCGTCGCCATGGCTGGTGTTCAACCACCTGCATCCGCCGTTCAATGACCAGCGAGCCAGGCTCGCCGTCCAGGCAGTCGTAGACCGCGCGGAATACATGCGAGCCGGTTACGGGCCTGAATTCCTCTGGGAAACTTGCGCCGCGCTGTTCATGTGCGGAGGCCCCCTTGCTAGCGATGTAGGGAGCGATGTCTACTACGCTGAGCCGAATGTTGAGCTCGGTAAGCAGCTTTGGCAGGAGTATGTCAACGCGACCGGATTCGATGACCCGGTAATCGTGCTTGCGGCAACCGACTATCCTGACTTCTTCGCCTCCGGTCTTATAACTAAGCGGAATCTGGAGTCGATCGGCGCAAAGGTTGAGATGCCGTCGATGGACTGGGCGGCAGTCGTCGCCCGCAGAGCTGAGAAATCTCTGCCAGGCGATGGTGGCTGGAACGTCTTCCACACCTGGGGCGGGACGTTTGACCCGATCACCGCGGTCGGGCTGAGCGGTAACTGGTTCGGTTGGCCTCAGAATGAAACAATCCAGGGCTTGATTGAGGAGTTCCCTCTGGCCGGTACGCTGGAGGAGCAGTTGCGAATCGCTGATGCCATCCAGCAAGAGAACTACGAGAACCCGAACTACCTGACGATGGGTCAGTTCAACTTCCTAGTTGCACGGCAAGACTACGTGAAGGGCTACGAGCCTCACCGCCTGCTCCACTTCTGGGGTGTTTGGCTGGACAAGTAAGATATATATCGCGGGCCCCTTGGCTATCGTCGGGGAGAACCGCCAAATACAATGGGTCGGGCCTATGGTCCGGCCCTGGGCAATATCCGCCGACCCAGGCCAAGAGAACCCTAGATGCTCCAGTACGTCATCCAGCGAATAATCGCTACGATCCCGGTTGTATTCTTCGTGGCGATTATCACGTTTTCACTAGTCCATATCGCCCCGGGTGACCCTGCAGCCGTCATAGCCGGCGACTTCGGCAACCCGGAGGACATACAGAGAGTTCGGAAGCAACTCGGCCTGGACAAGCCGATCCACGAACAACTCTGGATCTGGCTGTCGCATGTTGCAAGGGGGGACTTAGGCAGTTCCATCTTTTCCAGGTACCCAGTCACTGAGCTCATCGCCCAGCGCCTTCAACCAACAATCGTCCTTGCGCTGGCGGCTGAGATATTGGCTGTCGTGATTGCCGTGCCACTGGGCGTAATCGCGGCGTGGAAAGCCAACACGCTGATCGACCGGGCAATCATGCTATTCGCCGTTCTGGGCTTCTCGATTCCGGTCTTCTGGCTGGCGTACAACCTCATATTCTTGTTCGCGGTCAGGCTGGAATGGCTGCCTGCAGTAGGGTACGAGCCCATCTCCAACGGAATCGTACCATGGCTGAAGTCTATAACCCTGCCCTCTATCGCCATTGCCGTGATTTTCGCGGCACTGATCGCACGCATGACGCGCACGACCATGTTGGAAATACTCCGTGAGGACTACATCAGGACAGCCAGGGCCAAGGGGCTCGGCGAACGTATCGTCCTGCTCCGACATGCGCTAAAGAACGCCTCAGTTCCTGTGGTGACGGTGATTGGACTGGGACTAGCGGGGCTGATCGGCGGTCTCGTGGTCACTGAAACCGTATTTGCGATCCCAGGCCTCGGCAGACTTATCGTGGAAGCGGTCCTCAGAAGGGATTATCCGGTCATCCAGGGTGTCATGATGTTGGTGACCCTGACTTACGTTTTGGTCAACCTGATCGTCGATCTGAGCTACGCATATCTCGACCCCAGGATCCGGTACTGATGGCCAGCCGAGAGACACTCAGAGATGACCTGTTCGTCACCATCGCCCAACCGAGTCGCTGGCGGCGAGCCTTGATCGGCACCCGACGGGCGCTCATCAAGAACCCGAACATGCTGTTTGGTCTGGTGCTGCTTATCGTAATGTCGGCGATGGCGATTTTCTCGGGGCTGATCACGGACGTGGACCCGAGATACATCGACACCATAGAACGGCTCAGGCCCCCATCGAGCCAGTACCTGTTCGGGACGGATCACCTCGGCAGAGACATCTTTGCGCGCGTAGTGTACGGCAGCAGGTTGTCGTTGATGGTGGGCATCGCCGTCGCGATCATCACTATGGTGGGAGGCGTCGTCCTCGGACTTGTATCGGGCTACTATCGAACGCTCGACTCGATCATCATGCGTCTCATGGACGGCCTGATGGCCATCCCCTCCTTCCTACTTGCCATCGCGCTAGTAGCAATGCTTGGCGCAAGTCTGCAGAACGTGATTATCGCTTTGTCGGTCGTGGAGACTCCACGCGTGGTGCGTGTGGTCAGATCGTCCGTCCTGACGCTCAGGGAAAGGGTTTACGTGGAGGCGGCCGAGGCAATCGGCGCGAAGGGAATCCGAATTATGGCCCGGCACATATTCCCCAACACTGTCCCGCCACTGATCGTCCAGGGGACTTACATATTCGCCCTCGCGATTCTGGTCGAGGCAGGCCTGAGTTTCTTAGGCGCTGGCACTCCACCAGATATCCCCAGCTGGGGGAACATTATGGGCGAGGCGCGTCTCTATGTTCGTGTCGCTGAATGGATAATGTTCTTCCCGGGAGTGTTCCTCTCCCTCACGGTCTTGGCAATCAACCTCATCGGAGACGGCCTGAGAGACACACTCGATCCAACTCTCGCCCGCCGCATGTAGCGCACCCCCGCGACTAGACTGGCGACCAGAATCCGAGCACGCCGTCCGCGACCTCATCGATAGTGGTCACCGGCCCAGTGTCAATCAGGTACACCTTACTGGACCTTCTGTCCGACTGTGCCATGAATCCCGCAGAGGACGCGGCGAAGCTCAACCTTCCCGAGAAGACCAAGAATCTACTGTCCGGCGACCACAGCAAGTGGGAGTACGCATACTGATCGAAGAACTGGAACATTGTGAGTTGGTCACGCGACGGTGTGAAGTCCACTAGCTTGATAGAAGACCCAGTCGCTACGTCCAGCAAGGTCCATCTCAAATCTCCTCCGGCGTCAGCGATCGTGACAATAGCAATCTTCGTTCCATCGGGAGACCAGAAGTAGGACAGAACGTTGTCGTGGACCAACGCCTTTTCGGAGAAAGTCGTCGAATCTAGCATCCGGAAGCGTCGGTAGACGAGAATCGGCGTGTTTCCGTATCGGACCGGTCGGACATCGTCAGCCACCGCCAAGTGTCTGCCGTCTGGCGACCACAGGAACGCTGAGGCTGGACCAACTTCGGATATTGGACTGGTCAGCACCAGTCCTGCATCCGTTATCGGTGCGGAGTACAGACCAAAACCTTCTCGACCCACAGAGCTTGACAACGCGAGCTCCCGCATGTTGGGTCTCCACGCTGGAACGCGATACGCATCTGACTCCAGCCTGATGCGCTGCATTCTTAGGTCATCTTCGAAGCTCACCAGGAAGTGGTCCAGCGACCGGTGAACAGCGAGTCTGCTCGAGTCAGTTGACCAGGACATCCAAAGAGGTCCCCTGTCAAGTATATAGGCAGGCCCAGAGGTTGCGCCGACTTCATCGACAAAGAGAGACAGACCGTGAAGCTCTGTAACGGCGACGAATGCCAGCTTACTGCTGTCAGGTGACCACAGTGGGTAGTGGACAACTCCATCCGCCAGAAGTCCAGCGTAGCCAGGCTCACCTTCATGCAACGGATGAACTTCGCCCTCTTCCCAGTCGTAGCCAAACAGCGTCACAACGGGTTCAGCATCCGAGTTTCTAACGATTCCCGAAAAGGCTACCGTTTTTCCGTCAGGAGACCACGTAGGCCACGTGAACAGGCCCTCACCGGCCGAGATGGACATCTCTCCAGTGCCGTCAGGGAGATAGGAGCGTATCTGTGCGTCTGTACCAACCACCGCTATCCGATTGATCGAATATACCGGCGGCCACAACTGCCCATTCCCGACTAGTCCGCCCACTTCCCCTACTATGGCTATAGCAACCAGACCAGCTGCCAGCAGCACTATGCCAGCGTATCGTCTGAACGCGGCCGTCACAGATCGATCGTCATGTCGAGGCTGATGTTGAGAGAAGGTGCGGAGTGGGTGAGGGCCCCCACGGATATGATATCCACTCCTATCTTGGCGACCTCCCGGACGGTTTCTAGGGTGATTCCACCTGATGCCTCAACCACAGCCCGCCCGGACGCGAGCCTGACGGCTGTCTCCATCTGTTCGGGCTCCATATTGTCCAATAGGACCAGGTCTGCACCGGCGTCCAGAGCCTCTTCGAGATTCTTTATTGTCTCGACTTCTATCTCGACCTTTATCATGTGGCTGGCTCCAGAGAGGGCCCGCTTCACTATTTCTCCAATGCCCACACCACCCAGCGCAAGCGCCTCGATGTGGTTGTCCTTTATCAGGATCCCATCGGCAAGGTTATGGCGATGGTTTCTGCCACCGCCCATTGTGACCGCGTACTTCTCGAGCTTCCGTAGGCCCGGAGTGGTCTTGCGAGTGTCGACGATCTGGGCCCTGTATCCCTCCACGGCATCGACGTAGCGCCGAGTCTGCGTCGCCACACCGCTTAAGTGTTGTAGAAAGTTTACTGCCGTCCGCTCGACCTTGAGTATCGATCCTACTTTGCCTGTAACGCAAGCTAGTTGGTCGCCGGCAGTCACGCTGCTGCCGTCTTCGACCAACGCTACTGTGCTAAGGGCGGGATCGAACTGGGTGAAGACCGTCGTAGCCACGTCAATCCCCGCGATAACACCGTCTTCCCTGCTGACAAGCGACGCACTGCCCATGAGCTTAGGGTCGATTAGAGTGTCAGTAGTTGGGTCGCCGGAGCCTATGTCCTCCGCAAGCGCCACATCGATTAGATCCTTAATTTCCCGAGAGATGAGCATTGTTACTGCCTCAGGTGCGAAATGGCCCATTCCATAGAAACTAAGGAATGGGCCATTTTTTCTTTCACTACAGCGGTCCGGACAGGAGCCTAGATCACCGTAAGCATGCGGTCCAGTGCGACACGCGCTTCTGCGGCAATGTCCTCTGCGACTTCTATTTTGTTGACTACAATGCCCTCGTTCAGTCCGTCAAGCACCCAGGACACGTACGCCGGATGGATCCGGTACATGGTCGAGCACGGGCAGATAACTGAGTCCAGACAGAAGACTACTTTGTCCGGATTCTGCGCCGCGAGCCTGTTCACGAAGCTGATTTCGGTCCCGACCGCCCATATCGAACCCGCAGGCGCCTCTTCGATCATCGTCTTGATGTACTCTGTCGAGCCGTTGAAGTCGGACGCCTCTACGACCTCCATCGTGCACTCCGGATGCACGAGCACGTTGACGTCAGGGTACTTCTGCCTCGCGAGTTCGATCTGATCGACCGTGAAGCGCGTGTGCACCGAGCAGTGTCCCTGCCAGAGGATGACCTTCGCGCCAGCGAGTTGCTCTTCGGTGTTGCCTCCGAATTCTTTGAACGGGTTCCAGAGGACCATGTCTTCAACATCAATTCCCATCTTTAGTCCGGTGTTTCGGCCGAGGTGCTGGTCTGGAAGGAACAGCACTCGGTTGCCCTTCTCAAACGCCCATTCGAAAGTGGCAGGAGCGTTCGAAGATGTGCAGACGATGCCATCGTTGCGACCACACAGTGCCTTTATGTCAGCTGTAGAGTTCATGTACGTGATGGGTACTGCGCCGCCTCGGTCGCCCAACACGTCCGTGAGGTCGTCCCAGCAGTCCAGAACATCGTCGATCTGGGCCATGTCCGCCATCGAGCAACCGGCTGTGAGGTTGGGCAGGATCACCTGTTGATCGGCGCTGCTGAGTATGTCCGCGGTCTCAGCCATGAAGTGGACACCGCAGAAGACGATGAACTCGGCCGATTCCTGAGATGCTGCGTACTGCGAGAGCTTGAACGAGTCGCCCTGAAAGTCGGCGAACTTGATAACTTCGTCCCGCTGGTAGTGGTGCCCTAGCACAACAAGTCGATCGCCGAGCTTGGCCCGCGATTCGTTGATCCTGGCGTCAAGCTCCTCCGGGGACTTACGCATGTACTCTATCGGGAGCTTTTGCCATCGAACGCCAACTGAGAATTCGTCTTCCAGCGTTCGCGAAGACAACTCGTCATCCGTCGTACAGAACGCGGACTGTTCAATTTCCGTTATAGGGATAGTCGGTGTCTTCAATTCGGCTATTGCCATAACTCTTCCAACCCTATTGTGGACTATGACCGCTTCCGACCCGTTCAGACCGCGTCAATGATGCAAGAGCGAGCCCTGGAGCGACCAAGGGCTTGTACGCTCGACGCGGACATCTACCAGTTGGCCCTTGATGTCATTCGGATGATCGAAGAAGACCAGCTTGTCGTTGCGGTTCCTGCCAAACAACCTGCCCTTACGCCTACCCTCGACCAGCACCTGCTGAGTGGAATCGAGAAGCTGGGAGTTGATGCCGGCAGAAACTGACTCCTGTATCTCCTCAATTAACTTAAGCCGACGTTTCTTCTCGGCGTCCGGTACGTCATCCTGCATAAGTCTCGCTGAAATCGTGCCCGGTCTCGTCGAGTAAGCGGCGGCGTGAACCTTGTCGAAGGCGATGTCTCTGACCAGTTCCGCCGTTCGCTCGAACTGCCCCTCAGTCTCTCCGCAAAAGCCCACGATCAGATCGGTAGCGAGCGATACGTTGGGGATCCGTTCGCGGATTCGGGCGATCTTGTCACGGTATTCAGCGTTGGTGTACCCGCGACGCATATCGGCAAGCACCTGATCGTCACCTGCCTGGAAAGGCAGGTTGACGTGTTCGCACACTTTGTCGAGGTTGGCGATCGCGTCTATGATGCTGTCGCTCATATCGTTCGGGTGGGACGTCAGGAACCTGACTCGCTCAAGACCTTCCACCTCGTTGACCGCTGCCAGCAGATTCCCCAGATCGACCGAGCCGGGGAGATCGTGACCGTACGAATCGACGTTCTGGCCAAGCAGCGTGACCTCCTTGACACCCCTCTTCGCCAAGTGTGCGGCTTCGTTCACAACGTCAACCACGGTACGGCTGACCTCCCTGCCCCGACGGTACGGGATTATGCAAAACGAGCAGAATTTGTCGCAGCCGTGAATAACTGGGATGAATGTGGTCACGTCGGGCGTAGCCGTAAGCGGTCCAACACAACCCTCGGGATCTATCCCTAGCCTGTCGCCGAGCAGTTCTATAAGCGGGTCGTACTGTTGAGGCTGCATGAACACGTCGACGTACGGGAACCGCTCGGCCAGCTGCTCCTTACGCGGTCCAACCATGCATCCCATTAGAGCCAGCACCTTATCCGGCTCGCGCTGCTTGACAGGCTTGAGGTGAGTCAGCATACCGACGACCCTGTCCTCGGCGCTCTCTCTTACGACGCAACTGTTTAGCACGATCACGTCGGCATCACGCGCCGACGTTCCCTCTGTGAGGCCCATTTGGCCTAGTGCGCTCTCTAGACGCTCTGAGTCAGCCTTGTTCATCTGGCAACCGACAGTCCAGACGTAGTAGCTCTGCATTGTCGTTCTTACTCTCGATCGTTTTCAGGTAACAGGCTGCACGGGTTGAATTCGTGGGCAGAGATACGGAAACTAGCAACCATAGCCGACAGGGGGTTCCTGGCGCTTGCTATAACTTCGGCTTTCTATGTCAGTGTTAGAGTCCATCCGGCACTTTAGATAGCTGCCAGGACAACCGAAAGTGTGAACCCTCCGCATGTGGAGTGCACTATACCAGAGAATACACCAACCATCAAGGAATCAGATTGTGAAATTCGTTACTATTCAATTTGTTAATTGCGCTATTCGTAAGCACTTACTGTTGGAGTGACGGTTTTCGACTGTGACGAAATTCCGAGAGTGTGAAGACAGCGCTAATAGATAATTTTTTCACAAATTCGCGTAATGCTTGGGTTCTTCACTAAAGGCGCCCTTTGGGCCAAGGCCCAGCGGATCAAAGCCCTCTTGGCTTCCGACCCAGACCTCTCCTCCCTCAAAGAACTCCTTCTTCCATATCGGGACGATCTGTTTGATACGGTCAATGCTGAAATGGCAGGCTTCGAACGCTGCCTGTCGGTGGGCTGATGAGACCGCGACGACGAGGCTGGCCTCTCCAATTTCCAACCTGCCAAGTCGGTGATGAATGGCGACCCCGGTGAGATCCCACTGAGTGGCCATCTCGTCCGCAACGCGTTTAAGCTGCTCGTCGGCCATTGGCCGGTACGCCTCGTACTCGAGTCGCAGTACCCTGAGATCGCCCGTGTGGTCTCTGGTCGTTCCTACGAACGTCACTATCGCTCCCGCGCCCGGGTTCTGTACAAGCTCCACTGCCCTGCCGGGGTCTAGTACGTCGTGAGTAATATGAATGAGTGCAGCAGACTCCATTTTACGAGCCTCCACTGACGGGGGGGATAAGCGCGACTTCGTCGCCGTCGTCTAAAACGAAGTCAGGCTCCTTATACTCGTTGTTTACCGCTGCCACCACTCGTTCAGCTTCCGGCAGACCCGGATACTGCATGCAGACCTGTGCGACCAGCTCAGCCAGTGTCGCACCGACCGCGAGTGCGATAACTGCCCTGGGGGTCCCAACCTTCTCGCGATAGCTGGCAAGGAACACCACCGTTACTAGCATTTAGACGGCTCCTGTAGGACAGATAACAGCGTGTTGGTCACGCTATGAGCGCGCCACCGTTGACGTGGATCGTCTGACCAGTGATGTAAGTAGCACCATCGGATGCCAGGAAAGCAACAGTGTGGGCGATCTCTTCAGGCAGCCCCAGGCGACCTACTGGTATGCCTGGGTTAGCCGCGGGAGTGGACTGCCCCTCGACACGAGTGGTGTCAAACGCCCCGGGAACGATATGGTTGACCAGTATCCCGTGCGGCGCAAGTTCCGCTGCGAGCGCGCGAGTAAGGCCCAGCGCACCCATCTTTCCGGCACATACGTGCGCCCACTCAGCGCGTCCCTTGAACGCGTTGAGGCCAGACACATTAATGATCCGTCCCCAACCGCGCTCGATCATTCCAGGGACGACGGACTGACAGGCGAAGAACGGGCCGTCCATGTTCACGCCGTTCACCTCACGCCAGTCTTCTACGGTCATCTCTGTAAATGGCTTGGACGCGCGCATACCCGCATTGTTCACGAGAATATCTACCCGCCCGAACTCTTCGATAGCTGATCCCACCATACGATAGACGGCACCCTGGTCAGCGACGTCTGCGACGGTGGCGATGGCCCGAGCTCCCAATTCGCGAGCCTCCGAAGCGACGGACTCGGCCTCGGCCTCGTTGGAACGCGCGTTCACTACTACGTCGGCTCCGTTACGCGCGAGTTCTAGAATCGTCGCACGACCGATGTTGCGTCCGGATCCGGTCACCAACGCGACTTTGCCCTCAAGATTGCTTCGTTCCATCATCACCCTATCAGAATCACTAGTTATCCGTAGATGACATGTTGCCCAGAGTCTTCTCGAGGCGCAGGTCGAAGATCTCCTTGAATTTGGGAAGCTGCTCCTGCATCCAAGCCTTAGTCTCCTCAAGCTTCTCAGGTGGATCGTCTATGCTGCAAGGTCTCTTTACATTAATGGATGAGAAAGTGTAGCCGTCATGTCTGCGCCAATCCCAATCGGCGTTGAGGCAAGCCTCAATCTCTGCCCGCGACTCTTTCAGAGTATCGAAAATTTGCTTGGTCTGCTCAATGCTCTCCATTCGAAAGTTGAGAGATACCCAAGCATGGTCCTGGAAGAAACTGGCGCTGTAGCCGATGTCTCTGCCAAACTGGGAGGGAAATGAGCGATCATTGCTGTCAAAGAACCGGTACGGCGGTTCATCATAAGCAAAGCCCGTCCTCCGCAGGTCATCGGTCAGTCGCTGGAAGAAGTTGTGCAACTGCCGATCACGGGGTGAAGCGGAGTCTTGGTCGGTTCTCTTCAACCAGCCGCCAGGCCACACGACCTTCTGGAAACACGGCTCATCGAAAGATTCGCCTGTTTTGGTGACCGAGACCTCAACACCGTAGAACTCGATCTCGTTTCTTGTCCAATTGTTGAGCCAGTTCAATGCCTCGCCATGCTCATTCCTGAACTCTGGCACAACCCATATCACGATGCGCGCATCGACACCCGCAGCACAGGTAAGAGCCTAGCCTAGGTGGCTATGATCAGTCCAGTCATACTGGTTCTCTATGGCAACCATCACGCCACGTTTGCCCTCACGAATCACGAAGTCTCGGCGGTCACGGTAAAGCAGCGCACGATTGAGCACGTAGTCGTCGGTATCAAGGTCGATGTCGGGGCAGTCCGTCATGGTCCAATACTTGTAATTGCCAAGAAATAGATACTTACGTTTCTGGTCGAAGAATTGGCGCTCGACACCCTCACCCTGCTCGATCCGTGCGCAGAACGCGGCGAGAAGCTCCCGCTGCCCATCTTTTTTGACCACCACGTACTCGTGCGGCCAAGTATCGCGGTACGTGACAGCCTCACGCCACGGCGCACGGGCAATCAGATCCATGATCTCAGTTGGCACGAGACGGTGCGTTCCCCTTTCTTCCAAAAGTTCACAATGTAGAGGCGGGGCCAAACTCTATAGCAGTTTGCCGGAAACTCAGAGCAACGTCGTCTATACGCTCTTTGTTCTTGTAGTAGAACAGGTCGTCGCTGGTCAAGCCGCTGATGTCGAGCGCTAGGTCCAGCATACGAGGTTCAAGGTGCTTGTTCAGGTACATACCCATTCCGGCTCCAGCGACGGTGCCTGCTATGCCACCAATGAGGTTGCCTACGAATGGCACGAAAGAGCCTGCCGCGGTTCCTCCCACGCCGCCAACCGTTGCCAACACGGTGGTTACTCCCATTCGGGACATCAGGGTGAGGGACTGAACGACCTGTATTTTGTTCCGGGTTGTGCGGTCTGCTGCCTTGAACTGCTTCTCCGTTTGGAGAACACTGTGAACTAGCCGCGCCCCTGCAAGGATCGCGCCGGCGTAGGGAACAATCTCCACCGCACTGTCGGGAACGTCTATTCCGAGGTTACCACTGAGGGTGCTGAGGGCGTCTGTGGCATCTCCTACATACTCATATCTGCCTATGTCGGTCATCTGGTCGATTACGTCTGGTGAGCGCTCGGCGATTCTGCCGTACATCTCGGTGCTGAGGAAGTAATGCACGTCAGAGTTGCTGGCCATCAGCGATTCTACTTCACCCGCTCGATCAGCGAGTCCAGTCTTAACTTGGATAAAGATCTGCTCACCTTCAGGTGATACCGCGCTGATGTCCCAGATCGGCTGGGTAGGATTAGCAGCGATCTCTACATTGGTGAATCCGTTCTGTTCCAGCAGTTCTTTCGCTTCTATCTCAGCGAGCTTTCCCTTCAGGCCGCTGACGAAGCCGCTGACGCTAGCATCCCCAGATTCGGTCATTTCAAGCCACTGCTCTCGTAGTGACTGGCCTACAGCTTCGTTCGGATAAGCCATCTCGTAGGCTCGGGTAAGGCGGTCGCTCAATCCATCGTCCACCAGCCGCGAATACATTTCGTCATCCACGTTTACGCGGTCGAAAACACCCCACAGGCCGATTGACGTGGCCGACGCCACTTCGGCGGCGTAGAAGGTGCGATCGGTGTTCACCAAGCCAGTAACTACATCACGGAACGATCTGTGACCGGTGTACGGTTGGCTGGGTAGTTCACGCAGCGCCGGAAGGAGGCTTGTCGATCTCATGGACACGTCTCTGATTCCACTACCCTACGATCAACGAGACCAGCGCGGCAGCGACAACGATGACGACGCCGGACACGGCAGCTATACCGATGAACAAATTTCGCACCCTGCGGGTTTCCCTATCCAAGGTTTCCTGCACCTGCCTGTGGAGTTCCGTCCTAGCAGTCTCCAGAGATGTGTCGTACTGGCGCTGTTGCTCTGACGCCCACTCGGCACACTCTGTTTTCGCGGCATTCAGGGCTGTCTCATACAACTGCTTCTGGCTTTCAGTCCGCTCATCGAACTCGGCCTTGGCGGATTCCAACGCTGCCTCGTACTGGCGCTGTTGCTCCTCCCGCGCTCCAGCGACGGCCTGCTGAACAGCGTTGGCGACAACTGCAGGCAGTGTTTCGTGCTCGGCGATGTGTTCAGTGAGCAGTTCGTGCTGCCGTATGACTCGGGGGATGAGCTCCTGGTTGATCTTGTCCTGCTCTTCCCAGAATCTAACTCTCTCGCTGATTGGCACAGAGTCAGTTGGTGAAGTCATATGTTCGCTCTACGGAGCTCCATTTTGTTGCTGCACCTCGCGAGCTGTCCTCATAGTTATGACAGCTTACAGACCGCCCTTCGACAATCTCGGGACGAGCAATTGTGACCGTCAGAACTGAATTGTCGATACGCTAGTCAGCCGCGGCAGCTGCCTTTTCCGCCGACTTGACCACCGCTGCATCACGAAGCGACTGAATCTTGGAGTCGTCGTAGCCCAGCACGTCGCTGAGGATCTCGGTGGTGTGCTCTCCGACAAGGGGAGTCGTTCCTACGACCATAGGCGTACGGCTGAATTTCACCGACTTGCCCGTAACCCACATCGTACCCGCTATCGGATCGGGGACTTCCATCATGACCTCGCGCTCCGTGAGGTGGGGATCCCTTGCAGCCTGGGCAGTGGTGTTGACGGGAGAGCAAGGTACTCCAAGCGACGCGAGATGGTCTGCAGTTTCCTGCATGTTCTTGTCCTCGAACCAGGTACTCAGCCCTTCTTCGAGCGCCTCCGCATTTTGTGAACGCAGCTCGCGGGTGGCGAACCGCTCGTCTTCCAGCCACTCCTGCTTCTCAATAGCCTCACATAGGCGGCTCCACATAGCCTCGTTGGTGGCAGCAATTATCATCCAGCCGTCAGCGGTCTTGTACGTGCCACCCGTGCCGCGACCGTTACCCTCGCGCGGCTGCTCGTATCCATCGCCAAGATAGGCCGAAATTGGAATTTCGTTGACCGTGTACCCGGTATCGGCGAGGCAAACTTCCAACTCTTGTCCCATGCCGGAGAATTCGCGCTCACGCAAGGCGGCGAGCGCTCCGATTGTCGCGTGCAGGGACGTGATTCGGTCGATCAGTGGGAAGAACGTGCGGATTGGAGGATCACCCTCAAAGCCGGTGAGCGACATCAGACCACCCATAGCCTGGCCAATGGGGTCGAAGCCGACGCGATCCTTGTACGGACCGTACTGACCATAAGCCGAAACGTTAATCATGATGATCTTGGGGTTCAGCTCTTTCAACGTCTCGTAGCCGAATCCCATGATATCGATGGTGCCGGGCCTGAAGTTCTGAAGAAAGAAGTCGGACTCCTTGACCAGGTCCCGGAGTACTTCCTTGCCCTCGTCGGTCCTGAGGTTAATCGCAAGGCTCTTCTTGCCGGAGTTGTACTGCACCCAGTACGCGCTCTGGCCTCGGACTCGCGGACCGTTCCGGCGGCTCTCATCTCCTGAGATCGATTCAATCTTAATGACCTCAGCGCCCATTCGAGCGAACATCAGCGCGCAGCGGGGTCCGGCCTGGTATCTGCCCAAATCGAGCAATCTCAATCCTTCGAGGGGAGTCTGGAGTTCGGTCATGTCGTCTTTCTCTTTCTGCCGATTTCGGCTCTGGGGAGCGGCCCCTCACGGACGCCGTGCCCACGTGCTTAGATTCTGCCCTTTCTGTCAAGGAACGGCTTGAATCCTTCTAGTACAGGTGTCGGAGCTAGCTTGGTGGCCTGCGCCTCCAGTTCGTTGTCATAGTGACTGCGCCACCCCTCGCCAATGTTGTCTATCACCAGTTCCTTCACACCCTGAACCATTCGCGGGTCGTTCTCGGCTATCAGCCCGGCAAGCTCCATTGCCTTATCCAAAAGCTGTTCCGATGGCACCAGGTGGTTGAGCAGGCCAATGCGATAGGCCTCCTCGGCTTCGACCACGCGGGCCGTGAAGAGCAGTTCCTTAGCCATAGGCCATCCGACCTGCTGCGGTAAGCTCCAGGTCGAGTTTACCCTTCCGTACTGGACGGCCAGAAACCGGAATCGAGTGCGCTCGCAGCCGACGCGGATATCAAAGCTCGAAGCGAGCACAGCCCCGCCTCCAAAGGCCAGGCCGTTGAGCGCACCAATCGTGGGCTTTCGGGCCGCGGCAATATGCCAAGAGTATTCGGACCGCCGTGCGTCTGGGGGTGGTGGACTGTCCATTGTCGCCTGTTCCGCCATCTCGTGGATGTCGGCTCCGGCTGAGAATGCGCGCTCTCCGGCACCCGTAAAGACGATGGCGTGCACGCCGTCATCCTCTTCAAGTTGGGTTACTGCTGTATCAATCTCGTTAAACAGCTTTCGATTCATCGCGTTTAGGACTTCGGGGCGATTCAACTTTATGATGCCGACATGATCCTGCACATCCAGCAAAAGGTGTTCGTAGCTCACTCGATTCTCCATTCAGATACGGTCATACGGCGCTTGGTGGCGCCATTATATGAACGCCCTGTTGGAGGGTCAAGAAACAGGAAGGCCAAGACAACCAGTTGAACCTGATTTGTGTATAATAGGCCCGAATTTTACGCTTGGGGTACTCTGGTTCACGTTGCCCGCATTCGACTGGCGGGAGCGCAGGAAATACCGGAATCTCGGCCAGGGCACCGCCCGCCCGAATATGGGCTGCGACGGGTCCCGTTCAAACAACCGGAGGAAATGACATGACCACCGGATCCTCATTCGAGACGATTCATAAGCCGTCTATTAGCGACTTCGATGTCGCGCCAAACCTGGATCGCGAAAACGTGTCCGAGTTCGACTGGCAGCAGATGTACTCGGAGCTCGACTGGCTGCCCGGCGGGGGTCTGAATAAGGCCCACGAGGCGATCGACCGTCACGCCAATGGCAGAAAGCGCGACAAGCTCGCGATGATCTGGGAGGGCAAGAACGGGGAACGTGAGGACTACACGTTCGGCGACATGAAACGGGAGACCGATAAATTAGCCAACGTCCTGAAAAGCCTGGGTATCCAGACCGGAGATCGCGTCTTCACCTTCATGGACCGCATTCCCGAACAGTTCATTTCTGTCTTTGGCATTCTGAAGGCGGGAGCCATAGCAGGTCCGCTATTCTCCGCATTCGGACCCGATCCGGTGAAGGACAGACTTCAGGACTCAGGCGCGAAGGTACTGATCACTCAACCCGACCTGCGCAGGCGAATCGCGCACATTATCCCGGAGCTGTTCGATCTCCAGCACATCATCATCGTAAACAAAAATGGTCGCGATCCAGCGCCTCTCGACTCCCAGGACCTCGACTACTACGAGGAGATGGGCAAGGCGTCGGCTGACTTCACCACCGTAAACACATCGCAGTACGACTTCTCGATAATGCACTACACTTCCGGCACCACTGGCAAGCCAAAGGGCGCAGTGCATCGGCACCAGGCCGTCGTTCAGCAATATGCCACCGGAAAGTGGGCACTCGACCTCCACGACGACGACATCTACTGGTGTACCGCCGACCCCGGCTGGGTGACTGGGACCTCCTACGGAATGCTGGCGCCGTGGACGAACGGCGTTACCCAGCTCATCTATGAGGGAGGTTTCCGAGCGAGCGCCTGGTATGAGCAGATCCAGAAACACAAGGTTTCGGTCTGGTACACGGCTCCAACTGCGATCAGGATGCTTATGAAAGCCGGAGACGAGATTCCCAAGAGGTACGACCTCTCCAGCCTCCGGTTCACCGCTAGCGTTGGAGAGCCACTGAATCCAGAGGCTGTTGTGTGGGGCAAGGAGGCTATCGGCCACGCGTTCCACGATAACTGGTGGCAGACTGAGACGGGCGCCATCATGTGCGCCAACTACGCCTCGATGGACATCAAGCCCGGCTCGATGGGTCGGCCTATTCCCGGCGTGCAGCTTGGCATTGTGGACGAGAACTTCGACCCTGTACCTCCCGGCGAAGACGGTAACCTGGTTGTTCGTCCCGGCTGGCCCTCCATGTTCCACCAATACTGGCAGAATCTCGAGATGTACAACTCCCGGTTCAAGAAGGGCTGGTACATCACAGGCGACACGGCGCGAATGGACGAAGACGGCTACTTCTGGTTCGTCGGCCGGGCCGACGACGTCATCAACACTGCCGGCCACCTGGTGGGACCGTTTGAAGTCGAGAGCGCATTGATCGAACATGAGGCGGTTGCCGAGGCTGGAGTGATTGGCAAGCCGGACCCCATCGCCATGGAGATTGTCAAGGCATTCGTATCGCTCAAGGATGGCTACGAGGAGACTCCCCAGCTCCGCCGCGAGATAATGCAGTTTGCGAGGACGAAGCTCTCCTCTGCAGTAGCACCTCGCGAAATCGACTTCATTCCGGGGCTCCCCAAGACGCGCTCAGGAAAGATAATGCGCCGACTGCTCAAGGCGCGGGAGTTGGGACTCCCAGAGGGCGACACCAGCACTCTCGAAGAGGACTGATCCAAGAGATAGTCGAGGTTCCGTGGAAGCTCCTGAAAGGAATTCATATGAAAATCTGCTGGTTCCACCTGATGCCGTATCGCTACCTACCTGACGACTTTGAGGAGAAGTACAGGAGCGTGTGGGTGGACGTGCCCAGTCACCTGTTCGATCCGGTCAAAGCCAACGAGCTATACAACGAGTATCTCGACGAGCTCGAGTTCGCCGACCAGGTGGGTTTCGACGGCATCTGCATTAACGAGCACCACAACAACGCATATGGGATCATGCCGTCGCCCAACATTACAGCGGCCACACTTACCCGTCGCACCACTAACGCCGCCATCGTCGTTTTGGGCAACAGCCTCGCGCTTTACAACCCGCCGCTGAGAGTAGCGGAGGAGTTCGCGATGCTCGACTGCATAAGCGGCGGCAGGCTGGTCGCCGGTTTCCCAGTCGGCACGTCCATGGACACCAACTACGCCTATGGCGAGCCCCCTGCCAGCCTCCGCGAGAAGTACTACGAGGCGCACGACCTCGTAATGAAGGCGTGGACTGAGCCCGAACCGTTCGCATTTAATGGCAAGTACAATCAGGTGAGGTACGTCAACATCTGGCCCCGGCCGCTCCAGCAGCCACATCCTCCAGTGTGGATTCCAGGTGGTGGCTCCCTCGAGACCTGGGAGTGGACCGCGCGCATGGACTATGTGTACTGCTACCTAAGCTACTTCGGGTACAAGCGCGGCATCCAGGTAATGGATGGCTTCTGGAAAGAGATGGAGGCCCTCGGAGTCGATGACAACCCTTACAGGGCGGGCTTCCTCCAATTGGTGTGCGTCGCTGAAACCGATGAGAAGGCTAAGGAGCTCTACGCTGAGCACGTCGAGTACTTCTACAAGAAGTGCCTGCACGTCTACGAGGGCTTCGCTGAGGCGCCCGGATACAGAACGATTCGGACGATCAAGTCCGGTGCGGTCCAGCAGGTGGGCGCGGCTGCGAGCAGGTACAGACAGCATCTGACATGGGATGACTACATCGAGCAGGGCTACGTGATTGCGGGAAGTCCCAAGACTGTCATCGAGCAGCTTCGGAACGCCATCCAGGGGCTCCGCGTCGGTCATCTGATGACACTGCTCCAGATCGGCTCCATGCCTCGCGACCTAACCATGATGAACACGGAACTGTTCGCCACGCAGGTCAAGCCTTACATCGAAGACATGTGGGACGAATACGAAGACCGCTGGTGGCCCGAGCCGGTAACTGAGGATGTGCGGGCAAAGCCTGCTCCGGTCGGTGGAGGCTAGGATCATCCGGTTACGAGATCAATCGGATAGCAAACGGGAGGCGAGCGCAGGCTCGCCTCTCTCCACGAAAGAATCACTCTGGCACAGGATTTCGACATGACGACGACTGCGGACAGACTGACAATCAATGTGGGCCCCATCACGACCAAGTACGAGGTACGGGGATCAGGGCATCCGCTTCTCTACCTTCACGGGGCGTTCGGCTACGCCGAGTGGCCGGAGTTTCTGAACGGCCTTACGGACAGCTTCACTGTATATGCGCCGACGCATCCCGGTTTTGAAGGCGACAGCGACATTGACCACATTCAGGACATCCTTGAGCTCACGCTTTACCACGCTGACCTCATAGATGCCCTGGGGTTGGATTCGCCGCATATCGTCGGGCACTATTCGGGAGCTATGGTAGCCGCCGAAATGGCCGCGATCAGGGCCGTTGACATTGGGAAACTGGTGCTGGCTGCGCCGGCCGGCTTTTGGCAGGATGGCAACCCCGGCAGGGACTACAATACTACTCCGGCCACCGAGATGCGGCAGGCGCTCTTCGCCGATCCTGATTCAAACGCAGCTCTGAGCATATATCCTGTGCCGAAAGACGACGAAGAGCTAGGATGGCAGATCATCCACAGGGTCCAGTCCCTCAGCACGGTCGGAAAGTTCCTCTGGCCCATCCCGGACAAGGGTCTGATCCGCCGCATATACCGGATCAACCGCCCAACCCTCGTCATAGTGGGTGACCTGGATCAGGTGGTGCCCGCAGCGTATGCGGAACTGCTGACTTCACGCATTCCTGACTCCCGGTCCCACGTAATGTCCGATGCAGGACACATGATGACCCACGAACGCCCCGACGAGTTCGCCAGGGTCGTCCTGGAGTTTCTATCAGAGTAGGCTGACGACTAGCGCGGAACGACGGGCAGCTTGATGTGCGAAGGGTACTCAGACGTGTGATACACCGTCTGGAGTGCAGGTACGAACGTCGCCTCAGCCCCGATCTCCCCACCAGTGTTGGTGTTGCGGTCGAATCTGGCGAAGTTCGAGCTCGAAACCTCCACCCTGATCTGGTGGCCCTTCTTGAACAGGTTCGCCGTTGCCCACAGGTCAATAGTGTATTCGTATATTACGCCGGGCCTTATTGGCGACGCAGGCTGGCGCACGTCTCGGTAGCGTGCCCTGATGATCCCATCGGTGAGATTCCTCGCGTAGCCCGAAGGCTCAACGTCGACGAGCTTCGCCGTGAAGTCTGTGTCGGACGCGTTTGTGGACGCGAACAGCGTCACCGTAACAGGCCCGGTCACTTCTACGTCATCGGCAAGTGGAGGAGTCGAGTAGACCAGTACGTCCTGGCGTCCTTCAACCCATCTCTGGTCGTATGCCCCGCTGGCCTGGAAGGCCGGGTCGCAGCACAGACCGCCGCCAACGGTCGGAACCGGAGTCAGCGGATTGTACATATAGACGTCGGGTGCCTCGTCGCCTGGCTCTTCGGTGCTCAATGCACCGTCGCCATCGAGCGAGTTCGCCTCGCCACGGCTGTGAAGGTAGTACTTGGTCTCTTCGGCCCGTGCGAGTGGCCATTCGTCCTCGTACCTCCAGACGTTTTCACCCATGACGAATATCCTGACAGGTTTGTCGTCAGTGAACCCGTTGTCTTCTCCGAGAAGGACATAGTCATAGTACCTGAGCATCTCACCCATCAGGTCGATGGCGGCCCCCGCAGCGCGAGTGCCGAAATTGTACTCACCGGAGACCGAGAGCGGTGACCCACCATGAATCCAGGGGCCGAGCGTTAGTCGCTGACCACTCCTTGCCAGGTCTGTCGCTCCCATCTCGCGCATGCGCTCGTAATTCTTGATGGTCCCGCCCAGGAAGATGTCGTACCAGCCGCCGAAGTTGAATGCCGGAATTCCGATGTCGGCATGCGATTCTTCAATGGAGACCTGCTTCCAGTAGTCGTCGTACTCAGGGTGAGCGAGCCAGTCGTAGTAGTACGGCGCTATCCCGTTCTGTAGGTCTGGAAGATCGTTAATCGGCAGGTGCTGATATAGCCGATTCAGGTCGTCCTTACCCGCAATCAAACGTTCGGAGTCTGCATCTCCCAGATGCAGCCTGCTCGACAGATTGGCCCAGTTCGCGGACGCCAGAGCGCCAATGGCCCACGACAAGTTGAAACCCAACTCGAAAGCGCCGCCCTGCCATGCCCATCCCTCATGGTAGTCTGACGCTGTGACTCCTGGGGCAATGCCGGCTAACGAAGGAGCGCCCGACTTGGCCGCGAGCCACTGTGTCGCGCCAACGTATGAAACTCCGAACATGCCCACCTTGCCGCTACACCATGGCTGTGAAGCCACCCATTCGACGGAGTCATAGCCGTCGTTGGTCTCATTGAAGAAGGTGTAGAATTCGCCTTCGGAGGAGTAGCGGCCGCGCACATCTTGTATAACTACCGCATAGCCATAACTTGCAGCCCGGATCGCGTCCAGCGTCCCAGTCCTGTTTGACGGAACTGACTTGTTATAGGGCGTCCTCTGAAGCAGGGCTGGCACAGAGCCCTCAACCTGCGGCCTGAAGACATCCGCGTAGGTGGTCACCCCATCCCTCAACAAGATCGGGACATTGTAGTCAAAAGTTACCGAGTATGGGCCTGGCATGTGCAGCCTCCCGCGCGAGTGTGTTTACGTGATAGGAGTGAACTACCCCCTGCGCGAGAATGTAGCATAGAGCCCCCAAGTGGGCAATGGTGCGCCGTACCACTGTGACTTCGCCGATGTCCTCTCTTGTTGGAGGCAGTTGGAACCAATCGCCTCGCCTCATGCTACAATCCCGCCAGCAGGAACTCGGAGTTCTAAAATGACTACTATCGACGAATTGAAGTCGAGTGCGCTGGCCGAGATCGACCGGCGAGCAGACGAGTTGATCGGAATATCCAAAACGATCCTCGACAACCCTGAACCCGGTTTCAGGGAGTTCAAGACAGCCGAAACAGTCGCTGCCGCGTTCCAGCGCCTTGAGATTCCCTACAGGGACGGCATAGGAATCACCGGACTGCGCGGCGACCTGCGTGGAGGGACTGACGGCCCTACTGTCGCGGTAATGGGCGAGCTGGACTCGCTTAAGGTTCTGGGTCATCCGCATGCCGATCCCGATACTTCAGCCGCCCACGCCTGCGGCCACCACTGTCAGATCGGCATGATGCT
Source organism: Dehalococcoidia bacterium (assembly GCA_034428835.1). GTDB lineage: Bacteria > Chloroflexota > Dehalococcoidia > Lucifugimonadales > UBA1123 > VXRN01. Next base: position 22,165 of record DAOUHG010000231.1, read on the forward strand.
GGGCGTTGCGACAGGGCTTCTTGCAGAGGGTGTCCTGGAGCCTCTGGCAGGCCGAGTTGCACTAATGGCTGTGCCCGCTGAGGAGTATATTGAAGTAGAGTACCGCGACGACCTTCGTCGCGCGGGCAAGCTGGAATTCATTGGGGGCAAGCCGGAGTTCATCAGGCTCGGCGAGCTGGACGATGTGGATCTCGCATTGATGACTCACACGTCCAGCACCGACTCTGACGGAGGCATGATCGCATTCGGTGGGACCAACAACGGTATGGTCGCCAAGCGCATCCGATTTCTCGGACGGGCGGCTCATGCGGGTGGCGCGCCTCACATGGGAGTGAACGCACTTAACGCGGCGATGATAGCAATGAGCGCTATTCACGCGCAGAGGGAGACCTACCAAGACCCGGACACGGTGCGCATACACCCAATCATCACGCAGGGCGGAGTTGCAGTCAGCTCCGTTCCAGCGGACGTCCGCATGGAGACTTACGTGCGGGGGTCGCGCACCGAGGCGTTCCTGGACGCCTCTACTAAAGTTGACCGTGCGTTGAGGGCGGGAGCGATGGCGGTGGGGGGCTCAGTGGAGATTACCACTCTCCCGGGTTACCTACCAATCCAGTCCGACGAGTCCATGCTTAAGCTGTACGGAGACAACGCCAGTTCCCTGGTCGGACCGGCAAACGTACAAAGGCTCGGGCACCGGACAGGTTCGACGGACATGGGAGACGTATCCCAGCTAATGCCTGTGATCCATCCTTACGTTAACGCCGCGACGGGCAGCGGCCATGGAATCGACTACGTGGTAAGGGACTATGAGCTGGGAGTGCTGACCGGTGCCAAGGCTATGGTGATGACTGTCATAGACCTGTTATTCGACGGCGCCGCGCACGCGCGCAGGATTGCCGGAGAGTACCGTCCCCCGCTCACGAAGCAATCTTATCTCCAGCTGATGCGCTCCATGCTGAAGGAGAGCGCTCACACAGATTAGACACTTATGGAGGGCCGACATGCCCACGATTGACGATCTTAAGTCCAGCGCTCAGGCGGCGATTGATGATCGAGCTGAATGGCTCATCGACGCCGCGCGGACGATTCTCGACAACCCGGAGCCAGGATTCACAGAATACAAGACGTCTCGATTCGTCAGCGAAAAACTCAGCGAGCTAGGGATAAGTCACCAGTCTGGGTTAGCCATCACGGGGCTGAAAGGAGTAGTCAGAGGTGGAAGGCCGGGGCCGACGATCGCAGTTATTGGCGAGCTCGACTCGCTGCGTGTGCTTGAGCATCCGCACGTGGACCCGGAGACCGGCGCAGCCCACGCATGTGGACATCACTGCCAAACGCCGATGATGCTCGGAGCCGCAGTCGGCCTGCTAGTGCCTGAGGTCCTTGAGTCGCTTGCCGGGAACATCGCATTCATTGCCGTGCCCGCGGAGGAATTCATTGACGTCGAGTTCCGTTGGGGGCTCCACAAGGAGGGCACTCTTGGCCTGATGGCCGGCAAACAGGAATTCATCAGGCTCGGCGCATTCGACGACGTCGACATGGCTATGATGGTCCACACTGCATCCAGCTCGCAAGAGTCCACTAGATTCTCAGTTGGAGGGACGTCGAACGGCCATGTCGTCAAGTTCGTCCGGTTCATCGGAAAGGCCGCGCACGCAGGGAGCTCACCACATATGGGCGTGAATGCGCTTCAGGCTGCGATGGTCGCTCTGAATGCGCTGAACACTCAACGCGAGACGCTGCGAAACGAGAACAACGTTCGCCTCCACGGCATACTGACGAGGGGTGGTGCGGCGGTCAACTCGGTGCCGGCGGACGTACGGTATGAGGGGCGTGTAAGAGGACGGAATGCTGAGGCCATTGCCGATGCCAACGACAAAATGGACAGGTGTCTGCGGGCTGGCGCACTGACGATGGGTGGCAGTGTCGAAATCGTCACGATTCCAGGTTATTTGCCAATGAAAAATAACGGGTCATTGATGGAAGTGTTCAAGCGCAACGCCATTGACCTTGTCGGGCCGGAGGAAGTCGCGGAGCATCCGGCTGATCGGAATCGCGGAGGGTCAACCGACATGGGAGACCTCAGCCAACTGATGCCGGTAATTCACCCCTACACCACCGCCGCTCACGGAGCCGGCCACAGCATTGACTACGTGGTAGATGATTACGTACAGGCTGTGGTCAACCCTGCCAAGGCAATGGCCATGTCGGTAATAGATCTATTGCACGACAATGCGCAGTTGGCCAGGCAGGTCATCGACACAAGCCCGCCGACAATGACCAAACAGCGGTACCTCGCCTTCCAGGACTCTCGTCTGAACGAGGAACTATACGTCGGTGAGTAGTGACCGACAACGGGGCAGCGATGAGTCTCTCAACAGTGTGTGACTAGCCACTTCACTCTCTTCGCAAACCACGTCATACACTGTTCCCGTATAATTGTAGTGGGAGCGTTGCCACTGTGGTGCGAGGGTTGGAATAGCCGTTTAACGCTCGGAGAGTCATCACATGGCGTCGCATCTGGAGAGTCCGTACCGCGTTGCCGCCGGCCGTTTGCCGGAAGTGGCCGCGCCTTCTTGGAGAAGCAGATGAACCTGTCGAGCATTCGAGAGTTGAACCAGCAAGTTGAGGAGAAGTCCGCGTTCCTCAACAACCTCATCGAAGAGATCAGAAAGGTCGTAGTAGGTCAGGACGCGCTGGTTGAACGGGTACTTATAGGTCTCTTGGCGGACGGCCACATTCTTCTGGAGGGTGTACCGGGTCTCGCTAAAACTCTTCTTGTCAAGACTGTCGCCCAAGCCATTAACTCGGACTTTTCGAGGCTACAGTTCACTCCCGACCTGCTACCCGCCGACCTGATCGGGACTCAGATTTACAATCCCCGGACCGCTGAGTTCACAGTACACCAGGGCCCCATTTTCGCCAATCTAATCCTTGCAGATGAGGTCAACAGGGCGCCTGCAAAGGTCCAGAGCGCGCTCCTGGAAGCTATGCAGGAGCGGCAGGTAACCATTGGCGACTCGTCCTATCCCCTCGAGCCCCTGTTCCTGGTACTGGCCACGCAGAACCCCATAGAGCAGGAGGGTACTTACCCTCTGCCCGAGGCCCAGGTTGACCGCTTCATGCTGAAAGTGATCGTCGACTATCCTGTCAGGTCTGAAGAGAGGCTGATTATCGACAGGATGACCGGCGCAGACCTGCCTGAGATCGAACCGGTCATCTCGGCTGAACAGATTCTCAGTGCACGAGCAACAATCCGCTCGGTCTACGTGGATGAGAAGATCAAGGAGTACGTCCTGGACCTGGTGATGGCAACCCGTGACCCGAGCGATGACGGACTGGCCCCACTCAAACCGCTAATCGCATACGGCGCGTCGCCCAGGGCCAGCATCTATCTCGTGACCGCTGCACGCGCACGCGCGTTCCTACAAGGTAGAGGTTATGTCTCACCGGAGGATGTCAAGCACATCGCGCCCGACGTGTTGCGACACAGGGTCATCCCGACTTACGAAGCAGAAGCCGAGTCGATCTCATCGGCTGACATCGTAGGCAATATCCTGGACCACGTCCGGGTACCGTGAGACGCGCCCATGCTCGGTCCTGAACTGATGGAGCAGATCCGCAAGATAGAGATTACGGCCAAACACTTGGTCGTTGATGTCTTTGCGGGCGAGTACCAGTCGGTCTTCAAGGGTCGTGGAATGGAGTTCGAGGAGGTGCGCCCCTACTACCCCGGCGACGATGTCAGGCGCATTGACTGGAATGTGACGGCACGGATGGCATCTCCGTTCGTCCGCCGCTATCAGGAAGAAAGAGAGCTCACCGTCATGCTGCTGGCTGACGCCAGCGGATCATCCGAGTTTGGGACCACTGGCGGCTTCAAGCGGGAACTGGCAGCAGAGTTGGCAGCCGTGCTTTCGTTTGCGGCAACGACCAACAACGACCGGATCGGGTTGATGGTCTTCACTGACCAGGTGGAGTTTGTGATACCACCCAGAAAGGGTCGACGCCACGTACTTCGAATGGTCCGAGACCTACTTGTGTTCCAGCCGGAGGGCACCGGAACTGACATCGGCCTGGCACTAAACTCGATGAACCTGATGTTGAAGCAGCGAAGCATCGCGTTTCTCATATCGGACTTTATCGCGCCGCCGGAATCATATCGGCGCGCGCTTGCTGCGTCGTCGAGAAGACACGACGTTATCGCCATCGATCTCCATGATCCCGCTGAACGCGAAATCCCACCCGTGGGTATAGTGGCGCTTGAAGACGCGGAGACTGGAGACGTGGTATGGGTCGACACCAACGATCAGACATGGCGCCGCTCATTCGAAGAGCAGGTCGAGTTAGAAGAGCAGGCCAAAATACGTATGATGCGCTCACTCGCTATAGACCGGATTGCGCTGGTCAATGGTCAGGAGTACGTCAGCGGTTTGAATGACTTCTTCAAACGTCGCGAGAAGCGACTGGCCAGATGATCCAGCCTGACGCCAACAGTTCCAGGATGTCAGTCTCGTGGCGAGCCGTCGCTGCGGCAGCAGCCGTTGTTTTGGCGGTCTCCTGGTCCCTGGATACAGGCTCGGCTTCGGCGCAGATGATGCCTGTCGGTGTTGGACTTACTGCAGATGCCCAGAAAGTGACCGTGGGCGACGTGTTTACCCTTACGCTGTCTGTAAGTCACCCAGACGATCACCACATCGTCTTTCCGGAGGTTCCTTCCGAGTGGGGCGACTTCGAGGTGAGAAGGACGACGCATCTGCCGACCGAAGTCGATGACGATGGGACCCTGATATCAGCCGTCCTCATAGAAGCAGCGTTGTTCGCGCCTGGAATCCACTCGACTCCAGCGCTGAGCGTGGCGGTCAGACGCCCGGACGGAACCGTGATTAACCGCCCTGCGAGGCCAATTGACATAGAGGTGGCATCCGTCCTCGCAGAGGGAGCAAACGAGCTGAGGGGTATCAGGCCGCAGTCTGAGGTGCCGTTTCCAGTGATATGGCCGTGGGCGGTCGGAGGTGCGATGGCTTTGGTGATGCTGGTCCTGCTCGGCGGCTACTACTGGCGCCAACGGGCTGCGGAGCAAACCTTGTTCGTATCTCATTCGGCCCTGACTCCACTTGAGGCCGCGCTGGAAGCGCTCGACAGAATTCAGATGCTCGACCTGCCAGCGGAGTCGCGCTACACCGAACACTATGCACTTGTCGCCGACTGTCTCAGGAGCTACCTGTTCGGGCAGTTTAGAATTCCCGCGCCAGAACTCACGTCCGAACAGTCGGTATCCGTCCTCGACCGTAGGCCAGTTTCTCCGGCAGACGTGCGCAATCTTGCAAGAATTCTTGAGGAAGCCGACCTCGTCAAGTTCGCGCGACTTACTCCGGAGCCTATAGAGGCTCGACAGGCGGTAGAGACCGCAAGGAAGGTAATTACCGGACTTACTGCTGCCCCGTCACGATTCAGACCAGCCGATGGATACACGTCGGGCAGGTACACTCGATGAGCATCGAGTTCGCTACTCCTGCCCTGCTATTGGCCTTGCCGGTTGTGCTGGCGCTTGCTCTGCTGCCGCTGTTCGCACGTGGCTGGAACCAGCCTGCCGGAATTCGGTTTGGGACCACTGTCATCGCCAGGCAGTCCAGCCGTAGCTGGAAGTTGACTCTCAGGCCCTACGTATCAGCACTCCGATGGATTGCTCTCGCTCTGCTGGTCATCGGACTAGCCAGGCCTCAGTCAACCGAGGCACGCGAGGTTATCAGCGGTGAGGGTGTTGACATTGCGCTGGCGCTGGATATCTCAGGCTCGATGGCGGCATTCGACTTCGCGCCTGCCAGTAGGTTGGATGCTGCCAAGCAGGTAATAGCGGAGTTCATCGAGCAACGGACCTATGATAGGGTCGGTTTGGTTGTATTTGCCACCCATGCGTTCATTCACAGTCCGCCGACCATAGATCACGACGCGCTGACCTTCCTACTGGATGATGTCGATCTAGCAGCTCAACTCGGACTGGAAGACGGCACCGCCATCGGCATGGGTCTGGCTACGGCAGCCAACATGCTCAAGGACTCCGAGGCCGAGAGCCGGGTAATCGTGCTGCTCACCGACGGCGTGAACAACAAGGGAGAGATCGATCCTCTGACGGCCGCAGCCGCAGCAGAGACCCTCGGGATCAGGGTGTACACCATAGGGATGGGACAGCCGGATGGCCGTTCTCGGTCCCGCGGAATCACGGGCGGCAGCCTCGGGTTCCGCAGGTTCAACCTGGACGAAGATATGTTGAGGGAGATCGCCGAAAGAACTGACGGACAGTTTTTCCTGGCCACGGACACCGAAGGACTGCGCAGTATTTACGATGAGATAAACACCCTGGAGAAGTCCGAAGTTGAGGTGGCTGTCTATACTCAGCACCAGGAACTGGCAATCTGGCTGCTTATTCCGGGAGCCGCTATCTTATTCTTGGAAGTACTGATTCTGGGTACGATCTTGCGGTCCGCTCCATGACCTTCGCGAATCCACAGTATCTGTTGTTATTGGCCTTTATTCCAGTTGCGGTGGGGCTGGTGGCTCTTGCCTTGCATGCTCGCACCAGGGCGCTAGCGCGGTTCGGCGATCCCGCACTGATGAGACGTCTGACTGAGAGTGCCAATACGCTAGGACGGCTCGCCAGAAGCGTTCTGACTATACTGGCACTTGGACTCATCGTGCTGGCGATAGCCCGGCCGCAATGGGGAGAGACCGAGCGGATCGTCGAGCGCCACGGCATCCAGCTGATGGTCGCCATGGACATCTCCAGATCGATGTTGGCGGAAGACGTCAAACCCAATCGCCTCTCGCGTGCGAAGTTGGAAGTCGCAGATCTGCTGCAACGGCTGCACGGCGACGAAGTCGGGCTGGTCCTGTTCTCAGGAGCAGCATTCATACAGTTTCCCCTCACGTTCGACTATTCGACCGCTAGGACGTTCCTGGACAACGCTGACACGGACATGATCGCCCGCCAAGGCACAGTGCTCGCAGAGGCAATAGATGTATCCATGGTGGGTCTCGACAACGACCGGGCAGGCCACAAGGCAATTCTCCTTGTTAGTGACGGCGAGGAGGATTCACAGGAGTCCAACTCCGTACGCGCTGCGCGCGCTGCGAATCGAGCTGCGGACGCTGGCCTCACTGTCTATACCATCGGCGTCGGCATGTCCAACGGGGAGCCGATCCCGATCCGCGACCATTGGGGCAACTTCGTCGGATTCCAGGAGGATGGCGACGGCAACATGGTGCTGTCACGCGTCAATGAAGACGTACTTAAGAGCGTTGCAGAGGCAGGAGGCGGACGTTTCGTAATGGCTGGCGGTTCCACCAGTGCCGCGGCAGTTATCGCCGACGAACTGGACAGTCTGGAGAAGTCGATCATTGAGAGCGAGGTTGCAAACGCCAGGGTCGAAAGATTCCAGTGGTTCGTAGCGGCGGCGATCGCGCTGCTGATAGCGGGACAGCTCATCCCGGACCGCAGACGCTTGCCGTCAGCGGCCGGATCAGTAAGGTCGGTCCCATGAGACGCAGAATCGCTGTTCTGCTGCCCATAGTACTGTCCATCGCGGTGTTCGCTGTTGGATGTGGAGACGCAGGCATCAGATCCCCGATGGCCGACAACGACGGACCCGAAGCGATCGAAGTCGGCAACAAGGCATTCTCAGCGGAGATGTATAATACCGCCACGAACGCTTACACAATTGCCGGGGAGTCCATGCCGGACCGCTCGGAGCCCATCTACAACACCGCCAACACACTCTACAGGCAGCAGCGGTTCCGAGAAGCAATCGATCTGTACGATCAGATATTGGGAGGGCAGAATCTGGAACTGTCCGACCGTACGACGTTCAACGTTGGCAACGCCCTCTACGGTGCCGGAGAACATGAACAGGCAATCGAGATGTACAAGCAGGCGTTAAGGAATAATCCTGACGACTTGGATGCCAAGCACAATCTCGAGCTTGCCCTTGCGCACATGCCACAACCACCTCAGCCTGAACAGGCCCCCGACTCCTCCCAGGAACAGCCGACTCCCGAGCCGTCACCCCAGGAACAACAGCAGCAGGAACAGACAGAGAACCAACAGCAGTCGGACGAAGAGGGCGAAGGAGAGCCTCAGGAGAGCGAGGAGGAGGGCGACCCACAGGAGGGGGACTCAGAGTCCGAGCCTACAGAGCCAAACGATGAACCCTCAGAACCCGGGTCAGGTGACCAACCTCTGGAAGAGATCGTTCCGCCTTCAGGACTTACTGAGGAGCAGGCTCGGCGGCTGCTGGAGATGGTCGGAGAGCGCGCGGAGCCGCTCCGCAATGCCATCCAAATCAGGCGTTCCTTGCCGGGTAATCCGCCGGCGCAGGAGTGGTAGTCTTGGCCAGCAACGTCGTGAGAGTAACGACACTGTTAGCCGCGGCGGCCATACTGCTGCTCGGTAGTTGGGTCGCTACACCAGTGCACGCCCAAACACCCAACGTAACAGCGTCAGTGGACCGAACCAACCTGACGATGTCAGATGTCCTTACAGTGACGCTTAAGATCGAGGGAATATCGAATGTGCATCCCTTGCCCCAAGCCCCTGTGATCTCCGGGCTAGTACTCGTAGGCAATGCGAGAAGGAGTTCGCACAGCTTTGTACAGAGCGTATTGACGGCACACTTCGAGTTCGAGTTCAGGTACCAACCACTACGAACCGGCGCGATCGTCATCGACCCTATTAACGTGGTGGTCGATAATGTCGTCCATGTGACCAAGCCAATCACGGTGAACGTGACTGGCGGAAGTCAAACACCTCAGCAGTCTGCGACAAACAGTACACAACCATCGCGGCTCCTTGGACAGGATTTCTTCGCCGAGGCTGAGGTGGATGACCAGACTCCGTATATCGGCCAGCAGATCGCTTACACGCTCCGGTTCTACTCCGCCAACGTGTTCTCAAGACCGATCTACGACGCGCCCGACTTCGCAGGCTTTTGGAACCCAGGCAGGTCCAGCGAACAGGAGAGTGTGGCCAACGTCGCCGGACGAAGCTATGACGTCACGAAGATTGATACGATTCTCTTCCCGACTCTGGCTGGAGACTTGGCGATCGAGCCGACCAACGTGTCCGTTCGAGGCGGGCTTCTCGGCTCCCAGGTAACCGAATATCCAACTCGTCAGATTGATCTCAAGGTCAGGCCGCTTCCACCAGACGAGCCAGACGCATTTACCGGCGCGGTTGGCAGATACAGCATAGAGGGGAAAGTCGACACGGATACTGTCGAGCTTGGTGAACCGGTAACTCTCACCCTCACGGTCTCTGGCGAAGGCAACATAGAGACGCTCCCAGCGCCGTCCTGGCCAGACTTCCCCGGATGGCGCTCGCTCGATAACGATGCCCCCTATCAAATGTCCATAGTTGACGGCAAGGTGCAGGGTGTCAGGGAATTCGAACGAGTGTTGATTCCGAACGTCTCTGGCAGCCACGACCTCCCTCATATAGAGTACGCGTACTTTGACCCCTACATAGAGGAGTACGTCACGCTTGCGACCCAGTCATTCCGGGTTGAAGTGCTCTCCGACCCAGGCTCTACTGCGGCTGACCCTCCAGCATCCATCGAGGAAGAGGTGGAACCTACCCTAGATATACGCTACATCAAGCCCGCCCCAAGCTCACTCGGTTTGCCTGGGCGTCCGTTTACATACAACGGCCTGTTTTGGACACTGTGGCTTACTCCCCTCGCCGGAAGCTTGGCAGTCGCGACATGGCTGGTGTTTGCGAGACGACGAAGGACGTCCATTACGGACGGAGAATCCGCTCGTGCAAGGGAAACTGCGTTGGCGCAGCTAGCGACTGTCGATCCTGGGGCATCAGCAGAGGATGCTGCAGGCCTCGCCCTTCACAGCTACTTGGAAGCCAGGTTTGGTCTCCCCACCGGAGGCCTTCGTGTAGAGGAGATCGCAGGTCTGCTCAACCAGCGCGGCGTGGATTCGGACACCACCGACCAGCTCGTATCTCTGCTGGACAGGCTCGCTGAAATGCGCTTCGCGCCATACGAACTCGCCGATTCGGGAGACGTCGCACGGGAAGTCGAGCAAATAGTCCATAGGCTGGACGAGGAGTTGGCAGAGTGAGGGCAGCAGTGGTCTTCGCTATTGCGATTGCAGCGGCCCTGATGCTGGCAGTACCTGTCGCGGCAGACGAATCGATAGACCTCGACGCTTTTCGAATTGCAAACCTGTTGTACGAAGACGGCAATTTCGAGGAAGCTGCCCGTAGTTACGAGCATCTCGCAAGGCTCGGATACGAAGACGCGACACTGTACTACAATCTGGGTAATTCCTACTACAGGACCGACGATATGGGGCGCGCGCTTTTGAACTATCTCCGAGCCAGGCGGCTTGCTCCGTTCGACGACGACATAGAGGCCAACCTAGCCCTGGTACGTCAGAGTGTCGGGGCGCCTGGTTCATCGAACGAGCGTCCGACGCCAATTCTTGCGCAATTCGCCGGTTGGTTGCCCTGGGTGTCACTAAACACCTCCGTCGTCGCGGCGCTCGGCTGTTGGCTCGTTGTCTGGGCAGTCGCACTGGCAGTTCTGTGGGACAGACGTCTGCGTCATTCCGTAACCCTAAAACGCGTAGCAATCACAGCGGCCTTTGGTTTTCTCCTATTCGGCTGTTTGACAGTGGCGAACCATTCTAGTCTGAACTATTGGAACCAGACCGGAGTCGTCATTGCCCAGTCCACGGATGTGATGGAGGCTCCAAGCACGAGGTCGCGGGTCGAGCTCACCCTTGACTCTGGACGCGAAGTCAGCATCGTCGAGACCCGACCCGGGTGGATACGGGTCAGGCTTCCGAGGACCAAGTTGGATGGTTGGGTGCTTGCTGCCAACGTTGAGCCGGTTATTCCCCAGAGAAGTTAATTGTGTGGGAAGTAACTCGATTGCCATGAGTTGGAATCCCGGCTACTCTTTCTTGCCAATTTCATCCAATTTGTAGTTTCCTGAAACTATCCCAAAACCTAGTCTGAAATGCACTTTGTTCCGCGCATATGCGCGGAGTAGAATTAGTGCCTGATATTTCATGGCTAATCTTTCACATTTGCGCCCCCGCGACACCAAGCTACCTCCTACACTCGATGCGTTCAGGCACCGAGGCTTCCAGTTGTTATGGCCGGCTAACTTCTTCTCTTACATCGCTCGCTGGATGCAGATGACCATGCTCATCTGGCTTGTGCTTGAGATGACTGGCTCGCCGTTCTTGGTAGCGCTGGTCGGGTTCTTTGGAATGATTCCCCTGCTGCTCTTCGGCGCTGTCGGAGGTGTACTCGCGGACTGGGTTGACCGACGCAAGCTACTCAGACTAACTCAATTTATTAACCTCGCGGCAGGCATTGTGATGCTGGCGCTCCTGCTAACCGATATGGTGCAGTACTGGCACAGTTACTTTATAGTGCTTGCCGGCGGACTGGGTTGGGCGTTCGACATGCCAGCCCGCCGCTCGTTAGTTCTGGATGTCACTGGCCGCGTTGGCGTGACGAACGCTATGGCATTGGACTCGGTCGGTATGCACGCCAGCAGGATGATCGGCCCTGCGTTTGCGGGGGTCCTCATTCAGACAACCGGCGTGGCCGGCGGCTACTTCGTAATTATCGCCCTGTACATAATCTCGCTCGCATTTCTCATGGGACTGAGACTGCCGCCTCGCGAGTTTCAGCCGACAAGCCACAACATCGCAAGGAATCTGGTCGAGGGATTCGTCTATATCAGGGCCAACCGTGTCCTCCTGGCCACTGTAATCGTGACAGTGTTGATGAACCTGCTGCTGTTTCCGTACATGCAGATGGTGCCGATCATAGCTAAGGAGACCCTGAACGTCGGCCCAGGGCTTATGGGCATTCTCATGGGCGCCGACGGACTGGGGGCGATTATCGGATCGATCGCGATAGCGTCATTCGGCCAACTTAGATACCACGGCCGGATCTATCTTGGCGGATCGATGATTGGGCTCATCCTGGTGCTGGCGTTTGCAGCATCAGAGTGGTTTGCTGTGTCGCTGCCTGTCCTGGTCCTCTTGGGTCTGGGCACAGCCGGATTCGGTACTATGCAATCGACCATAATTGTCATCTCGGCATCCGACGAGATGAGGGGTCGCGCACTTGGCGTGATCTCGCTGGCCATCGGCGCAGGGCCCATCGGAGCGCTGCTCATTGGGCTTCTTGCTGAAACCACGTCTCCGGCCACTGGCATCGCGGTCTTCGCGGTCCTTGGAATACTATCGCTCAGCGTCGTCGCAGTTCTGATGTCCGAACTCAGGGCGCCGATGGACCAGCAGCCGTCTGAATCCCGGAGGCTCGCCAGGGATCGCTCCACCGCACAGCAGCCGCAGGGAGTACCAGTTGACTCACGTGCCGAAAGTGGCGCGGAACCTGTGTAGTGTCACCTCGGGCTCAATAGGAGCCACAGGCAGGTACTCTTCCTCCTGGATCTTGGCGACGATGAACCACGGGCCGTCTTCTCGCAGCGCCTGAAGCAAAGCTGCTTCGAGTTCTTCCTCATCTGCTACGGTTGCAGTCTTGCGAATCCCGCACGCATTGGCTACGCCCTCTAGATCCGTACCGTAGGCGGTGTGGCTCGGCTGATAGCCTGTCTGGGCCCACTGCTCATTGTCCCAGACGATCACAACCAGATTCGCCGGACTTTCACGTCCGATTGTTGCGATAGTCCCCATGTTCATCAGTAACGAACCGTCACCGTCCAATGATAGGACCTTCTCTTTCGTGGACAACGCCATCCCGAGCGCGATTGACGAGCACAATCCCATCGATCCATATGTGTAGAAGTTGCGGTCTCGGTGCCCTGCGTGCCATAGCTCGTCGGTAGTAGGACCCAGATTGGATACAACAGCGATGTCCCCAATGAGTTCCTTCACCCTCTTTGTAGCCGAAAACCTGTACAAGTCTTTCTCCCTAAAGCTAGGCAGTACAGCCCGATGTTTGGTATCGAGCCGGATCAGCGGAGTACCCGCAGTCTATGCGAGTTTCCCTCCGTGTAGCATGGGCGTCAAACAAAGCGCGAGAGGCTGGCGGGCGGCATAGCAAAGCGTAAGAGCGCCCGACACGCGCAGCTGAAGTCGGTCGTCGGTATCCAGCGTGTAGTACTGGATCCCTAGCGTGTCCAGTATGGGTCTGGTGGCCCTACCCATCGCGACCTGTGCGATGTTGAACTCCCCCACTTCTCCCCGCAGGTTAATAAACATCGGCAACGGTACCCTCGCCGGCAGGCACAGACTTGCAAGCGCGTTAACGCAATTGCCAAATCCGCTCGACTGCATGAACACAGCCGCGTTCCGACCGCTTGCATAAGCGCCCGTAGCTATACCGATTGCCTCCTCTTCCCGCGACGCCGAGACGACGTGAAAGCAGTCGTCCGCCTCCATCAGGCTGGTCACCTGGTGGATACTGATGTCGGGGACGTAAGCAATCAACGATACGCCTGAGTCCTTTAGACACTTGACAATTGTTTCGGCCCAGTTCATCGCTCAGATTCCCATTACGTGGTAGCCGGTATCCACATGGATAATCTCTCCAGTTATGCCGGTTGACATATCTGAGCAGAGGAACAGCGCGGTGTTCGCGACTTCTTGATGGGTAATGTTGCGTCCCATCGGAGAGCGGTCCGAGTGGGCCCGCTTCATGTCACGGTAACCGCTGATGACTCTGGAAGACAGAGTATCCACAGGGCCCGCGCTGATTGCGTTGATGCGAATGCTGTCACGCCCCAGATCCCACGCAAGTTGTCGCACTTCGTTTTCGAGTGCCGCCTTTGCCGTGCCCATCACGTTGTATCCAGGAAAAACTCGGCCGGACGCCTGGAACGTCATAGTGATAATACTGCCGCCTCGCCCCATTAGAGGTGCGGCCTGCCTCGCGACCGACACCAGTGAGTAAGCGCTGATGTCGAGTGCGAGCCGAAAGCCCTCTCGTGGTGTGTCGATGAACGGACCGCCCAGGTCTTCCCTATTGGCAAACGCCACCGAGTGGACGATGATGTCGAGGCCGCCCATTTCGGCGCGAACCGTCTCGAAGGCACTCTCGACTGAAGTGTCGTCGCCTACATCACACGCGATGAGCGGCGCGCCCGATGAGAGACCGGATGCCAGCCGCTCCACGCCCGGTCTGATGCGGTCGTTCAGATATGACAACGCAACACGGGCGCCAGCCTGGTCGAGTGCGCTGGCTATGTGCCATGCAATGCTGCGCTGGTTGGCCACACCGAATACGACGGCGTTCTTTCCTTCAAGATCGATAGCGTACAAGTAGACCCTCCCGGGAAACAGTTTCGCCAGTACCGCAAAGCATTCTACTCACGCGTCACATTTGGAGGCAAATTCAACTGATAGTGATATCGGCGGCGACAGCATCTATCTTGATGCTCACCCGATTCTCTGCGTTGTAGTAGTCCGGAGATTGATGCCCGTCGTCTGTGTCAAAGAATCGGGTCGAATCGATCTGAGTGGAGCTCAGGAACGTCTCGTTCACAATCCTTGCTGCTACACCCTGTGGAACTACGATCTCGACATGAGTGGCGCCGGCCGCGATTACCACGTGGGTCTGCCCGGCATCAACAGGGAGCAGGATTCTTATATCAGAGGCCCCCGCGCCTACGGTGAGTTTCCGAACGTTTAGGTCTTGAAGATCAAGGTCGAGGTCTGCGGCTCCAGCATTGATTTCGAGTTCTACGGCAACATTTGGGGAGACCATCAACCGCCAGTCCACCAAGCCGCTCATATACAAGCTGACTTCCGAGTCTGATTTCGGCACATCGCGAGCGTAACCGTCGTCACTTGAAAATTTAACTACCGGGCCGTCTGTTGAAAGATAGAGTTTCGTCAACCTGCCTGACTGATCGCGAATCACTCTCGCGGGGTGATTGCTGAAGTCAGCAGCCAGTAGTCTGGGTGGGTAAGTGGCGTTCCCGGAATCCGACGTCATCTCGACGCTGCCCCCGACAAATCCCATGCCCAGATGTAGAATCTCGGTATCAGCCAACGGCTCGACATATGTAACGCGCGCTGGCTCGTCGTACTCGTGGTCAGGAATGGAAAAGTAAGCGGCGGTCACGGTTCCCGCCACAGCCAGAACGATCAGTCCTGCAGAGATCAACGGCGCCCGTCGCGCAAGGATGATCTTTACTCCAACCAACACCAGTAGAATGGGCCAATATGAGAAGAGTTCCGGCCAGATGCTAAACGGTAGCGCACCCGTGGTATTAAGCAGCAGAACGGCGCCAAGCGCTACCAGCAGAAGTCCGAATAGAGAGAACCCCCTGCGCCTTCGGAGTGTTTCAGTCGCACTCATGACCGCTCACGCCTGATGGACGGAACGAGGATAGTTAGACCCAAGACCACAATTGCCACGGGCCAGACGATTTCCCATCGTATTGAGCCAAACACTCCCAGATTGCTAAGCAGAACTATCATGCCCACGACAATCAGGCCGACAGCCAGCACGTTCCTGGCGGTGTGCCTCCTCAATGGGCGCTCGTCCTCTTCAACGTCGACAGCGGATTCGGGTAGTTCGCTTGAATCGTCGCTTATGGTTTCTGTCCTTGATACTTG
This sequence comes from Dehalococcoidia bacterium, assembly GCA_034428835.1. GTDB lineage: Bacteria > Chloroflexota > Dehalococcoidia > Lucifugimonadales > UBA1123 > VXRN01. The sequence continues at coordinate 37,783 of DAOUHG010000231.1, forward strand.
GCGTCTACTTTTGGGCGTTACTATTGCCAATACGATGTAGACAAGAAGGCCGATCCCTCCGGTCGCCACTGTCAGCAGTACCCACCCCCCGCGAACCAGGACTGGATCGACGTCAAAATATTCGGCGATTCCGCCTGCGACGCCGAACATAAACCGGTCGTCACGACTCTTGTGCAATCTGTGGGCTTGTTGGACCATCAGCATCCTCCCGGCTATAGCGCCTGCCAGTACCTGCGACCCTCGACTCGCACCAATCTCCCGAAGCCAGGCGTCAGAAAGTGTCCTGAGACTACGAGAGCGTGCTCTTCTTCCATTCTATCAAACAGTCCGGCCCGACTCGCGCGCGATAACTTGGGATTCGTGTCTGCCCTCGGACTCCAGTCCGTGTGGTGTGCCTGAACCGGCACATGGGCCGCGTCGCCCAGGACCACGGCGCTCTCGCCCGACGATGTTATCAGCAGGCTGGTGTGGCCTGGGGTATGTCCCGGAGTTGGCAGCGCCGTCAGGTGATCGGCAATCGCCTGTTCGCCGTCGATAAGTTCCAGCACTCCGACGTCCATGAGAGACATAACCTTCTCTCTTATGTACGCAAACATGCTCATGCCGGCGCGGCGCGTGAATGTGCCCCAGTCGGCCTTGGGTACCAGGTATCGGGCGTTGGGAAAGTACGGGACTAGCTCTCCCTCTGACGAGACAGTGTTCCAGCCGACGTGATCTCGGTGTAGATGCGAAATGACGACGGTGTCCACGTCCTCTCTCGCGATGCCCTTGCCGGCCATGTCGGCAGCCAGCAGTCCCCATTCGGAGTTGTCAAATGGATGTTCTCCTTCACCAAGACCGGTGTCGATCAGACAAGTGCGATCACCAAGACTGACCACAAAGGACCCGACATTCATCCTGATTAGCCCCTCATCGGTGAGCTGGTCCTGGTAGGGCGTCCACTCCGAGGCATCGATTGATGGGAAGAAGTCGGACGGTTGGAAGTGGATGTGCCCATCGGTGACCGAGGTAATCCTCGCATCACCGACCCGGATCGTGTGATCTGCCACGGTGCGGCTCCTTCAGGTTACTCTAGTCAGTGATAGACCGGAATCACGTCGCTCCCGAGCGCTTCAAGCTGGTCCATCATCATCTCCGGAGGACAGGCGGGCCGAGCGACGAACTTGGTTGCGCCGGCGTCAATGTATTCGTCAATCAGTTCCCTCACACGGTCGGCTGTGCCGAAAGCGGAGAAACCATCGTAGTCCACATCGGTCCTTCGCCGTAGCATATAGGGCTCCGCGATTCGACGGGCCTCCTCATAGGTGTCGGCGATACAGTAGCTGAAAAGTGCCCCGTAGTGATCGTCCTCAATTTCGTTGCCGAATTCGGGGGCCATGGACTTGATCTGCGAAACGCCTTCGTCTACCTCTTCAGGAGTTGCCTGCGACACCAGCCAGCCATCACCGATCCTAGCAGTACGCTTGATGGCAAACTCGCTTCGCCCGCCAATCCAAATCGGGGGCAGTTCTGCCTGCACAGGCTTGGGCTGGATCGTAACGTTTCGTAGAGTGAAATAGCGCCCTTCGAATGAGACATCGTCCTGGGACCACAGTAGCCTCATTACTTCGATGGCCTCGTCCGTCCTGCCTCCACGCTGGCGCTTGGGAACGCCGCAAGCCTCGTATTCTCGCTCGTCGCCGGTACCGAGTCCGACGGCCGGTAGTGACCGTCCGCCTGAAAGGTAGTCGAGCGTGGCGATCTCCTTTGCGAGGATCGTGGGATTCCGCAGCGGGAGCGCAATCACATTCGTTCCGAATTTGAGGTTTCTGGTCCGAGCCGCGATGAACGACAGCGCGATCAGAGGCTCCATGTTGACTACTTCGGACACTATGCGATCGCTTAGCCAAAGGGAGTCCACACCGAGTCGCTCACACGAGTCAGTGTACTCCCACAGGTGCTCAGGATCCCCAGATGGAAACGGCCATCCACCGAAGCCAACGCCAATCTTGACTGACATACGTGCCTCCCGAGACTCGAACAGTCTCCCACTAGCGACCAATTGCAGTCGCCCCTACCCCGCTAAAGAAACCTGGCCGGGCTGAATGAAGTAAGACGATCTTCCAGACTGCCGTCAAGCATACCAGCGATGGCTTCACCTGTGGCGAGACTTAGAAGTATGCCATTTCTGAAATGACCTGAGGCCACGTAGACATTGTCGTAGTCTGGCAGAGGCCCTATGATCGGCATGTCGTCGGCCGAACCCGGCCTGAGACCGGCAAGTCCCCAGTTGAAGTCGGCGTCCCTCAGCGATGGGACGAGAGCCGCGCCCAATCCCAAGATGGAGTGGACGTTGCCAGCAGTCACTCTAGAGTCGAACCCTACTTCTTCAACAGTGGCTCCGACTATCATCGAGCCGTCGTTGCGCGGCACGAGCAAACCCCATGAACCGTGAATCACGCTTCGAATTCCGCCCTGCCTGGGTTGTAGATTTAGATTGACGCCCCTGACAGGCTTCACCATAGGCTGCCCGGCGGCGCTCGGGCTGTGCTCTCCGTAAAGCCACGAATCCATCATACCGGTCCAGGCGCCGGCCGCCAGTACAACGCTTCCAGCGTGGACCGGCCCCTCGCTTGTGTTCACACCAGTTACCCGTCCTTCGTCCATTAGAAGCCCTGTCACTTCAGTACCCTGCTTTATGACTGCGCCTTGTTGAACGGCTGCGTTCGCAAGCGCATCGGACAGGCGCTGGTTGTTGACTCGGCACACGTCCGGCCCGTAGATAGCCCCTACCACAGTGGAATTGACATAGGGCTCCATCTGAAATACGTCGTCAGACTCGATCCACCTGGCGTCGGCTCCCAGCGCGGATAGTTGGCGGCGAAGTCCCTGGAGCGCGATCACGTCACTCTCGTCCAACGCAAGAATCAACTCGCCACACTCTTCAAGCTCGATGTCGACTCCCGCTTCATCCCTTAACCGGGGAGCCAGCTCATGGAACAGTTCGAGGCTTCTTCGGCTGAGTCGGGCATAGTCGCCTTCACCCGGAGACGGCGATAGAACACCCGAAGCGGCATTTGATGCTCCACACCCGATAACGCCCTTCTCAATGAGCATGCAGGACATACCGCTGCGGGCAGCGAAGTAGGCGATTGCCGTACCTACAACTCCTCCTCCGACGACTGCGAGATCAGTTCCAACGTCCACTATTCAGCCTCTCCCAGTAGTACATCCGCCAGACGACTGAAGTCTTCGACCACTAGATCGGGCGTGTATTTGTCCGTGTCTTCGTACGGCAGCTTGTAGCGATTGACATAGGCCCCTCTGAATCCGCAAGCTCGCGCGCCCATGATGTCGAAAGAGTGAGCGGCAACCATCATCACCTCTGCTGGCTCGACGTCCATGAGTCGGGCAGCGGCACGATAGACTGCGGGATGAGGCTTGAATGCCCCCGCTTCCTCGACAGAGATAATCTTGTCGAATTCGAAACCGATGCGGTTCCGGGCGAGGTGCAAGAGATAGTCAGGTTCTCCGTTAGACAGCGCCACCAGACGGTACGTTTTCGACAGCCGCCTGAGCCCTGTCAAGGAGTCAGGGTACGGACTGAGGTCCTGCCAGACAGCCATGAACTCCTCGACCTGTTCCGGCCGGAACTCGACTCCGTTCGCTCGGAGCGCATAGGCTAGCGCACGCCTGCACGTCTCAAGGTAACCGCTGTGTCCAAGCATGACCAGCGTGTCCTGGTACTGTTCGATCCTCTGCCTGGCACGCCATTGTGGATAAAAATCAACGCCGGTCAGATCCGATCTAAGCTCCTTGAGAAAGCGATCGGTCGGCGCTACCAGGCTGCCCGTAAGGTCGAGAACTGTCCCGAAAATATCGAACGCAAGGGTAGTAACGCTCGGCAAGGGGCTTTCACTTTCAGTTCTCACTCCTAGACCTCATGTTATCTCCACGCGCGGAATGCGTAGTAAACCCCGCCAGCTAAGGAACTACCGATTGCGGACCAGGTTATGCGCGCCATATTCGGAGGAGAGCGGAAGTCACCGTAGACTACAAGCCTTTCGTTCCGCACTCCCTCAGGGTAGAATGCGTCGCCCCACCACGCGCCTATCCAGGCGCCGATCAGCGCGCCTATTTCTACGCTTCCCCACGATATCCCAGGCGGTCTCAAGCTTATAGTAGGAGAGCGACCCGGATATGCTGCATCCGACAGCGATGGCCGTCACCAGTAGCCACAACGGAAGAGAGTAGAGTCCCCCCGGGGAAACTATGGCAGCCACAATCAGTCCCGCCAATCCCATAAACAGTCCAAACAACAGCCCGAGACCCGACCGCACGAACACAGCCAGCACATACTCTACTGAGATGTCGGGCATACGCATCAATTCTCACTCCCCACGCGGCTGTCAACACCGGTTGAACTGACCGATCAGACGACCCCACCCACACAATTATAGCAATACAGCAATGTGCCCCTCGACAGACACAATCGATAGGAGCGCTAACGGATCGTCTGCAAACACGAAACGGGCGAGTCTGAGACCCGCCCGTCAATGTCGCAAGTGTCTACCGAGGCTTCTGAATCGAGGACTTAAGAAGCCCTATGCGCCTCCGCGCAGTGCCTCTATTCAGACTCCATATTCTCAGTCATCGGACTGCGCTACTGCCACGCGCCCAACTCCTATTGCCTCTGCGGTAGCTATAACCTGATCCCGCTGACCCGGCGTTAGCGGCTTGGTAGGCAATCTGGGGTCGCCCACGTCGATGCCGAGCCTGTAGCTGAGCAGCGCCTTGATGACAGCGTGCATTCCAAACTCGCGCACCACCATTGTCAGTCTGGTCGCACGGCGCTGAGCTTTCTCAGCACGCTCCAAGTCTCCAGATCTGTAGGCCCGCCAGATTTCAACCCAGAGCTCCGGCGCAATGTTGGGAGGACCATCGACGCATCCGCTGGCCCCGATGGTCAGAGCAGGCAGCATCAGGGCGCTGCTTCCTATCAGGCAGTCAAGCCCCATGTCCACCCAGTTGTATACATTGGTGAAATTGACCGAGGAGTGCTTGAGTCCCTTGAGCTGCGGCACGCCCTCCTGGATCTTCGCCATTAGCTCGGGAGTGATCTCGACGCCCGTAGACTGGGGCAGGTTGTACACGAACAGGGGCACGTCAGCCGCAGCCGCAACAGTTCGGTAGTGCTCTACGATGCTATCGTCCGACTGTCTATAGAAGAACGGCGGAACACAGCAGATCGCCTCTACTCCAGCCGCGGCCGCGTTCTCCGCCATGCGCGCGGCCCTCAGCGTCGTCGGCGCTCCGACGTGCATGATGTTCTTGATCCTGCCCCGGTTCTGGTCCGCGGCGGCCCTGGCAATTGCCATGTTCTCGTCATCGTCCAGCAGAACGCTCTCGCCCGTGCCGCCGGCCACCCAGAAACCGTCCACACCGGCCTGGATGTTGAACTCCATGACCTCCCTGAACGCCGCTTCGTTAAAGCGTCCATCGGTCCCCATTGGAGTCGCTATCGCTGGAAGTATGCCTTCGAATTCCGCCATCTGATGCCTCCATATAAGAGAGTGACTTGTCACGTCTGTCGTAAGGCCAATCGTATCTGAGGTCGGCAACTCATGGCTAGTGTTCGTACAGACGATTGCCCTTGAATCAAACCACGCCACTCGCTACTATCAAATACAGAACATACGAGCTAGATAGCGGATATCACCATCCCCATGGACTTCTCTCACAGAATCCAGACCAAGACCGACAACGGCGACTCCGTCATCGACTTCCTCGTAGAAGTCATGCAGGGCGAACGCGACGGCTTCAAGACTTGCCACAGACTCGCCGCAGCCAGGCTCCTCACAAAGTACGGCTGCAGCTGCAAGTCCGCCGTGGCCGAACGCGACGAGGCCATCACCACCGAGGAACTTGCCGGGTTCCACTCGATGATAGACACGAAGATCAAACGCCGGAAGCAGGTCGCTGAGGAGCGTAAACGCAGGGCAAGGGAGGAGGCCGAGCGTGAGGCCCAGCAGGCCAAAGCCAGAGCAGAAGCTCAAGCCAAGGCCGAGTCAGAGCCTGAAGAGCCTCCCGACCCCGGTCCTCCGCCCACCCACGATGAGCACGAGCGTTGATCCCCCACTCCCAACATCCCGACGTCATTCAGGCTGGTAAAGTGCGGACACTCCAGGTGCAAGCTGCACGACGAACCCATCTACTACCCAGAGGATGACCGAAACACATACTACTTCGACGGCCGCGCCCTTGATCTATCCTGTATGGTCGGTGATTAGTAGAGGTGACACACCACTCGATGGCCTGGCACCGGCTCGGTCTGCACTGGCGGAGTCTCGGCGCACGGCTCGAATCTAGACGGACAGCGAGGGTGGAAGTGACAACCCTCCGGCGGGCTTACTGGCGAGGGCACCTCTCCGATAAGGATGATCTCCTCACGCTCAATATCCGGATGCGAGGGCAATGCCGCTGACATAAGCGCCCGTGTATACGGATGCAGCGGGTTGTCGTACAGTTCTTCCGTCTCGGCCTCTTCGACGATCCGGCCAAGATACATGACACCTACCGTGTCGCACATGTACCGCACAGTGGCCAGGTGGTGTGCAATCAGCAGGTACGTCAGGTTGTGCTCGTCCTGGAGATCCTCAAGCAGGTTCATGATCTGGGCGCGAATCGAGACATCAAGCGCTGAGACAGGCTCGTCCAAGATGATGAGTTTAGGGTTGAGTGCGAGCGCCCTGGCGACGCCGATTCGCTGGCGCTGGCCGCCAGAGAATTCGTGCGGGAAGAGGTTCGCCTGATATTGCTGTAGACCGACCTCTTCAAGGAGACCCCCGACGCGCGTCCTGATCTCGTTCTTGGTCATCGTGCTGTTGACCTCGAGTGGCTCGCCAATGATGCCGCCAACACGCATTCTGGGATTTAGCGATGCCCATGGGTCCTGGAAGACCGCCTGGACACAGGACTTGTAGTACCTTGTATCCTCCCGGTTAAGGGCAGTCGCGTCCATACCCTCAAAAAAGAACACGCCATCCGTAGGCTCTTCAAGCTGAAGAATCACCTTGGCTGTAGTAGATTTACCGCATCCTGATTCGCCCACGAGTCCGTATGTCTTGCCCCGCTCGATTTGAAAGCTGATCCCGTCCACAGCCTTGAGCATGGCTTTGCTACGAGCCAGGAATCCGGATCCCACAGGGAAATACTTCCTTAGACCTTGAACCTCAAGAAGCGCACCACTGGAGCCATTTCCGCTAGTCATGAGTCACAACCTCTCAATCAGAATTAGTCGCCGGCGGCGGCGCTAACAGCCGCGCCTTCGGATTCTCTCAGCCAGCACGCTGCATGCTGTCCCTCATCGACCGGGAAGTCGGGAGGGAACTCCTCCAGACACTTGTCGAAGCTGTACCGGCATCTCGGAGCGAACGAGCATCCTTGGGGGAGGTCCCAAAGGGCGGGAGGCTGCCCAGGAATGGAGTAGAGGCGCTCTTCGGTCTCTTCCATCCTGGGAACCGACTGTATCAGCGCCTCAGTGTACGGGTGTGAAGGGTTGTTGAATATCTGACGGACATCTCCCTGTTCGACGATCTTACCCGCGTACATCACAGCGACACGGTCGCACATCTTGGCGACAATGCCAAAATCGTGCGTGATGAAAATGATGCCCACGCCAGTGGACTCCTGAAGCTCGCGGAGTAGTCTCAGGTACTGCGCCTGAATAGTGGCATCGAGGGATGTCGTTGGCTCATCGGCAATCAGCACGACTGGGTCGCAAGAGATGCCAATAGCTCCGACCACGCGCTGGCGCATGCCGCCCGAAAGCTGGTGAGGGTAGTCCTTGATCCTGACCTCTGGTGCCGGAATCCTCACCCTCCTCAACATGTCAATGACCGTGGCCTTTAGCGCCTCGCCTCCGAGTCCCTTGTGGATCTTCAGAGCCTCTCCGACCTGGTCTTCAATATCGAAGACCGGGTTAAGTGCAGTCATGGGGTCCTGCAGCACCATGCCTATTCGACTGCCGCGGACCTTCTCCATCTCCCCTTCGTCGAGAGTCAAGATGTCCTCGCCCTCGAGCAGGACTCGCCCTCCAACGATGTGGCCGGGGGGCGACGGCACCAAGCGCATAATGGACAGAGAAGTAACCGATTTGCCTGAGCCGGACTCGCCAACGATGCCAAGCGTTTCACCGCGTCTTAACTGAAAGCTTAAGCCGTCAACCGCTTTCACAACGCCCCAGCGCGTTACGAAGTATGTTCGCAAGTCCTGAACGTCAAGAACCACCTCGCCAATTCTGCTGTTGGAGGTCGTCATGCTGTTCTGCTCCTTCCGTTTATCCACACCGGCCAGCAGAGGCTCGAAGGCTCACCGTCCGTGTTCCAGAGTCCTGCCAATGACAAGTCGCGCCTCCGATGAAAGAGGCTCCTGCAAGCTTGCCCAATATAGCCAATAAAGGGGCAATACGCAACCCTCGCCGACCCTCGCCATGAGGTGGCATGATATGATTGGGGTAGCCGTTAAGTGGGCACATTTCTTCGAGAACCGGGAGCCGTGAAGTGACATCTGCATCCGAAACCAACATTTCCGTTTTGTCGG